>NZ_JAFCTW010000004.1:0-394679 GCF_049896225.1 Caulobacter sp. DWR3-1-2 | reverse complement strand
CGCGCGGCGCTGCGGGAGCCGAGGCCGGAGCAGGAGCCGCGGCGGCCGTCGGAGCCGGAGCAGCAGGCGCGGCGACCACGCGGGCGACCGGGGTGGGGGCGACCGGGGTGGGCGCGACCGGAGCGGCGGCGACCGGAGCCGCAGGCGCCTCCGGAGCAGGAGTCGGCGTCGCGGCGACCTTGGCGGTCGCGGCGGCCTTAGCGGCGGTTTCGCTCGCGGCGGCCTCGGCGGCCGTGGCGCGAGCCTCGGCGGCGCGGCGTTCGCCGGCTTGACGTTCCTGATGTTCGCGAGCGGCCTCGATGGCGCGCTGACGGGCCAGCATCTCGCCTTGCGACAGGCCGCCAGCCGAAGAGCCGCCACCGCCGGAAGACTGCTGACGCGGCGCGGCGTTGTGACGCTCGGCCGAGGACGGCGCGGCGAGGTTGCCTGCCGGAGCCGCGTGCGGACGCACGCGTTTGGTTTCAACCACCACCGTCTTGGTGCGGCCGTGGCTGAAGCTCTGCTTCACTACACCGGCGCTGACAGACCCCTGGCGGGGCTTCAGCGTTATGGGCGCTCTGCCCCCGGGGTTGGAACCAGGCCGACCGTTATCGTTCTCGTCGCTCATGCGCTCGCTTGTACTTCCGCCAGCTGAGGCTGGCCAAAACCGTTAGATCCATATGAGAACGGGGCCTGGACGTACCTCCCAAAGGAAGCGCGTTTCCGGGCCCTTATCTCAAGGCTCCTCACGCCAACTCGCCGACCAACTCGGAGGGGAGAGTGGGCGGAAGCCTGATAACCGCTCGACATCCAATGTCCAGCGATCAGTGCCGCGCCCGGCAAGAAGCGCCGTGTGTATCACATTCTCCCCGCCCAAGGCCAAACCCAATTCGTCGGATGAGAACATACCGAGGATTTTCGGGTCGTTCGGGGCCTTGTAGGCGGCGGTGAGAATCTTTCGCCGGCCGTCGGCGGCGCTGTCTGACGCCTCGATGAGCCAAGCGGTCTTGCCCGACGCCAGGGCCGAGCAGACCTTTTCGAAGCCCGAGATAATGTTTCCGCCGCGCCGTGCAAGACCCAGCCCGTCGAGAACGCGCCGAACCAGCAGTTGCTCCACCTGGTCGGCCAGGTCGGCCGGAGCCGACAGCTTTGTCTTGGCCGAGCGCGAAAACAGGCCCTTCTTGGCCGCCAGGGTCACCGCCTCGCGCGTGGCGTCCACCCACATGCCGCGACCCGGCAGCTTGCGCGCCACGTCGGGCACGACCGCCCCGTCGGGACCGATCACGAACCGCACCAGGCGCGCCTCGTCGGTCGCCTCGCCCAGGACGATGTCCTTGCGCTGGCGCGAAGCTTCGGCGTGGGTCTTGGGGGCGTCGGGCTCTGTCATCAATGCTCGTCATCAACCGCTTCCCGGCCTGCGGGTCGCGCAAGCGCGCCCGAGGATAAGCTCCGGCCGGGACCCAGATTCACCCTGAGAGGCTCATGGGCTTTCACCTGGGCCCCGACCTTCGTCGGGGAAACGGAAGTTTCTAGTCTTCCTTGGTCTCGTCGTCAGTCGCGTCCTCGGTCTCTTCAGCCGGCTCAGCGTCTTCGGTGATCTCGTCCGAGGCCTCGGCCGGCGCTTCGCCCGCGTCTTCGACCTCTTCTTCGATATATTCCGGCTCCGGCGGAGCCTCGACCCAGCCCATTAAGACGCGGGCGCGCATGATCAGCGCCTCGGCGTCTTCCGGCGACAGGTTGAAGCTGTCGAGAATGCCAGCTTCGCGGGTGCGTTCGCCGTCCTTGGTCTCGAACCAGCCACGCAGGTCGTCGGGGATCAGGCCGGCCAGGTCCTCGACCGACTTCACGTCGCCTTCGCCCAAGGCCACGGCCATGGGCAAGGTGACGCCTTCGACCTCCAGCACGCCGTCCTCAACGCCCAGCGCGACGCGCTTGGCGTTGAGCGCCGCGGCTTCCTTGTCGAGATATTCGCGGGCCCGAGTCTGAAGCTCCTCGGCCGTCTCGTCGTCGAAGCCTTCGATGGCGGCGATTTCGTGCGGCTCGACATAGGCGACGTCTTCCACCGTGGCGAAGCCTTCGGTGACCAGCAGCTGGGCGATGACCTCGTCGACGTCCAGGGCTTCCTGGAACAGGGCGGTGGTCTCGGTGAACTGCTTCTGACGGCGCTCGCTCTCCTGGGCCTCCGTCATGATGTCGATCTGCCAGCCGGTCAGCTGCGAGGCGAGTCGAACGTTCTGGCCGCGACGGCCGATGGCCAGCGACAGCTGCTCATCTGGCACCACGACTTCGACGCGCTCGTCTTCCTCGTCCATCACGACCTTGGACACCTCGGCCGGGGCCAAGGCGTTGACGATGAAGGTCGCTTCGTCCTCGGACCATTGGATGATGTCGATCTTCTCTCCCTGCAGCTCGGCCACAACGGCCTGGACGCGCGAGCCGCGCATGCCGACGCAGGCGCCAACGGGGTCGATGCTGCTGTCGTTGGAGATCACGGCCATCTTGGCGCGCGAGCCCGGGTCGCGGGCCACGGCGCGGATCTCGATGACGCCGTCATAGACTTCCGGCACTTCCTGCGCGAACAGCTTGGCCATGAAGCCGCCGTGGGCGCGCGACAGCATGATCTGCGGGCCCTTGGTCTCGCGACGGACGTCGTAGATGTAGGCGCGGATGCGGTCACCGACGTTGAAGTTCTCGCGCGGGATCGACTGGTCGCGGCGCATGATGCCTTCGCCGCGGCCGAGGTCAACGATCACGTTGCCGTATTCGACGCGCTTGACGCTGCCATTGACGATCTCGCCGGCGCGATCCTTGTACTCGTCGTACTGGCGCTCGCGCTCGGCTTCGCGGACCTTATGCATGACGACCTGGCGGGCCATCTGGGTCTGGACGCGGCCGATCTCGAACGGCGGCAGATCTTCCTCGTAGATCTTGCCCACCTCGGCGTCGCGCCAGGTGCGCCTGGCCGACGACAGCTGGACCTTGCCGATCTCGCCTTCCAGCTCGAAGTCATCAGCCACGACCTCGATGACCCGCTTCTGGCTGGTCTCGCCGGTCTTGGTGTCGATCTTCACCCGGATATCGTGCTCGGCGCCGTAACGGGCCCGGGCCGCCTTTTGCAGAGCGTCCTCGATCGCCTCGATGACGACTTCCTTCTCGATGCCTTTTTCGCGCGCGACGGCGTCGGCGATTTGCAGCAGCTCGAGGCGGTTGGCGGAAATGCCGATGGCCATGGTCAGTCCTCTTCACTTTCGGACAGGTCAATGTCGTCTTCGGCGTCGTCGCCGAGGTCTTCGTTGTCGGCGTCAGCGCCTTCGCCGACGCGGGCGGCGCGCTGGTCGGCGCCCCGCTTCATCAGTTGGTCCGTCAGCACCAGCTTGGCGTCGACGATCCAGTCGAACGGGAAATAGACGGTGGTGTCGTCCTCGCCCTCGATGTTCAGGCCCACCTGGCCATCCTCGACGCCGGCCAGTTCGCCCTTGAAGCGCTTGCGGCCCTCGGCGACGCGGTCCAGCTCGAGGCGGACCTCCAGGCCGGCATAGGTGTCGAAGTCCTTCAGCCGGGTCAGGGGGCGATCGACGCCGGGGCTGGAGACTTCCAGGGTGTATTCGCCGCTGATCGGGTCGGCGGCGTCCATCACTTCGGAGATGGCGCGCGACAGCTTGGCGCAGTCCTCGACGTTCATGTCGCCGCCGCTGCCATCTTCGAGCAAAGGCCGCTCGGCCATGATCTGCAGCCGGCGCTGTTCGGCCCCGCCCATTAGGCGCAGGCGCACCAGTTCGTAGCCGACGGAATCGGCCACGGGATCGAGCAGTTCGATCAGACTACGGTCTTCTTGCGTCTTGCCGCGCAAAGGGTCTCTCAACTCACTGGCGGCCGCCCAAAACCTTGCTGGCTAAAGCCTAGCTGGCGAGCGGCCAAAGAAAAAGCGGCAGCCTTTCGGGCCGCCGCTCGAAAGCGCTATCAGCGCTGACGGACGATGTAGGAGCTATATAGCGCGATGTTTGCGCGGTTGGAAGTCCCTACTCGTGACCCTCCGTCAGGAGCGCCTGAGCCCGCGCGAGCGCGCCCCACGTCTCACAGTCCTTCGAGATCCCCCCCGCCCGGCCGCGCCAATGGATGTTCAGCTGGGTCGACGGCGGATCCAGACAATAATAGTGGTCTGTAGGGGCAGGCGTCTCGACGAGGACGGCGGGATCGTCGAGCGCGACATCCAGCGCCGCCCCTTCCAGCGCGGTAAGACGCCAGTGGTGCTCCTCGGTAGTGAGAAAGCTCATCACGCGCGACACCGTCCAGCGGCCCTTGCCCTCGCGACGCGCCACCAGACTGGTCTCGCCACCGCCAGCGAGCCGGGCTTCGTTGAAGATCCGGACCTCGCCTTTCGCGCTGCTCGCGGACAGGCCCGCTTGGGCCCGGAGCTTCACATGCCAATCCTCGGCCTGCGCTGCGGCGACGGCCGGCGCCAGGGCGGTGATCAGCAAGATCATGAGGAGGCGGCGAAAGATCATGAATTCAGTGTAGATAACGAGCCTGGCCGCATCCATCGCCGTAACGGCTTCCGCACCGCAACATTTGTGGCCTATACAGTCGCCCGCGCAGGCCGCCTCTCCAGCGGACCTAAATCCCAAAGAAGAGTCACAATGGACCTCTCCAAGATCGCCACCGGCGTGAACCCGCCCTATGACCTCAACGCCGTCATCGAGATCCCGCAAGGCGGCGAGCCGGTGAAATATGAGATCGACAAGGCCAGCGGCGCCCTGATGGTCGATCGCTTCCTGCACACGGCGATGTTCTATCCGGCCAATTACGGCTTCATTCCCCACACCCTGGCGGACGACGGCGATCCCGCCGACATCATGGTGGTGGGTCCGACCCCGGTGGTGCCGGGCGCGATCATCCGCTGCCGCCCGATCGGCACCCTGATGATGGTCGATGAAGCCGGTTCGGACGAAAAGATCCTGGCCGTGCCGGTCGACAAGCTCCACCCCTTCTATACGGGCGTGAACAGCTGGCGCGACCTGCCGGTGATCCTCACCGAGCAGATCGCCCACTTCTTCCAGCACTATAAAGACCTGGAAAAGGGCAAGTCGACCAAGATCAGCGGCTGGGCCGACCTGGAAGAAACCGCCGAGATCATCCGTACGGCGATCAAGCGCCACGACGAAAGCTACTGAATTAGCACAGGTTCTTTCCCTCCCCTTAATGGGGAGGGGGGACCACCAAGTGGTGGGTGGGGCTTCGCCGCCCCCTTGACCCATCAAACCCCACCAGACCTCTTCGGTGCGCCCTCCCCCTGTGGGGTCCCACGGGGGCAGGCGCTTACGGCTCTTGAACCCACCGTCGCCCATCGCCACCTAAGCTGGACGTCGCGAGGCGGGGCGCCGATCCCGGGCCTGGTTCTCGCGCACGAAGTCGCTTGAGCGAGGACTTCGCGATGACCCGCGCCATCCTGTTCGACAGCCCCTTCCTGCTGGGCTTCGAACACACTCGAGACCTGATCGAGCGCGCGGCAAAGGCCGCCGCCGAAAGCTATCCGCCCTACAATGTCGAGCAGTCTGACGACGGCGGGGTGCGTATCACCCTGGCGGTCGCTGGCTTCTCGCCCGATCAGTTGCATGTCACCGTCGAAGGCGGCCAGTTGGTGGTCGCCGGACGGCGCGAGGCGGACGGCAAGTCCGAGACCGACCGCGCCTATCTGCATCGCGGCATCGCGGCGCGGGGCTTCCTGCGCACCTTCGTGCTGGCCGACGGCATGGAGGTCACGGCCGCCACGCTCGAGCATGGCTTGCTGCATGTCGATCTCGCCCGGCCGGAGCCTGAACGGCTGGTTCGCCGCATTCCCATCCGGTCGGTCGGCTGACCTTTCCGGCACTCGTTCCAGCGCGCGGTCTGAACCGACCTGCGTCGCGGGGCGTTCCCATTTTCAAAGGAGTTGGTCTTAATGACACCTGACCCCCATACCCCGTTCTTCTCCGCCGAAGCCTTCGCGGCGCTTGGCGCGCCCGACCTGGTCTATGTGCGGCCCATCAAGGCGGCGGAAATCCTCGAGGACGCGCCGGACGGGGTCAGCGACTTTGACCTGTCGCCCGACCAGACGCTCTACGCCGTGTTCCGCGCCGACGGCGCCCGCCTGGCCGTGCTGACCGACAAGGACTCCGCCGTGGCCGCCGCCCTGGCGCACGAGCTGGCGCCGGTCTCGGTGCATTAGCCCCCGTCGGTAAGTTCCGAGCCGACCCGAGAGACATCTGGGTCGGTTTGGGAGCGGCGCGCCTAATCGAGTCGACGCTGCAAACGCCTCAAAGGCGCCATCCCCCTCAACTGGCTCAAGATCATCGTTGGCTCGCCCTGTGCAGCGTCCACCATGGTGCAGGTGAAGCCCTGGAAGGGTTGTCCATCTCGGGTGATTAAGAGGAAACCAGGAGTAAATACCCTGCCATCATAGTTGACGCCATCTACGGCATCATATTGGTCGAGGTTCTTTTGAATCTTTTGGATGTCAGCCTCGGGTTTTCCCGCGCCGTAATACATCATCTTTCCGTCAGGCGAAAAACGCATGTAGTCTAGCGAAATCCATTTAGACAACGCCTTCGTGGTCGAATTTGGTGTAACGACCCGGCTTTCCCAAAGACCCACAAGATCGCTAGAGGTACACGGGCGGCCCTCAGCCAGCGGCTCGGTCTGTGGAATTTGAGCCCTAGCGGATGCGCCGAGTGCGAGCGCTACACTCGAAGCAAGAAGAAGTGTTCTGATCATCGAAGTGAGCTTCCAGGGCCGCTGACCAAGTTTTGGAAGTATAGCCTTTTACAGACAAATTTGGGCGCTCGCAACCGCCCCTCAAGCCGCCGTCGGCTTGCTCTCCTGCGCCGGGGCTAGCAGCAGATACACCGCGTCGGCCGAGCGCGCTTGGCGCAGTTGTTGCCGCGTCTCGGGCTGGCGCATCAGTCGCGACACCCGGGCCAGGGCCCTCAGGTGGCTGGAGTCGGCGTCGGCGGGGGCGAAAAGGGTGACCAGCAGGTCCACGGGCTTGTCGTCCACCGACCCGAACGCCACCGGCGTCTCCAGGCGCATGAACACCGCGCGAACCCGGTCCAGGCCCTTCACGCGCGCATGGGGAATAGCCACGCCCTGGCCTACGCCGGTCGAACCGGCCGTCTCACGATCGATCAGGCCCTCGAGCGCCTCACCGGCGTCGACGCCCAGGACGCGGGCGGCAACGTCGGCGATGACGCCCAAGACCTGACGCTTGTTGGAGGCGCTGACCCGCAGGATCACTGCGCCTGGATCCAGTAGATCGCCGATCGTCATGGCCGCCAGCTCGCTTCGTTATCGGTCGCACCGAGCCGTCGTTCCGAGAGATTCGGCAAAATGCGGACCTTCCGAAACGCACCAACGAACCCGAGGTTCTGTCAGCTTGCGGCTGGCCCGTGTCCGTTCAGCGCGGGGGCCTTCACCTGCGTCCGTTCGGGATCGATCCAGCCAATATTTCCGTCTGGCCGCCGATAGACCACTGACAATCCGTCGTGTGCGGCGTTCCTAAACACGATTGCCTGGGACTCGGTCAAGTCCAGTTCCATGACCGCCATGGAAACGGTCATCGTCTTCAGGGAGCCCTGGCTCTCGGCGATGATCATCGCGGCCGGCGCGCCGGCGGGATGGTCGTCCTCGCTACTCCAGTCGTCCTCGTCGGCATCGTCGTCTTCGGGGGCCCGCAGCACGTACATCGCCGCGTTTTCGGCCGCCTTGGCGTTGGCGGCGATGGAGTGGCTTTTCAATCGTCGTTTGTAGCGCCTAACCCTCGTTTCGATCTTGGCCAGGGCGGCGTCGAAGGCCGCGTGTGCGTCTCCTCCCGACCCGTGGCTGATCAGTTGCTGACCCGAAGCCAGCTTGACCGAGCAATCGACCCGGAAGGCGTAGCCCTCCTTGCTGATGATCACTTCGGCGTCGCCGCCGCGATCAAAATACTTACCGATGCTCAGGGTGATTTCGTCGGAGACTCGCGCTCGCAGAGCCTCGCCAACGTCGACATGCTTGCCGGAGATTTGGACTTGCATGCGGTAACAACGCGCCTGTCCTGACGTGGTGTCAAGCGCCGCCAAGGCGACTTAAAACAGCCCTGAAAACATGTCTAGCAGGCGTTCGACCGCAGCCATGACGACACCGGCGCTGAGCACCAGCAGGCCGACGCTGACCGCCGCCATCAGATAGCCCGCCAAGGCCAGCAGGCCGTCACGCTGCAGCAGGGCCAGAGACAGCACCGCCACCGTCGCGCCCGGCGCGAGGTTGCCCAGGGGGATCGGCAGCACCAGCACCATGGCCAGCAGGGTGCAGACCACGCCGATCATCCGCTCGCCGGCCGGCGCGAACAACATCTCCAGGCGCGGGCGGGTGACCAGCTCCATCCGCCGGACGATCGGCGTCAGCCTACGGAACAGGCCTCGCAGGTCGTCGCGTTTCAGGGGATGGTGAACCAGCTTGCGCGGCAGCCATGGAATATCCGAGCCCCAGGCGATCTGCGGGGCCAGCAGCAAGATCGGCAGGCTGAGGATGGTCGAGGAGCCTGGCGGCAGGGGCAGGCAGTTGAGCAGTCCGAACACGAACAGCATGGCCCCGAAGGCGCGGCTATCGAACTGCTCCAGCATCTGGCCGACGGTCAGAACGGGGCGTGTGTCCTCGCCAAACCCCTCGATCACGTCGGACAAACTCTGGGTCGTCATGCTTCGCCTTTGGTCGCGTCTCTAGAAACGCAGAGCGCGGCCTTCGTGGCTATGCGCCATCGATCCTTTTTACGCGGTTTCCTTGATCAGCCGTCGACGCTCGACCGAGGAGGGAATTCGCAGGGCCTCGCGGTACTTGGCCACGGTGCGGCGGGCGATGTCGACGCCGGCCCCCTTGAGGATCTCGACGATGGCGTCGTCGGAATGGACGTCGGCTTCGCTGCGCTCGGCCTCGACCAGGCCCTTGATCTTGTGGCGGACGCTGGCGGCCGAATGGGCCTCGCCGCCCTCGGTGGCCTGGATGGCCGAGGTGAAGAAGTATTTCAGCTCGAACACCCCGCGCGGGGTGGCCATGTACTTGTTGGAGGTCACCCGGCTGACGGTGCTCTCGTGCATGCCGATGGCGTCGGCGACGGTCTTGAGGTTCAGCGGCCGCAGGTGCTCGACGCCGTAGGCGAGGAAGCCGTCCTGCTGGCGGACGATCTCGCTGGAGACCTTGAGGATGGTCTTGGCCCGCTGGTCCAGGCTTTTTACCAGCCAGTTGGCGGTGGCGAAACAGTCGGAGACGAAGCTCTTTTCCTGGTCGCTGCGCGCGCCCTTGCTGACCCGGGCGTGGTAGCGCTGGTCGACCAGCACCTTGGGGAGGGTGTCGGTGTTGAGCTCGACATGCCACAGGCCCCCGGGCGTCTCACGCACATGGACGTCGGGCACCAGGGTCTGGGGCGGGTCGGAGTGGAAAGCCGCGCCGGGGCGGGGGGTCAGGGCGCGGATCTCGGCGATCATTTCGCGCAGGTCCTCGTCGTCGACGCCGCAGATCTTGCGCAGGCCATTCATGTCGCGCTTGGCCAGCAGGTCCAGATTGTCCAGCAGGGCGGCCATGCAGGGGTCGTAGCGATTGACGTCCTTCAGCTGCAGGGCCAGGCACTCGCGCACATCGCGGGCCAGGACGCCGGCTGGCTCGAAGCCCTGAAGGGCGCCCAGAACCCCTTCGACGAAGGCAAGCTCGCAGCCCAGGCGCTCGGCCACCTCACCGAGGTCGGCGCGCAGATAGCCGGTCTCGTCCACCGCGTCGATCAGCACCCGGGCCACCACGTTCTGGGCGGGGGAGAGACCCGCCACCGACAGCTGGCCGGTCAGGTGCTCGGTCAGGGTCGGGGGCCGGGTAAGGGCGCTTTCGTAATTGTCGTCGCTCTCGAAATTGCCGCCGCCGCCGGTGCGCGACCAGTCGATGGCCCCGCCGGCCTGCTCGGCTCCATTTTCCGAGTCTGGGCCATCGCCGGTGGCGCGCTCGCCGGGCGAGACGTCGTCGGGCGTGGCGTCCATCTGGCCGCTGGCGGCGCTGTCGGACACCGAGTCCAGGCCGAGGTTCTCGGTCGCGCCTTCGGGGGCTTCGGACGCGCGCTCGGCCTCGACTGGGCCATCTTCGCGCTGGAGCAGGGGATTACGCTCGAGCTCGGCCTCGACGAAGGCGTCGAGTTCGAGGTTCGACAACTGCAGCAGCTTGATGGCCTGCTGAAGCTGCGGCGTGATGACGAGGCCTTGGCCTTGTCGAAGCTCCAATCTGTGGCCGAGAGCCAAGGCGCCCTCCTGGGCAAATCGAACCGGTGTCGATCACCATTGAAGAGCAGTCTGGTTAACGGGGCGCCAACGTCAGCAAAAAGCGTGCCGCTGCGACCATCTCGTCCCGAGATATCGTCGGTTTTCTTGTCCGAGAGGCCCGAATGCGTGTCGGACACGGCATTGGTGAACGCGATCCTTAGGACCGGATCGCCGTCCGCCCCGACCATCGCGGGGTCGCGGGCCGCAGGATATGCCTAGCCGCGCTCGGCGAAACTGTCGCCCAGGTAAACCCGGCGCACTTCGGGATTGTCGACGATCTCCTGGGGAGAGCCTTCGAACAGCACCTCGCCAGCATGGATGATCGAGGCGCGGTCGATGATGTCCAGCGTCTCGCGGACATTGTGGTCGGTGATCAGTATGCCGATGCCGCGGCCCTTCAGATAGCCGATGACCTCGCGGATGTCGGCGATCGCCAGGGGATCGATGCCGGCGAAGGGCTCGTCCAGCAGCATGAACGACGGCTCGCTGGCCAGCGCGCGGGCGATTTCCACCCGGCGCCGCTCTCCGCCCGACAGGGCGACGGCCGGCGACTTGCGGATGTGGGTGATGCGCAGCTCTTCCAGGATGCTGGTCACCTGCTCGCGGGCCTGGCGCTGGTTCTTCTGGCGCATCTCGACCACGGCCATGACGTTCTGCTCGACGGTCATGCCGCGAAAGATCGAGGCTTCCTGGGGCAGGTAGCCGACACCCATGCGGGCCCGTTGGAACATCGGCTGGCCGGTGATGTCCTCGCCGTCCAGGAAGATCGAGCCGTAGTCTGCGGCGACCAAGCCGGTGATCATGTAGAAACAGGTGGTCTTGCCCGCGCCGTTGGGGCCCAGCAAGCCCGCGACCTCGCCGCGCTTGAGGGTCAGCGACACGCTCTTGACGACCGGACGATCGCCGAACGACTTGCCGATCGCATCGACGAAAAGGCCGTCGCCGGCCGTCTTGTCGGCCCCCAGATATTGCATCGTGAACGCCATTTGATCCTACGGCTTAGCGACGGCGGGCTTTTTGTTCTGGTCGGGATAGATCACCGCGCGCACGCGGGTCTTGCCGCGACCCGTGGCGTTGGATTCCATCTTCACGTCATTGGTCTTGGTCTTGATGGTCATGCGGTCGCCGCGCGCCACATCCTGGCCCTGGACAGCCACGACGTCGCCGGTCACCACGATGGTGTCGGTGGCGTAGTCGTAGACGGCGTGGTCGCCGCGCACGGTCTGTTCGGGCGTCACGTAGAACACATTGCCGTCGGCCACGACGTGATCCACGTCGCCGCAGTCGGCATTGCCGCCTGGACCCGGACCCGTCGAGGTCTTGCCCGGCGTCTTGCGGCGATTGAATACCGTCATCGTCGCGGCGCGCATGCGGGACTTGTCCTGCAGAACCTCGACCGAGCCTCGGAAGATGGTCTTGCACTGGCTGGTGATGACTTCCTGCTCGTCGGCGGAGATATCGACCGGCGCGCTGGAACTGTTGGATCCGACCTGCGCCAGGGCGACGCCGCCCGAAAGGCTGGTCCCCGCGAGGCTGAGGGCGATCACCGCCGGCGCCATCCATCGATTCATCAACCACGTCCTCATCTATTCTGGGGCCGCCTCGCCCGTCTTGCGATCGAGCCGCGTCTTCACGCCGCCCCGGAAGACGATACGGTCGCCCTTGTCATATACGGAGTAGGCGTTGGATTGCACCTGTCCAGTTGGGCCTTCGCCGTTCAGCGTGGTTTCGCCGGTGATGTTTCCGGTGCGCGTGTCGACCATCGCCTCGTTCGAGGCGAAGCGGTAGCCGGCCCCGTCGTCCATGCGAACATTGCCGAACAGCTGGAGCTTCAGTGTATCCTCGCGATAGATCCCCCGATCGGCCGTCGAGCGGGTCGGGACGGGGCTGCCGACGCCCAGTGTCAGGGTCGGGGCGTCGAGGAACACGCGCTTGAGGTCGGCCTCGTCGCGCACCGCCGAGCGGGCGGTAATCAGGAAGGGCCGGCCGTCGCTGGACTGGCCCTGGAAGCGCGGCGAGATCATGCGAATCTGCGCCTTGCTCTCGGCCGGTCGGCGGTCCCCGCCGGTGAAGCTGCGCCAGGCCACCTGGCCGCCAACGCTGGCGAGAATCGCCAGGATGGCGATCGGCAACAGGACCCGGGCCAGCCGCACGCGACGCGAGCGATTGCGCCAACGGCTTAGGTCCCGCCTGTATGCGCCCCGGTCCGCGTCAAGGGTGGTCATGCTTCGTCCTTAGGTGTGGGCGAAGATGTCGACATCTTCCCAGCCGGCCAGGTCGAGGGCCGCGCGGTGGGGAAGATAGTCGAAGGCGGCGTTGGCCAGGTCCATGCGGCCCTCGCGGACCAGCATGGCGTTCAGCCGCTCGCGCAGGGCATGAAGATGCAGCACGTCGGAGGCGGCATAGGCCAACTGCTCGGGCGACAGCGTCGCCGCACCCCAGTCCGAGCTCTGCTGGACCTTGGACAGCTCGACCCCGACCAGTTCGCGCGTCACGTCCTTGAGGCCATGGCGGTCGGTGTAGGTGCGGGCCAGCTTGCTGGCGATCTTGGTGCAATACACGGGCGCCGTCATGACACCCAGGTGCAACAGGAACATGGCGATGTCGAAGCGGCCGAAGTGAAAGAGCTTCACAACCGCCGGATCGGTCAGCAGGCGCTTGAGGTTGGGCGCGTCATAGGTCGAGCGATCCAGGCGCACCACATGGGCGTCGCCGTCGCCCGACGACAGCTGGATGACGCACAGCGGGTCGCGGCCCAGCCGCAGGCCCATGGTCTCGGAATCGATGGCGATGGCGGTCGCGCCGGCGAAGACGTCGCCCGGCAGATCGCCTTCATGCAGGAAGTTGGCCAAGTCTCGTGGTCTCCGCGCCTCGGTTTCGTCGCGCGGACGCCCGAATTTCCCGACACGCCTGAATATGGGGCGCCGACCCTGTCGGCCGGATGAACAGGATATCTAACGCCTGGGCGCCGCGACCGCCAGCCCGTCTCAACCCCCCAAGCGGGTGAAACTCAACTTGTGATGCCGGGTTTTCGTTCGGCGCCACCCCGACCTTCTCGCGAAGGTTGGTAGGGGGTGGTGCCCAGGAGAGGACTCGAACCTCCACGACCTTACAGTCACTGGCACCTGAAGCCAGCGCGTCTACCAATTCCGCCACCTGGGCCCGCAAGGCAATCCGTGGATCGCCGCGAGGCCGGGACGTTTATGCAAAGGTTCTGATCCCGTCAATCGCTTAGTTGCGCATTTCATTGCGAATGGGCTCGCTCTCGTCTATCCCCCGACCACGGGTTTAGGACGAGGTAGAACATGCAGGGTCTGGTCACGGTGTTCGGCGGCTCCGGCTTCGTCGGCGGCCAGGTCGTTAGGCAGCTCGCCAAGGCGGGCCACCGGGTCCGCGTCGCGGTGCGCAACCCCAACCTGGCCTACAAGATGCGGATGCTGGGCGATGTCGGCCAGATCGAGGTGGTGCAGGCCAATCTGCGCAACGTCGACTCGGTCGCCCGGGCGCTGGACGGCGCGGAAGCCGCGGTGAACTTGGTCGGCGTGCTGTTCGAGGCCGGCCGACAGCAATTCCAGACCTTGCATGTCATGGGCGCCAAGACGGTCGCCGAGCAGGCCAAGGCCGCCGGGGTCAAGCGCCTGGTGCAGATCTCGGCCATCGGCGCCGATGCGAACGCGCCTTCGAAATACGCCCGGACGAAAGCGGCGGGCGAGGCCGCTGTGCGCGAGGCCTTCCCCGGCGCGGTGGTGATCCGGCCGTCGATCGTGTTCGGAGCCGACGACAAGTTCTTCAACAAGTTCGGGCAGATGGCCGCCCTGTTCCCCGCCCTGCCGCTGATCGGCGGCGGCGAGACCAAATTCCAGCCGGTCTATGTCGGCGACGTGGCCGCCGCAGTGGCCAAGGCGGTCGCCAGCCCGGCCGCCGAGGGCCTGACCTATGAGCTGGGCGGCCCGGTGGTCTACAGCTTCAAGCAGCTGCTGGAGATGATCCTGCGCGAGACGGGCCGGAACCGCCTCCTGGCGCCGATCCCGTGGTTCGCCGCCAGCTTCATCGGCAAGGTCGGCGACCTGTCGCCCTTGACCCCGCCGCTGACCAGCGACCAAGTCGAGTCGCTGAAGGCCGACAATGTGGCGGACAAGGGCCTGCCGGGCCTGGCCGAGATGGGCGTGGTTCCGACCACCGTCGAGTCGGTGGTCCCATCCTACCTCTACCGCTACCGCAAGGGCGGCCAATATGCCGAGGTCCCGACGGGGGCGTTCTAGGGAAAAGAAAACCCTCTGGGAGAGGGCTTTTAGCGCTTAGCGCGGAATGTAGATCAGCCCCAGCCCCACGACCCCCACCACGATCCGCCACCACGCAAAAGGGGTGAAGCCGCGCTTGCCGACGAAGTCGATCATGTACTTCACCACCAGCAGGCCCGACAGGAACGACACCACGAAGCCGATGGCGATGATCCCAGCCTGGCTTGTGTCGATGTCCTTGTAGTTTTTGAGCAGGTCGAGCGCGAAGGCCCCGACCATGATCGGGATGGCCATGAAGAAGCTGAACTCGGCGGCGGCCTTGCGATCGACGCCCAGCAGCATCGAGCCGACGATGGTCGAGCCCGAGCGCGAGACTCCGGGCAACAGCGACAGGCATTGGAACAGGCCGATGAAGAAGGCGGTCTTCAGGTTCAGGGCCATGCCGTCCATCTCGCGGGGGGCGGGGGCTTTTTTGTCGACGATCAGCAGGATCACCCCGCCGACGATTAGCGACACGCAGATGATCTGCGGGATATAGGGGTTGTCGAACAGGTGCTTGATCACCCCGTGCAGGGCCAGGCCAGCGGCGAAGGCCGGGATACAGCCGAGGATCACGCTGAGCGCGAAGCGGCGGGCTTCTGGCTTGGTCGGCAGGCCGATCACCACCGTCCACAGGCGCTGGAAGTAAAGGGCGACCACCGCCAGCACCGCGCCCAGCTGGATCAGCACGATGAAGGTGTCCCAGCTGGTGTCGGTGAGGCCGAGCGCGATCTTGGTCAGCAGCAGGTGTCCGGTCGACGAGACGGGAATGAATTCGGTCAGGCCCTCGACCAGGCCCAGAACGATCGCTGTCAGCCAATCCGGCATCTTAGTCCCCCGAGGGCCAGGGCCCCTTGAATCAAGGTGTCTGGCGTGCGCCCGACACGGTAAACAATCGGTTTATCCATAAAGTGGACTATTAGAGCGCCCAGCTAAGAGTCGCTCGCACGACTTACTCAGTCAACGTGGCTATAATCGTCCATAATTTTGACTAATGCATTCATCTTGCCGCCAAGAGTCTGTATGACGCCACCGCACGCAAGTTTTTCCCTGGAAGCGGGGACGAGGGAAGTCGCATGGCCGAACGCATGCTGAAATTCACCACGGTCGCCCGTCGCACGCCTGAAAAGCGGGCGGCGGAAGAGCGCAGTGGTGATTTCCACGAGATCTACGCCGATTTCATCGACGCCAAGGCGACCGAGCAGGCCGCGCGTTGCTCGCAATGCGGCGTGCCGTTCTGCCAAACCCACTGCCCCCTGCACAACAACATTCCCGATTGGCTGCGGATGACGGCCGAGGGCCGGATCCAGGAGGCTTACGAACTCTCCGAAGCCACCAGTTCGATGCCCGAGGTCTGCGGCAGGATTTGCCCGCAGGACCGCCTCTGCGAAGGCAACTGCGTCATAGAGCAATCGGGTCACGGCACGGTGACGATCGGCTCCGTCGAACGCTACCTGGCCGACAAGGCCTGGGAGATGGGCTGGGTCAAGCCGCTGGTGGCGGGTCCGGACCGTGGCCAGTCGGTCGGGATCATCGGCGCCGGTCCGGCCGGTCTGTCGGCGGCCGAGCTGCTTCGGGAACAGGGCTACGCCGTCACCGTCTATGACCGCCACGACAGGGCCGGCGGCCTGCTGATCTACGGCATCCCCGGCTTCAAGCTGGAAAAGGACGTCGTCGAGCGCCGCACGAGGCGCCTGGCCGACGGCGGCGTGGTGTTCAGGCTGAACTTCGAGGCCGGCCGCGACGCCACGCTGCCGGAGCTGCGCGCACAGCATGACGCCGTGCTGATCGCCACCGGCGTCTATGCCGCCCGCGACCTGGTGGCCCCCGGCGCCGGCAGCGCCGGCGTGGTTCCGGCCCTCGACTATCTGATCGCCTCCAACAAGAAGACCTTCGGCGACGATGTTCCTGCCTATGACAGCGGCGAGCTGAACGCCGAGGGCAAGGACGTGGTCGTGGTCGGCGGCGGCGACACCGCCATGGACTGCGTGCGCACAGCCATCCGCCAGGGCGCGACCTCGGTCACCTGCCTCTATCGCCGCGACAAGGCCAACATGCCGGGCTCGATGCGCGAAGTGTCCAACGCCGAGGAAGAGGGCGTGGTCTTCGAATGGCTGGCCGCCCCGCGCGCCGTGATGGGCGAGGCCAGCGGCGTGACAGGCGTGCGCGCCATCCGCATGCGCCTGGGGGCCCCGGACGCTTCTGGACGCCAATCGCCGGAGGAAATCGACGGCGGCGACTTCGATCGCCCCGCCCAGCTGGTGATCAAGGCCCTGGGCTTCGAGCCGGAAAACCTGCCGGAGCTGTTTTCCGCGCCCGACCTGAAGGTCACCCGCTGGGGCACGGTCAAGGCCGATGTCCGCCACCAGATGACCAATCTGGACGGCGTGTTCGCGGCCGGCGACATCGTGCGTGGCGCCTCCCTGGTGGTCTGGGCCATCAAGGACGGCCGCGACGCCGCCGACGCGATGCACAAGTATCTGCAGGCCAAGGGCGCTGCGATCTCGATCGCGGCGGAGTAATCTTGGTTTCCCTCTCCCCTTGCGGGAGAGGGTGGCCGCAGAGCGGCCGGGTGAGGGGTCACACCGGCTTATCCGATAGGGCTTTCGACCCCTCATCCGGCCTTCGGCCACCTTCTCCCGCAAAGGGAGAAGGAGCGAGAGACAAGACGATGACCCAGATGGACCTCTATCTGAAGAACCGCCAGGCCCTGATCGACGGCCATGCCTATGACCCCTCGACCGAGCGCGACGCGTGCGGTGTCGGCCTGGTCTGCGCCATCGACGGCCAGCCGCGCCGCGAAGTCGTAGAGCTGGCGATCAAGGCCCTGAAGGCCCTCTGGCACCGGGGCGCGGTCGACGCCGACGGCAAGACCGGCGACGGGGCCGGCGTGCTGGTCAGCGTGCCGCAGGACTTCTTCGTCGACCAGGTCCGCCGCACCGGCCACGCCCTGCGCCAGGGCCCGATCGCCGTGGGCCAGGTCTTCCTGCCGCGTACCGATCTCGCCGCCCAAGAGGCCTGCCGCACCATCGTCGAGGCCGAGGCCTTGCGTTTCGGCTTCTATATCTATGGCTGGCGGCAGGTGCCCGTCGACACCTCGGTGATCGGCGAGAAGGCCAACGCCACCCGGCCCGAGATCGAGCAGATCATGCTGGCCGCGCCGGCCGGCCTGGAGGGTGAGGCCCTGGAGCGCGCCCTGTTCCTGTGCCGCAAGCGCATCGAAAAGCGCGTCCACGCCCAAAACCTGCAGGGCTTCTACCTGTGTTCGTTCTCGGCGAAGTCCTTGATCTACAAGGGTATGTTTCTGGCCGAGCACATCGACGAGTTCTATCCCGACCTCAAGGATGAACGCTTCAGCGCCGCGGTGGCGATCTTCCACCAGCGCTATTCCACCAACACCTTCCCCGAATGGCGCCTGGCCCAGCCGTTCCGGATGCTGGCCCACAATGGTGAGATCAACACCATCAAGGGCAACATCAACTGGATGAAGTCCCACGAGATCAAGATGGCGGCCGACGCCTTCGGTGAGTTCGGGGACGACGTGAAGCCGGTGATCCAGCCGGGCGGGTCCGACAGCGCCAATCTTGACAACACCTTCGAGGTGCTGGTCCGGGCCGGCCGCGACGCGCCGATGACTAAGGCCCTGCTGATGCCGGAAGCCGCCAACGCGCACATGAGCGCCCCGCACCAGGCGCTCTACGCCTATTGCAACGCGGTGATGGAGCCGTGGGACGGCCCGGCCGCCCTGTGCGCCACCGACGGCCGCTGGGTCGTAGCCGGCAAGGACCGCTCGGGCCTGCGCCCGCTGCGCGTGGCCTATACCGACGACGGTTTGGTGATCATGGGCTCCGAGGCCGGCATGTGCGGCGTCGAGGAGAGCCGCATCACCCGCAAGCTGGCCATCTCGCCCGGCCGGATGATCGCCATCGACCTGGCCGAGGGCAAGCTCTACGGCGAAGACGCCATCATCGACGAACTGGCCGGCCGCCATCCCTATACGGATTGGCTGGGAAATATGGTCGATCTCGAAAAGGAGATCGGCCCCGGCCCCGAGCCACGCAAATACGGCCGCGAGGAGCTGACCCGCCGCCAGGCCGCCGCCGGCTTCTCGCTGGAGGACCTGGAAATGGTCCTGGCCCCTATGGTCGAGGAGGGCAAGGAGGCCGTCGGCTCGATGGGTGACGACGCGCCCCTGGCCGTGCTGTCGGAAAAGTACCGGCCGCTCAGCCACTTCTTCCGCCAGAACTTCAGCCAGGTGACCAACCCGCCGATCGACCCCCTGCGGGAGACCGGCGTCATGAGCCTGAAGACCCGGTTCAAGAACCTCGGCAACATTCTCGCGCAGGACGCGGCCCAGGCCGATGTCTATGTGCTGGAGAGCCCCGTGCTCACCACCGGCATGTACGAGCGTATCCACGGCCTGCTGGGCGAGAAGAGCGTGGTGGTCATCGACTGCACCATGCCGCTGCCCGCGCCGGAGGCTCGCCCCGGCGACGCCCTGCGCGCCAATCTCGACCGCATCCGGGCCGACGCGGAAGACGCCGTGCTGCGCGGCTGCGGCGCCATCGTCCTGACCGATGAGGGTTCAGCCCAGGGCCGCGTGGCGCTGCCGATGATCCTGGCCACCGGCGGCGTTCACGCCCACCTGGTCGCCAAGGGCCTGCGGTCGTACGTCTCGATCATCGTCCGCTCGGCCGAGTGCCTCGACACCCACTATTTCGCGGTGCTGGTTGGCGTCGGCGCCACGGCGGTCAACGCCTACCTGGCCCAGGAAAGCTTCCAGGATCGGCTGGAGCGCGGCCTGCTCGGCGACAAGTCGCTGCGCGACGTCTGCATCAACTTCAAGACCGCCATTGAGGCCGGGCTGCTGAAGATCATCTCCAAGATGGGCATCAGCGTCATCTCGTCCTATCGCGGCGGCTACAATTTCGAAGCCGTCGGCCTGTCGCGCGCCTTGGCCGCCGAGTTCTTCCCCGGCATGCCGTCGCGCATCTCGGGGATCGGCCTTGCGGGCCTGGAGAGCAAGGCGGTCGAGCTGCATCGCAAGGCCTGGGACAGCGCGGCGGTCACCCTGCCGGTCGGCGGCCTCTACAAGCTGCGTCGTTCGGGCGAGACCCACGCCTTCGAGGCGCGGCTGATCCACACCCTGCAGAGCGCCTGCGACACCGGCGATTTCGAACTCTATCGGCGGTGGTCGCACGGCCTGCGCACGCAGAAGCCCGTGCAGTTGCGCGACCTGCTGGACTGGCGTTCGGACCGCAACCCGATCTCCACCGACGACGTCGAGAGCGTCAACGAGATCCGCAAGCGCTTCGTCACGCCGGGCATGAGCTTGGGCGCCCTGGGCCCGGAAGCCCACGGCATGCTGAACATCGCCATGAACCGCATCGGGGCCAAGTCGGTGTCGGGCGAGGGCGGCGAGGACCCGGCGCGTTACAAGCCCTTGCCAAATGGCGACAACCCCAACAGCGCCATCAAGCAGGTGGCCTCAGGAAGGTTTGGCGTCACCGCCGAATATCTGAACCAATGCCGGGAAATCGAGATCAAGGTCGCCCAAGGCGCCAAGCCCGGCGAGGGTGGCCAATTGCCGGGCTTTAAAGTGACGGAGATGATTGCACGTCTCCGCCACGCCACGCCCGGTGTCATGCTGATCAGCCCGCCACCGCACCACGACATCTATTCGATCGAAGACCTGGCGCAGCTGATCTATGATCTGAAGCAGATCAACCCGATCGCCCGCGTCACGGTCAAGCTGGTGGCGGCCACCGGCATCGGGGCCATCGCGGCCGGGGTCGCCAAGGCCAAGGCCGACGTCATTCTCGTCGCCGGCAATGTCGGCGGCACCGGCGCGTCCTCGCAGACCTCGGTGAAATATGCCGGCGGTCCGTGGGAGATGGGCCTGTCGGAGGCCAATCAGGTCCTGACGCTCAACAACCTGCGCCACTCGGTGGTGCTACGCACGGACGGCGGCATCCGCACCGGCCGCGACGTGGTGATCGCCGCCATGCTGGGCGCCGAGGAGTTCGGCATCGGCACCGCGTCCCTGGTGGCCATGGGCTGCATCATGGTGCGTCAGTGCCATTCCAACACCTGCCCGGTCGGGGTCTGCACCCAGGACGAGGCCCTGCGCGCCAAGTTCACCGGCACGCCGGAGAAGGTCATCAACCTCTTCAGCTTCATCGCTGAGGAGGTGCGCGAAATCTTGGCCGGCCTGGGCTTCAAGAGCTTGCTGGAAATCGTCGGTCGCACCGACCTGCTGGCCCAGGTCAGCCGGGGCGGCGAGCATCTCGACGACCTCGACCTGAACCCGCTGCTGGTCCGGGCCGACCCCGGTCACAACAAGCCCTATTGCACCGTCGAGGGCGGTCGCAATCAAGTGCCCGACACGCTGGACGCCCAGATCGTCCGCGACGCCGCGCCGCTGCTGGAGCGCGGCGAGAAGATGCAGCTGACCTATACGGTTCGCAGCACCGCCCGCTCGATCGGCTCGCGCACCTCCAGTCACATCGTGCGCAAGTTCGGCATGACCGGCCTGCCCGCCGGCCACCTGACCGTCCAGCTCAAGGGCTCGGCCGGCCAGAGCCTGGGGGCCTTCGCGGTCCAGGGTCTGCGCATCGAGCTGACCGGCGAGGCCAATGACTATGTCGGCAAGGGCCTGTCGGGCGCGACCATCGTCATCAAGCCCGCGCGGGGCCTGGCGGCCCCCGAGACAAACACCCTGCTGGGCAATACCGTGCTGTTTGGGGCCACCTCGGGGCGGCTGTTCGCGGCGGGCCAGGCCGGCGAGCGGTTCGCGGTCCGCAACTCCGGGGCCACCACCGTGGTCGAGGGCTGCGGGACCAATGGCTGCGAATACATGACCGGCGGCCAGGTGGTGATCCTGGGTCCGACGGGCGGTAATTTCGGGGCCGGGATGACCGGCGGCATGGCCTTCGTTCTTGACCAGCACGGCCGCTTCGAGGGCCATATCAACCCCGACAGCATCGTCGTCCAGCGCCTTGCCTCGCCCTATTGGGAAGGCGTTCTGCGCTCGCTGGTGACCGAACACGCCTCCGAAACGGACTCGGCCTTCGCCGCCAGCCTGCTGCGCGACTGGGACCGGGTGCGGGACCTGTTCTGGCAGGTTTGCCCCAAGGAGATGGTCTCGCGCTTGCCCCAGCCCCTGGTGGCCGAGCAGGCGGTTCACGAGCGGGCTTAAAGCTCCTCCCCCAGAGGGAGAGGATTTAGCTCGCCGGCCGCACCCCCACGTATCGGGCGCGGGGCCGGATCAACTGCCCGGTCTGCAGCTGCTCGATCGCATGCGCTTGCCACCCCGCCATCCGCCCCACCGCGAACAGGCTGAAAGGCGCATCGATGGGGAGGGCGAGGGCCCGGCTCATCGCCACCAGGGCAAAATCGATATTGGGCAGGAGGCCCGTGGCGGCCTCGGTCTCGCGTCGCAGGTCGGCCAGCAATGGCGGTGCCTTGAGGGCGTCCAACAGGGCCGCCGCGCGCGGGTCGCCGTCGGGATAGAGCGGGTGGCCGAAGCCGGGCATGGCCGAGCCCTGCGCCAACCGCTCGGCCACCGCCCGCCCAGGTCCGCGCCGATCGGCATCCTCGACGAACATCTCGACCCGCGCCGCCATGCCGCCATGCAACGGCCCCGACAGCGCCGCCAGCCCGGCCAGGGACGCCGCCGCCAGCGAGGCGCCGGTCGAGGCGGCCACGCGGACCGCGAAGGTCGAGGCGTTGAGCTCATGGTCGGCCAGCAGGACGAGCGCGCGGCGCACGAGGTCGGCGCCCTGGGCGTCGAGGCCCCAGGCGTCGGCCAGGCGCTGGTGGATCGAGCCGTCGCCGATTGCCCCGGCCACCGCGTCGGCGGCGGCCTCCAGCAGACCGGCCGCCTCCATGGCCAGGGCCAAGGGCGCGCGCCCTCGGGCCGGGGGATCAATTCCGGCGCGGACGGCCAAGGTCGAGAACAGCCGGGCGCGTGGCGTGTCGCCCTTCTTGGGCTTTTTCGGCTCGGGCCCCTTCAGCGGCGCGCCATGGCCGCCGCGCAACAGGCGGGCCGCCTGCTCCAGGCTATGCATCCGCGCTAGGTCTACCGCGTCTTGGCCGCGATAATAGAGCCGGCCATTGATCACCGTGGTGATCGCCGAGGGCAGGACCGGCTCACCCCAGGCGATGGCCTCGGCCGCGACATCGGCGGCCCGGCGGCCCCGGGCCTTCTTGGCGGCTAGGGCGGCGACATCGGAGGCGCGGTACAGGCTGCGGCGCGGATCGTCGGGATGGGCGGCGGCGGCCACCCGGCCCCGGCTGACATAGGCGTACAGCGTCTGGGCCCTCACCCCCAGCGTCGCCATCGCCTGTTCCGCGTCGATCCAATCGGCCATATATATTGATTACATTGATCAAGATTGACGATCAAGGTCTGGGCACGCGGATTAGGCGCGAAAGGAGACCTCTCCATGTCCGAAGGTCTAGAAGGCGTGATCGCCGCCCATACCGTGCTCTCCGACGTTGATGGCCAGGCCGGACGCCTGACCATCCGAGGCTATGCCGTCGAAGACCTCGCCCACCGCGCCACGTTCGAGGACGTCGCCCACCTGCTGCTTGATGGGTTCTTCGACAGCCTGCCGTCGGACTTGGCGCGTGCTCTGGGCGCCGCCCGCGCCAGCGCCTTCGCCGAAGTGGCGGCGCTCGACGAACACCTGGCCAGGCGCGATCCGGTCGAAGCCGTCCGCGCCCTGATCGCCCGTCTGCCCGACGGCGACGACCTCAACACGGCCCTGTTGTTGATCGCCGCCCCAGCCGTGTTCACACCCGCCGTGATGCGGGTCGCCACCGGTCAGCAAGCGGTCGCTCCTGACGCTGCCCTGTCGCACGCCGCCGACGTGCTGCGAATGACGCGGGGCGCGCCGGCCACGGAAGGGGAGGCCAGGGCGCTGGACGCCTATCTGGTCACCGTCTGCGACCACGGCCTCAACGCCTCGACCTTCGCCGCCCGGGTCGTGGCGTCCACCCGCGCGGGCCTGACCTCGGCGGTCCTGGCCGGACTGTCGGCTCTGAAGGGTCCGTTGCACGGCGGCGCGCCTGGTCCGGTGATCGACATGCTCGACGCCATTGGGACGCCCGCCAACGCCGAGGCCTGGATCGTGGCGGCCCTGAACCGGGGCGATCGGCTGATGGGTTTCGGCCACCGCATCTATCGGGTCCGAGACCCCCGCGCCGACGCCCTGAAGGCGGCGATCCGCCAGCTGGCCCTGACCTCGAACGCTGTCCCCGGGCGTCTGGCCTTCGCCGAGGCCGTCGAGCAGGCCGCCCTGCGCATGCTGCGTGAACGCAAGCCTGACCGACCGTTGGACACCAATGTCGAGTTCTACACCGCCCTGCTCCTCGAGGCCCTGGGCCTGCCGCCGACAGCCTTCACCTGCGTCTTCGCCATGGGCCGCACGGCCGGCTGGATCGCTCATGCCCGCGAACAGTTGGCGACGGGCAAGCTGATCCGTCCGCAATCGGTCTATGTGGGGCCCCCGACGAAGGCCGCAGCTTAGGGGATCAGACGGGGACACACACCCATCCCGTCGTCTCGGCCGTGCTTGCAAGGTCGTGGGTTGGGTGTGTGTCCCCCATCCGCGCCCGCGGCCTTGCGAACATCTCGCGCGAGTCGTTCGCGCTGGGGCTGCGCGGCGGGCCTTGCTACACAACGATCATGTCCGCCCCGCACCCCGCCCTGAGCGCCGCCGAAGGCCTCACACTGACCCGTCAGGTCACCGCCCTGTCGGTCGGCTGCGCGACGATCCTGATCTGTATCAAGGGCGTCGCCTGGATCGCTGGCGGTTCGGTGGCGATGCTCGCCTCCCTGGCCGACAGCGGCCTGGACCTGATCGCCTCGCTGGTCACCTTCTACGCCGTGCGCTACGCGGCCGAGCCGCCCGACGCCGAGCATCGCTTCGGTCATGGCAAGGCCGAGGCCTTTTCAAGCCTGACCCAGGCCGGGCTGGTCTTCGCGTCCGGGGCGCTGATCGGTCAGGAGGCCCTGCGGTCGATGCTGCACCCCAAGCCCGTCGAGGCCGGCGTGCTGGGCGTCGGGGTGATGGCGGTGTCGATCCTGCTGACCCTTGGCCTGATCCGCGCCCAATCCGAAGTGATGAAGCGCACCCGGTCGGTGGCCGTGGCGAGCGACAAGGCCCACTACGCCGCCGACCTGGCCTCCAACGCCGTCAGCCTTGTCGGCATAGCGGCGGCGGCCTTCCTGCACTGGGCCTGGGTGGACTCCGCCGCCGGCCTGGTCGTCGCCCTGTGGCTGGTCTGGGGCGCCATCGGCGTGTTCCGCGAGGCGTCGCACCAGCTGATGGACCGCGAGCTGCCCGACGACGAGCGGGCGCGGATCCTCGCCCTCCTCACGGCTGACCCGAGCATCAGCGGCGTGCACCAGCTGCGAACCCGGGCTTCGGGCCCCCACATCCACATCCAGGCCCACATGGATTTCGACGCCGAGACGCCCCTGGTCGTGGTCCATACCCTGATGGTCGAGGCCGAGGCGCGGGTGCTGGCGGCCTTTCCGACCGCCGACATCCTGATCCATCCCGATCCGCGCGGCGTTGCCGAGCCGCACGGCGGCGCGTTCAGCGAAGCCGCCTCGCTGTAGAAGACTTGCCCAGACGGCCTCGCAGGGCCAAATGGCCTCTTCCACGACGAGACGAGCGAAGACCCGATGGACGACATCCTGGCCAAGCTGCCGAGAGCCTTCGCGGGCGCCACCGTGCTGGTGCTGGGCGACGTCATGCTCGACCGCTTTGTCTATGGCGCGGTGGACCGCATCTCGCCCGAGGCGCCGGTGCCGGTGATCGCCGTCGAGCGCGAGACCGTGATGCTGGGCGGGGCCGGCAATGTCGCCCGCAATGTTGCGGCCCTGGGTGGCCGGGCAGTGCTGGTCGGGATGATCGGCGACGATGACGCCGGGCGGACCCTGACCGACCTGATCGACCGCGAGGCCAGCTTCGACTCCGCCCTGATCGTCGATCCCAAGCGGCGGACCACCGAGAAGACCCGCTACATCTCCGGCTCGCACCAGATGCTGCGCGCCGACCGCGAAGATCGCGGCGACGCCGACGCCACGGTCCTGCTGGCGGCGTTCAACGCCCATCTGCGCCAGGTCGACGTGGTGGTGCTGTCGGACTACGCCAAGGGCGTGCTCAGCGTTCCGGTGTTGCGCGCCGCCATCGCCGCCGCCAATGCCGCCGGCAAGCCGGTGATCGTCGATCCCAAGAGCCGCGACCTGTCGCGTTATGATGGCGCCACCTTGGTGAAACCCAACCGCCGCGAGGCCGCCGAGGCCACGGGAGTCACGGGGTCCGGCGACGAGGCCGCCGCCGAGGCCGCCAACGCCATCCTGGCCGCCGCCCCGAACCTGGCCTCCGCCCTGGTGACACGGGGCGGGGCCGGCATGACCCTGGCCGTGCGCGGCGCGGCGCCGGTCCATTTGCCGGCCACCGCGCTGGAGGTGTTCGACGTCTCCGGCGCGGGCGACACCGTGGCCGCGACCCTGGCGCTGGCGCTCGCCGTGGGCGCGGCCCCACTCGACGCGGCCCGCCTCGCCAACCTCGCTGCGGGCCTGGTGGTGGCCAAGATCGGCACCGACGTGGTCACCGCCGACGAGCTGGTCGGCCTGGCCCTCGGGGCCCATGGCGATCCGGGCCAGGACAAGATCGCCGACCGCGACGGCGCCCTGGCGGTCGTCGCCAGCTGGCGGGCGCGGGGCCTGAGGGTTGGCTTCACCAACGGCTGTTTCGACCTGCTGCACCCCGGTCACGTCTCCCTGCTGGCCCAGGCTCGCGCCGCTTGCGATCGCCTCATCGTCGGCCTCAACACCGACGCCTCGGTCCAGCGCCTGAAGGGCCCGACCCGTCCGGTTCAGAAGGAGGGTGCGCGCGCCACCGTCTTGGCCTCGCTGTCGTCGGTGGACTTGGTGGTGCTGTTCGACGAGGAGACGCCGCTGGGCCTGATCAAGGCCTTCCGCCCCGACGTGCTGGTCAAGGGGGCGGACTATACGGTGGAGACCGTGGTCGGTTCCGACGTGGTGCTGGGCTATGGCGGCCGGGTGGTTCTGGCCGAGCTGAAGGCGGGCCAGAGCACCACCAACCTGATTGGCCGGATGAACGCGCCGGCCTGATCTCAAGAGTTAACGGCGCGGTCCAAGGTCAAGCTTGAGGTGGAATAGTCTCGATTTGGCCCTTAACTTGGCCAACAACCGGCGTTCAGCAAGTTCTTGTTAAGCAAAACGGCGCATCGATCAAACGATGCAGCCTGAATGCGCGTGGGCATGAGCGTCGAACGTACCCTTCACCATTTCCCCTTGGACCCGGCCTCGCGCCAGGTGCGTCTCGCCTTGGGCGAGAAGCGCCTGCCGTTCGTCGAGGTCCAGGTTCGCTATTGGGAAGGCCCGGCCGAATTCCTCAAGCTCAACCCGTCGGGTGTGCCGCCGGTGCTGGTCGAGACCAGGCACCAGCGCACCACGGTGATCGCCGAGAACCGCGCCATCCTCGAGCATATCGAGGAGCAGGAGCCCGAACCCGCCTTGCTGGGCCGCGAGCCGGGCGAGCGGGCCGAGGCGCGCCGCCTGATGCAGTGGTTCGACCGCAAGTTCGACAACGAGGTCAACGGCTTCCTGCTACACGAGAAGATGGAGAAACGCCTGCTGCGGCTGGGCGCGCCGGACCTGTCGTCGCTGCGCCGGGGCCGCGACGCCCTGCGCCAGCATCTGGTCTATATCGAGGAGCTGCTCAACACCCGCGACTGGCTGGCCGGCCGGCGGATGAGCCTGGGCGACTTCGCCGCCGCCGCCCACCTGTCGGTGATCGATTATTTCGGCGACGTGCCGTGGAAGGACTTCCCGGCGACCAAGACCTGGTACATGAAGCTCAAGTCGAGGCCGGCCTTCCGGCCCATCCTGGCCGACCGCTGGCCCGGCCTCGCGCCGGCCGCGCACTATGACGATCTCGACTTCTAGCCACCTCAACTCCGCGCTGCGAGACGAAATCCGCGCCGAGGCCCTGCGGCTGGGTTTCGACGCCTGCGGCTTCGCCAGCGCCTCCGAGGCTTGGCCCAATGGCGGCTGGTTGCGCGAGTTCGTCGCCGAGGGCTTCCACGGGGCCATGGGCTGGATGGAGGAGACGCTGGACCGGCGTTCACACCCCACCGCCATGTGGACCGACGCCCGGACGGCGGTGGTGCTGGGCGTCAATTACGGCCCCGACCACGACCCCCTGGTCGCCTTGGAGGACCCGAGCCGCGCGGCGATCTCGGTCTATGCCCAGGGCGACGACTATCACGAGGTGATCAAGAAGCGCCTCAAGGCCCTGGCCCGTTGGATGCACGGCCGGTTCGGCGGCGAGGTGAAGGTTTTCGTCGACACCGCGCCGCTTATGGAAAAGCCGCTGGCCCAGCGCGCCGGCCTGGGCTGGCAGGGCAAGCACACCAATCTGGTGTCGCGACAGTTCGGCTCGTGGCTGTTTCTCGGATCGGTGTTGACCACGCTCGACCTGCCCGCCGATCCGCCCGAACGCGACCGCTGCGGCTCGTGCAGCGCTTGCCTGGACATCTGCCCGACCAACGCCTTTCCCAGCCCCTATCAGCTGGATGCCCGGCGCTGCATCTCCTACCTGACCATCGAGCTTGCCGGGCCCATCCCGGTCGCGTTCCGTGAAGCGCTGGGCAATCGGATCTATGGCTGTGATGACTGTCTGGCGGTCTGCCCGTGGAACAAGTTCGCCCAGCTTTCCAGCGAGGCGGCCTTCCACGCGCGCGAGACGCTGAAGGGGCCATCGCTGGCGGCGCTGGCCGGCCTCGACGACCCGTCGTTCCGGGCCCTCTTCAGCAAGAGCCCGATCAAGCGCATCGGCCGCGACCGTTTCGTGCGCAACGTGCTGTACGCTATCGGCAATAGCGGCGAGGCGAGACTAATGGCGGTGGTCGAGCCTCTGCTGGGGGACCCTTCGCCGACCGTGCGCGGCGCGGCGGTGTGGGCGGCTGCACGACTATTGGACGCGTTCGCGTTCGCGCGGCTGGCGGGCGCCGCGGCTGAAGACGTGGAGGCGGTGAGGATGGAGTGGGCGAGCGCTGTACGTCAGGGCGATTGAACGGCGACCCGTCATCCCGACGAGCGCATGGCGCGCCGATCAGGAACCGATTGCTGCTGTGTTCAGTACACGAAGGGTGTGGCGAGGTCGGTCAGAAGGCGCGCCGCTGCGTCGCGAGCATTGACGGTGATTTCGACCGCCGGGAGCTTCCAGTCAATGCCCAGCGCCGGATCGTTCCAGCGGAGCGCGCCCTCGGCCTGGGGCTGGTAATAGTTGGTCACTTTATAGAGCGCCTCGCGGTCGTCGTTCAGGGTGCAGTAGGCATGAGCAAAACCTTTGGGGACCAGCAACTGGTGGTCGTTGCACGCCGAGAGTTCCGCGCCAACCCAATGTCCGAACGTCGGCTAACCGCGCCGGATATCGACCGCGACATCGAAGATCGCGCCGCGTACGCAGCGCACCAGTTTGTCCTGTGCATACGGCGGCTTTTGGAAGTGCAGGCCTCGCACAACGCCGCGCTTGGTCGAGCACGCGTGATTGTCCTGTACGAAAGCGCGCCCCGTAAAGCCCGCCTCTTGCAGCAGAGATTGACGAATTGTCCCGGAAAACCAGCCGCGTTCGTCATTGCGCCGCTGGGGCGTGATCAAGAGGACGTCTGGGGTCGGGAGTTGGCCGAGAGTCATGAACAGGTCCGTCAAGGTCATGTGGCCGCGATGTCGATGGAGGCCCCCAGCCATCGAGGGCGCGGCGCATGTTGTCGGCGACGACGCGCACCGCGAGCTGGTCGCGCGCGGCGTTCCGGGCGCGGGCGCCCAGAGCCTCGCGGCGGGCGCGGTCGTCGATCAGTTCGGCTAGGGCCTTACCCGCCGCCGCCACGTCAGCCTGTGCCCATAGGCCCTTGCGATAGATGCCTTGCGGATCATCAACGGGGACCAGGGAATATGGGATCAAGGCTGCGGTCGAGTCGTCCATGAAGTCCATATTGCCTGACCAGCCCGTGGCGACTACGGCCTTGCCCGCCGCCATCGCCTCGGCCAACAGCAGGCCGAAACCCTCGGAGCGATGCAGGGACAGGAGAATGTCGCAACTGGCCAGCAGGCTGTCGCGATCGGCGACGGTCAGGATCTCTTCGATCAACACCACATCCGGTGTATTGCCGATCGCCGCCCGCAGCATGGCCAGGGCCTCCGGCGCCTCGGCCCCCCCTACGGTCTTAAAGACCAGGGTCACGGGCGCGCGGGCGTCGGCGGCGGCGAAGCGGAAAGCCTCCAAGGCAGCGAGGGGATTCTTGCGAGCCAGGGTGGAACGGAGGTCGAAAGCGCAGAGCACGATCACCCGATCCGGATCCAGGCCAAATCGGGCCCGCGCCGGATGTCGTTGGTCCACGGACACGAAATGGGGCACAATCCGCACCCTCATGCCGCGCGGCGCGGCGCGCTGGATGGCCTCGGCTGTGAATCGAGAGGGCGCCCAAATCTCATCGACATAACGAAAGGCCGGCCTCCACAGAGCTGGGATGGCGGCCAGCTCCCACGCCCAATAGCCGATAACGTGCTTGCCCTCGAACGGCGTCGAGTCGGCGGCGATCAGCTGCATCAGCTCTGGCGGGTTAAGGTGAGCGATCATCACGCCGGGCCCGCCAAGTGGGGTGGCGACGTCGCCATGATCGAGCTGGCGCGGATGACCCAGGCGCTCCGAAACGTCCCAGGCGGTGGCGGCCATTCCAGTGGAAGCCAGCGCCGAGACCACGCCACGGGCGGCCTCTCCCAGGCCCAGCACCGCCCCATGAAACCCGGCGACGACGATAGGACCGCCGGAGGTCGAGCGCTTACGCCGCCAGCCGAAGCGGCGGTAAGCGCGTATCGCCGGCAGGCGAACGGAAATCGCCTCGCAGATATCCGGCAGGCGCCGCCACACCAGAGCTTTGATTTGTTTCCACACGATCAATGTACCTTGGCGCGGTCGGGCTGTGTTAGCCAGAATTCCCACTCGCATTCAATAGACTGTTCGTTCATGGGCCCGCCGCCGCTTATCAGCATTCTCCTCGTTTCCTATCAGAGCGGCGCGACGCTTGAGCGCTGCTTGGCGGGTCTGCAAGGCCAGACTTTCACTGACTTCGAGATTTTGCTGGTCGACAACGCCTCGACGGACGGCGCGCCTCAGGCCGCCGTCGCGGCCAACCCAGCGATACGTTTTCTTGAACCCGGTGCGAATCTTGGCTTTGCGGCTGGCAACAACCTGGCGGCGCGCACGGCGCGGGGACGCTGGCTGGCGCTGCTCAATCCTGACGCCTATCCACATCCGGACTGGCTGGAGGCCCTCGTCGCGGCCACGCGCCGCCACCCCGACATTCGCTCGTTCGCGACCGTGCAATTGGTGGCCGACGAGACCGAGTTGATGGACGGGGCGGGCGACAACATGACTTCGTCCGGCATCCCGTTCCGGGGCGGCTACCGGAGAAAGCTGCCCGCGACCCTGGCGGAGGGCGAGGTGTTCTCGGCCTGCGGCGCGGCGACGTTGATCGACCGAGCGCTGTTCCAGGCTCTGGGCGGCTTCGACGAGCGGTTCTTCTGCTACTGCGAGGACGTTGATCTCGGCTATCGGCTGCGGCTGGCCGGGAAGGCGACCCTTCTGGTTCCGAAGGCGCGGGTGGACCATGTCGGCTCGGCGACCACCGGCGTCCGCTCGGACTTCTCCGTCTTCCACGGCTCGCGCAATCGGGTGTGGACCTTCATCAAGAACACCCCGCCGCTGCTGCTTTGGCTGACCGCACCGCTGCACGTGGCGGTGACCTCGGGACTGCTGCTGCTGCATCTCCGGCGTGGCGACGCCGGACCGGCGGTGCGCGGCATCCGCGCGGCGCTGAAGCGCGAGGCGCTGGCTGGGATCTGGGCGTCGCGACGGCAGATCCAGGCCGGCCGCAAGGTCGGCTCGTGGGAGATCCTGCGGGTCATGAGCATCGATCCCGTAGCCTTCATTGGCCGCCGGCTGATCATCCGGCCTTGGAAAGGTCCTCGATCAACCGGCGCATGAAGGTCGCGCCGCGTTCCATCTGGCTGATTTCCACGAATTCGTCGGGTTGGTGGGCCTGGTCGATCGAGCCGGGGCCGCAGATCACGGTTGAGAAGCCCGCCCCCTGGAACTGGCCAGCCTCGGCGGCGTAGGGCACGACGCGGGGCGGGCCATTGTCGCCGGCGATGCGGCGGGCGAAGGTCTCGGCGACGCCGTCGATCTCCGGCGCGAAGGGCGGGGTCATCGAGCGGGTCTCGACCACCACGCCGCCCTCGGGGGCCTTGGCCTTGATCTGAGCGTCCAGCGTTTTGGTCAGGGCGAAGAAGTCGGATAGGATCGTCTGGGCGTTCAGACCGGCCGGCATTCGCAGGTCGAAGATGAACACACATTCGCGCGCCAGGATGTTGACTGCCGTGCCGCCGTTCACCTGACCGACCGTCAGGCTGGCGCCCTTGGGCATGAACGGCGAGTCCGGGTCGGCCTCGCGCTCCAGCCGCTCCGACAGATCGACCAGATGGCTCATCAGCTTGACGGCGAACATGTTGGCCGAGACGCCCAGATGGGTCAGGCTGGAGTGGGCCTCGCGTCCGGTGACCGTGACGCGGAAGCTGGCGATACCCTTGTGGCCGCGCACCGCCACCATGTCGGTGGGCTCGCCGACCACCACGAGGGCGGGACGGGGCAATTCGGTGGCGATCACCGCGATCATGTCGGGCGCGCCCAAGCAACCGACCTCCTCGTCATAGGAGAAGGCCAGGTGGACAGGGCGGTCGAGCGTGGCGGCCGCCAGGTCGGGCGCGGCGGCCAGGGCCAGGGCGAGAAACCCCTTCATGTCGCAGGTTCCCCGGCCATAGAGTCGGCCGCCGCGCGAGGTCAGGACGAAAGGGTCGCTGGTCCAGGGCTGGCCATCGACCGGCACCACGTCGGTATGGCCAGACAGCACCACGCCGCCCGGAACGGCCGGACCGATGCTGGCCAGCAGGTTGCTCTTGGTCCCGTCCGCGTTGGGCACCCGCCGCGAGGCGACGCCCAGGTCGGACAGATAGGCCTCCACCCATTCGATCAGGGCCAGGTTGGAACGACGCGACGTGGTGTCGAAAGCCACCAGCGTGGCCAGGATATCGACGGCGCGGGCCGAAAGCGCTTCTGGGGAGGAGACCATCACGGGACACTAGCCTGAGCTGCGGCGCTCGCCTACCGCAGCGACGCTTGGAGGAGTCATTCGCGTGTATTGCTTTGGTCAGGTCGCGACTGGGTCGGCCTAGGTGGGGGCGTGTTCCTTGGGCGCCTGGATCTTCATGGACTCCACGGCGACCAGCTCGATGCGGAAGATCATGACGCTGTTTCCGGGGATCGGACCCTTGTCCTCAGCGCCATAGCCCAGGCTCGGCGGCACATAGAGGGTCCATTCGTCGCCGGGTCGCATCATCACAAGCGCCTCTTGCCAGGCCGGAACCAGGCCTTGCAGGGGAAAGGTTTCCGGCTGGTGGCGCGCGTAGGAGCTGTCGAACACGAAGCCGTCCACCAGCTTGCCCTCGTAGTTGACGGTGACCTCGTCGATCGGCGCGGGCTTGCCGCCCTCGGCCGGTCCTGAGCGGACAACCCTGTACTGCAGGCCGTCGGGCAGGGTGACGACGCCAGGCTGCTTGGCGTTGGCGGCCATGAAGGCGTTGGCGGTCTCCAGACTATGCTTCTGCCGGCCGTTGGGCCCGCAGGCCGACAGGGCCAGGGCGGCCCCCAGGGCGAGGATGAGGCTGAGGGTGCGGACCATGACGGGAAACTCCGGCGACAATACCGCTCCCTGCTAGACCATTTTGCGCCGTCGCGGAATCCACGGGCGCTCGAGCGCGAGCGGCGCGCCGATTTTCAACAGCGCGCGATTTGCAACGCCCGGTCACCGAACAGTGGTGGCGCAGACGCGCGACCCGCCCTAGAAACCCTCTACCCAATGACCGCTCACGAGGCTTTCATGAAACCCGTCCGCAAGGCTGTTCTCCCCGTCGCCGGTTTCGGCACCCGGGTTCTGCCCTGCACCAAGACCACGCCCAAGGAACTCCTGAACGTCGTGGACCGGCCGATCCTGTCCTATGTCGTCGAGGAAGGTCGCAAGGCGGGCATCGAGCACTTCGTCTTCGTGACGGGCCGCAACAAGGGCGCGATCGAGGACTATTTCGACCATCAGGTCGAGCTGGAGGCCGCCCTAGCCGCCAAGGGCAAGACCGCCCTGCTTGAAGAATTGCTCGGCGAATTGCCTCGACCCGGCGAGATGAGCTTCGTGCGCCAGATGGCCCCACTGGGCCTGGGCCACGCGGTGTGGTGCGCCCGTGACGTCATCGGCGACGAGCCGTTCGCTGTCATGCTGCCCGACATGGTGATGTCGGCCGGCGTTCCGGCCCTGGCCCAGGCCATCGAGGCCTATGACCAGAAGGGCGGCAACATCGTCGTCGTCGAGCCGGCCCCCGAGGGCATGGCCCACCAGTACGGCATCGTGGCGCTGGACGGCCAGGAGGGCCGCCTCAACCGCATGACCGGCATGGTCGAGAAGCCGCCGAAGGGGACCGAGCCCTCGAACCTGTTCATCTCGGGCCGCTACATCCTGCAACCGGAAATCTTCGACCTGCTGGCCCAACAGGGCAAGGGGGCTGGCGGCGAAATCCAGCTGACCGACTCGATGTTGACCCTGCTCAAGTCGCAGGACTTCCACGCCCTGGAATACGAGGGCGAAACCTATGACTGCGGCGACAAGATCGGCCTGCTGCGCGCCAATGTGGCGATGGCGCTGAAGCGTCCGGATTTGGCCGACGCCGCCCGGGCGATGATCCGGGAGCTTTGCGGCTAACCGCACGGGTAGGAACCATCCGTCTTGCCGGAGCGTTAGTCCGGCGGGGCGCGGTGCGGGTTTAGCCATGCAATTCTTGAGTGTTGGCGGCTATTGTCAAGTAGCGCATCAGATTCAGCGCTATACCGGTTGCAAGACATCTAGCCCATTCGACTGGTTAGTCAGCCCGATCGACGGGACGATCAAGATCATCGAGGATGACGGAGAGGGGCTGGCGCGCGATGTCAAGACCCGGTCAAACGGGAAATCGGCAATCTGCGCGCGATATGGCGTCTCCTATCATCATGAATTCATCCGCGACAAGGATGGGCTTGTAGTCTTCAGTGTTGAAGCCCTGCTCTCCACGCGCGCTAAGCTGTTGCACAAATTGCGGAACTTCAGAGCCCAAGCCCGAATGGGTCCGGTCACCTTCATACGCTTTGGAACCTTCGCGCATTCAGCCGACGCAAATCCTTATCTTGCAGACGAGCCAATGCCGTTTTCCAAGCTCAACGCGCTGGCTGTCGCGCTGGAAGCGATGTCGCGCGACTTCCGGCTGGCCGTTGTCAATCACGACTCGATCTGGCCGCTCCACGCCGATGTCGCCTTGGATGAGCGGATCGACCTTCACCGGATCGAGGTTTCGGAGAGCGGGACGTGGGAAGGCGACGACGCTCAATGGGACGCCATACTGGGCCAATACGCGCCGCGCCCAGACAAAGCCCGGAAGGTGCGCGGCGCCTACGTTCGGCAAGAGGCCTAGACGTCAGAGCCACGAGAGTCCGGCGGCTCACGGCTGAAAAAGTTAAGGCGCGAGCCTGCAAGATGTTGATCCGGCCATCGAAGTCCGGGACGAAACATCTCTCTACACCGCCCTCGGCGGATAGCCCTTATCGCGCAAGGCGTTCATGACCTCCTGGGTGTGCTGGGCGTCGCGGGTTTCGATGGTGATATCGAACTCTGCGCCCTTGGCCGGCACGTCCAGGGCCAAACGGTTGTGATTGACCTCGATGATGTTGGCGCCCGCCGTGCCGATCACATTGGCGACGGTTGACAACAGACCTGGTCGGTCGTCGCCGACGATGCGCAAGGACACCAGGCGCTGGGCGCGGACCAGTTCGCGAGTCAACACCGAGGCCAGTAGGCGGGTGTCGATATTGCCGCCGCACAGGATCAGGCCGCACTTCTTGCCGCGGAACCGCTCGGGATAGGCCAGGAGGGCGGCCAGCGAGGCCGCGCCCGCGCCTTCGGCGATTGTCTTCTCGACATTGCAGTAAAGGGCCACGGCCTGCTCGATATGCGGCTCTTCCAGCAGCAGCACGTCATCGATCAGCGGTCGCGCGACCCCGTAGGTCAGCTGCCCCACCTGTTTGACGGCAATGCCTTCGGCGATGGTCTGGCCGCCACAGTGAGCCTCGATGCCTCGCATCTTGGCGGTGAAGGACGGATACATGGCCGGCTCGCAGCCGATGATGCGGATATCGGGCTTGATGGCCTTGGCCGCCGTGCCCACGCCGCTGATCAGGCCACCACCGCCGATCGGCACGGGCATGACCTCCAAATCAGGGGCGTCCTCCAGCATCTCCAGCGCGATCGTGCCTTGGCCGGCCATGATATCGTAGTCGTCGAACGGGTGGACGAAGGTCAAGCCCTGCTCGTCGCGCAGCTTGCGGGCATGAGCGTTCGCGTCGTCATAGCTTTCGCCCTCTATGACCACCGTGGCCCCGAAGTCGCGGGTGTGTTGAACCTTGATGAAGGGGGTGGTGCGCGGCATGACGATGGTCACCGGCACGCCCAGCCGGGCGCCGTGATAGGCCAGACCCTGAGCATGGTTGCCGGCGCTGGCGGCGATCACGCCCTTGGCCTTCTCGGCGTCCGACACCAGCATCAACTTGTTGAGCGCGCCGCGCTCCTTGTAGGCGGCCGTGAACTGCAGGTTCTCGAACTTCACCCAGACTTCCGCGCCGGTGATCTTGGACAGGGTCCGAGAGTAACGGCACGGCGTGCGCTCGATCTGGCCGGCGAGGCGGGCGGCGGCGGCGCGGATCGTTTCAATTGACAGGGTCATTGGGCCGCCGGGTTTTTTGAAGGCAGGAACCTAGTCGCGCTCCCCTCGCGCCGCAACGGCGCATGCACGTTCACCTCCGCGCCAACGTCTGTTATATCGCCCACGCATGATAGAATCCTTCGAGGTCGACACGCTTGTGATCGGGGCTGGCGTGGTCGGCCTGGCTTGCGCAGCGGCTCTGGCCAGGCAGGGGCGGCGAGACGTCGTCGTGCTGGAAGCCGAGCGAGCGATCGGCACGCAGACTTCGTCGCGCAATAGCGAGGTCATTCACGCCGGGATCTATTACCCGACAGGCAGCTTGAAGCATACCTTGTGCCTCGAAGGCCGCCACCTGCTTTATGCTTATTTGGCTGAGCGCGGCGTGGACCATCGTCGGTGCGGCAAGCTCATCGTCGCTACCGATGTAAATGAGAACGACAAGGTCGAAGCGCTTCACCACCAGGCCTTGAGAAACGATGTCGAGGGGATGGAGATGCTGACAGTCGCTCAGGCTCGGGCGCTTGAGCCGGACCTGAACTGCACCCTCGCTAGCCTCTCAAGCCAGACCGGCATCATCGACAGTCACGGGTTCATGGTTAGCCTGCGTGGCGAATTGGAGGATTTCGGCGGCGTGGTCGCCTTTAACGCGCCGGTTACGAGGATCGAGGCGCGCGCTGCTGGGGGCTTCCAGGTTACGGTGGGCGGCCCGGCTCCGACGTTGGTCGTGTGCGCTCGGCTCGTCAACGCCGCCGGCCTGGGCGCGGTCGGCCTGGCGCAGACCCTCGAAGGCTTCAGCCGCCCCGTGCCGGCCCTGCGCTTGGCCAAGGGATCCTACTTTGGTTATGCGGGTCGGCCAGCGTTCTCTCGACTAATCTATCCCGCGCCCGTGGACGGTGGGCTGGGCGTCCACGTGACCCTCGATTTGGCGGGGAGAATGCGCTTTGGGCCCGACGTCGAGTGGCTGCCAGGCGACGACCCTGGTCGCGTGGACTACGCGGTTGATATCGCGCGGGCCGATTCGTTCTACGCGGCCGTGCGCCGTTATTGGCCGGGACTGCCTGACGGCGCCTTGGTCGCCGACTATGCCGGGTGCCGCGCCAAGCTAAGCGGTCCCGGCGAGCCAGCCGCGGATTTCAGGATCGACGGTCCGGGCGCGCATGGCCGAGAGGGGTTGGTGGAGCTCTTCGGGATCGAGTCGCCAGGCTTGACGAGCGCCTTGTCGATTGCGCGTCTCGTCGCCGCGACTCTGGCATGACGGATGCCAAATTCACCCATGATGTAGGCCGGATGGCCTCATCCGAAAGCGAAGGAAGAACCATGAGGCAGGCTGTGATCCTGGTTGGGGGCAAGGGAACGCGCCTTGGTGGTCTGACCCGGAACACGCCCAAGCCGCTGCTGCAGATCGATGGCGACCGGCGCTTTTTGGACTATCTGCTCACGAATGTCGCGCGCCACGGCATAAGCGAAATTCTGCTCATCGCGGGCCATCTGGGTGACCAGGTGCAGCAGCGATACGACGGTCAGCGGATCGGTGAATGTGAAATCATCGTCGTGCGCGAACCCGAACCCGCTGGCACGGGCGGCGCGTTGGTTCATGTTCGCGACCGGTTAGACCCAGTATTTCTGATGTTGAACGGCGATTCGTTCTTCGACTTCAACTACTTGGCTCTCACCAGCGTGCTGCGGCCTGGTGACCTGGGGGCTCTGGCTCTTCGCTGGGTTGGAGACGCGCGGCGCTATGGCGCGACCGAGCAGCGCGACGGCCGCATCCTGAGTTTTCGCGAAAAGGACGAGACGCTGGCCGATGGGGCCTGGATCTCCGGCGGAGTCTACCTTCTCAGGCGGTCGGTTTTGGATTATCTGGGACCGCTACCTTGCTCGATTGAGTCGGACGTCTTCCTACAGGCCGCCGCGGCAGGCCGGCTGGGTTGCGCGACCTTCGAGGGCTATTTTCTGGACATCGGCCTGCCCGAAACCCTGCAACAAGGTCGGGACGAGTTGCCGCGCGTCACCCGTCGGCCCGCCGTATTGCTGGATCGCGACAGCACCTTGAACGTGGACACCGGCTACACGCACCGCATCCAAGACTTGCGCTGGACGCCGGGCGCCGTAGCGGCGGTGAGGGCCATCAACGACGCCGGTTGGCTGGCCTTGGTGGTGACAAACCAGTCCGGCATCGCTCGTGGGCTCTACACCGAAGACCAGATGCGCGCGTTCCACGCCCACATGCAGCGCGAGCTCGCCGCGGCCGGCGCACATATCGACGGCTTCTATCACTGCCCGTTCCATCCAGAGGCGATCGTGGACACCTATCGCGACGCCGATCATCCTTGGCGCAAACCGAACCCGGGCATGCTGCGCGTAGCCTTGTCCGACTGGCAAGCGGATACGGCGCGCTCCGTGATGATCGGCGACCAAGACAGCGACATCGAGGCCGCCAAGGCTGCGGGCGTACGCGGCGTGAAATATGAAGGAGGCGCGCTCGACGTCTTAGTCCGCGCAGCCATCGCGGGGGCCTGACGCCCCCGCTAACGGCGGCTTACATGGCGGCTTCAGCTTGCCGCATGGCCACGGTGTATTCGTCAATCACCTCGTCAGGCTCGCCGAAGCGAACCATACGTCCGCCGTCCATCCAGAGCACCTTGGTGCAGGTATGGCGGATCAGTTCGAGAGAATGGCTGGCGAACACCAGGATCCGCGTGCGGTTCAGCATGCTGGTCAGCTGGGCCTCAGCCTTGTCAACGAAGTTGATGTCGCCGGCGCTCAGCCATTCATCGAGCACAAGGATATCGGCGTCGATCACCGTGCTCAAGGCGAAGGTCAGCCGAGCCTTCATGCCTTCCGAATAGGTCCGGAAGGGCAGGTGGATGAATTCGTTGAGATTTGTGAACGCGGGCACCCAGGTTCGGGCGTGCTTGATCTCAGCCTCGGTCGCGCCCAGAAAACGCAGCGGCAACTCGATATTGGCTTCGCCCGATAGCTCGGGGTTGATGCCCAGGCCCTTGTCGATTAGGGCCACGACCCGGCCTTGGATATCGACCCGGCCACGTTGGGGATGCGCAAGGCCAGCGACCACGCGCAAAAGCGTGGACTTGCCTGACCCATTGCGTCCGATCAGGCCCAGTCGGTCTCCGTCTTCGAGCTGCAAGCTTAGGTCGCGGATGGCGCGCACCTGCACCACTCCTGAAGGGCCTCCGCTAATCCTACGCATGGCGGACAGCTTCAGCGAGCGCCCCGCGACTTGGTAGACAGGGTAGTTGAAGTCGATGTGATCAAGATTGATGCGGGCCATTGGGGTCTCAAAGCCACAGGAAAAGCTTGCGGCGGGTGTACGCCTGAACGACGAGGGCAAGCGCCAGGCTGACGGCCGTTACAGCCAAGGCGACGCCCCAATTCAGCAAGGTCGGGACGTGGCCCAGCAGAGGTTGGCGGATCAGCTCGACGAAGTGGAAGAGGGGGTTGAGGACGACCACCGGGTTGCTGGCTTTTAGCTGACTGGCGCGCCAGAAGATCGGCGTCAGGAAAAAGGCGAGCTGAACGAAGCTGGCCATCACTTGCGGAATGTCACGGAACCGGGCGCTCAGGGGGCCCAGGATAAGCGCGACGCCGAAACCGAACAGCAGCATGATCGCCAGCCCGGGCAGCGCCAGCACGATCAAGGGTGAAATGCGGTGCTGGAAAATGAAGAGCATCAGGACCACAACCAAGAGGTTGTGTCCAAAGATGATCAGGTTGCGAAAAACCATGCGCGCGGCAAACAGCGATAGGGGGAGCGGCAGCGCCCGGAGGTGGCTGTCGGACTCCATAACCACGTTGCAGGACTCAAGCAGCAAGCCCGACAACAGCGTCCAGGCGACCAGTCCGGCGGCGATAAAGGAAACATATTCCTTGAACGGCTGGTGAAAGATCTGGCTGTAAAGCAAGCCTAAGCCGATGATCAATGAGGCCATCGCCAAGCTGATCCAGAACGGGCCCAGCAAAGACCGTCGATATCTTAGGCTGATATCCTGGTTCGCCATGAGGAACCAGACGCGCCACCGGGTGAATATGGCGGCAAATTCGTCTGCGGCAGCGAGCATGTATGTCCTTGGGTACGGTAGAAAGCCTAGGCGCGCGAGCGACGCTTATCCGCCAAGGCGACAGGGCGCAACCCGTCGCGCCACCGATTGTCACGTCGTCCGCGATGTGGCACGTGCACGAAACCCAGGCCGGACAAGCCGGCGCGCCAGTGGATCGAGCCATGAATTTCTTCACTACAAAAGTGTCAGATGAAGCAATTGAGCGGGTCGTCCAGGTTCTTCGGTCCGGCTTCCTAAACGAGGGGGCGGTCGTCAAGGAGTTCGAGGCGGATCTAGTTGATTATCTCGGCGCCCCGCACGTCGTGACCACCAACAGCGCGACCTCGGCGCTACATCTGGCGTTGATCCATCTGGGAATTGGACCGGGTGACGAGGTGATCATTCCGCCTCAAACCTTCGTGGCCACCGGCCTGGTTGTCCTGCATGCGGGGGCGACCCCGGTTTTCGCCGATATCGACCCTGAGACGGGAAATATCGACCCGGCCTCGGTGCGACGCAAGATCACGGCGCGCACCAAGGCCGTCATTCCGGTGCACTGGGGCGGCGAGCCTTGCGACATGGATACGTTGAACGCGATCGCCACCGAAGCGGGGATCGCCGTTATCGAGGATGCGGCTCACGCATTCGGAGCGGTCTACAAAGGCCGGATGGTCGGTACGCTGTCGCGCCTGACCTGTTTCTCATTCCAGGCGATCAAGGGGATGACCACGGGAGATGGCGGCGCGATCGCCGTCCAGTCCGAGGAGGACGCCATCCTGCTCACCCGCCGGCGCTGGTTCGGGATCGACAAGACCCGCACGCCGGTCACTGACATCGGCGAGCGCAGCGTGGCGATCGACATCCTCGGCTACAAGTACCACATGAACAATATCGCCGCTGCCTTGGGCGTCGGGAATTTGCCTGACCACCCAGCCCGCTTGAGCCGCCGCCGCGAGATCGGGGCAACCTATCTGCACGAACTGGCTCAGGTCGCTGGCCTGCGCCACATTCGCCGCCGTGCCGACAGCGAGGGGGGGTTCTGGCTGTTCCCGATCCTGGTCGAGCGACGTGAAGACTTCGGGCGGGCGATGAAGTCGCGCGATGTGCCGATCACGGTCGTGGACCGCAGAATCGACAAGCACCCGATTCTGGGCGGATTGCGTGAAGATCTTGAAGGCGCTGCCCGTTTTGACGCCGAACAGATCCATATTCCGATTCACGAAGACCTCAGTGACGAGGACGTGGCTAAGGTCGTGGAATCCGTAAAGTCGGGGTGGTAAGATCTTGCGAAAATCTTTCTCGCATCGCCTAAAGCTTTTGCGGCAAAAATTTCGGAATACGCCCGGTCATTCGGATCCAATCGTTTGGAGCAATACCAGTATGAGTTACGAACAAATCGCCTCCAGTCTAATGACGGGCTGCACCTTTGCCCCGAATACATGGCCAGCTTCGAGTTTCCCCATCGGTACGATGTGGGGCGCTCGCATCAACGATGCCATGTGTGTGGTGGAGCGCGAATACGCTGCGGCTCTGCTGAAGCAATTGCATGAAGAGCAGGTCCCCGGCGCGGTCGTCGAGTTCGGCGTCTTCGAGGGCCGTTGGTTGGAGTTCCTGATGAACACCATGGACGGGATGGGCATGGCCCGTCCCGTGTTGGGTTTCGACAGCTTCGAGGGTCTTCCAGCCCCGACGGAAGCCGATGAAGGCATGGGCTGGGCGGAAGGCGAATATAATGCGCCGCTGACCCAGGTTTCTCAGCGTCTCCGCCTGGCCGAGCGGCCGCACCTCAAGCTCATCAAAGGTTGGTTCTGCGACACGATCGGCTTGCCCGAAGCCCAAGTGGACCAGATCGCCTATGCCCGCGTCGACGGAGACCTGTACGAATCCGCCGTCGATACCCTGTCCTACCTGAGCGGAAAATTGGTTGACGGCGCGATCCTGGTTTTCGACGATTGGACCTTCAATCCGGAAAAGGGTGAGACCAAGGCCTTTTTCGAATGGGCGCCGACGTCCGGCTACACGTTTGAAAGCCTGGGTTTCTTCTCAATCGGCCGCCTGTATATGCGAGTCTCCAAGACGTAAAAGCCCCGCTCCGGGGGAGGTCGAACCACCGAGATATCGGTTCAGTTCGAGCCTCCTCAGGCGCCGGGCGGTCGTCAGCTTTCGGTGACAAGACGCCCATTACGACCGACGGTCACGGACAACCAGCCCGGCGTGAACATTCATCCGGAAATCATGCATCGAACATGCGGCGAGTTCGTTTCGGACAGAGTGGAGAACCGCCCTATGTCCGACCCTGAACCGACTGTTCCGCGTCAGCGCTCGTCGTGGAAGAAAAAGGAATGGGCGGTCCTCGCGGTCTTCATGCTTGCGGTTGCCCTGGTCTTGATCTTCAAGCCGTGGGTTCCAGAGCCCGCTCCCACGAGGGAGCGTCCCGCCGTCATGAAGGATATTCCAGCCCAACCCGGCACCTATCCGGCCAACGAACCGCCGTCCTCCGCCCGTTGAGCCTCGCGCTGTGGCGGCCTAATAGACGTCGACGTCCAGCATTCCAATGTTCAATCCGGGGAGGGCGTCACCCTCGCCGCAAAGGTAGCGCTCGCGACGGGACGCGGTGAACCCGAGCGCCTCGGCGGCAGCGTTTTCGGCGAGGCCGGCGGGATAAAAGGCAGCCTGGCCGACGTTTTGAGCGTCCAGCCAGGCAAGCGTCGCCTGGAGAATGGGTTCTGGAGAACCGCCGACTTGCGAGAGGAACAGGCCAACGATGTCGCCGAATCCCTCGCCGCTGACCGGATCGCGGAACAGTTTGATCACGGACCAGCCTTGTGGAGCCTCCGGGGGGCCAGCCCTTAGCCACGTATAGTCGTAGCGCGGGCTGTGTTCCGTGCGCCAGGCCAAGGTCGCTTCGTCCCGCGGATAGAAGGTTCGCGCGCCGGGCGCCAACGACGCCGGAGGAGGGCGCGCCACGGGCTCGGCCGGCGCCGAGTCTGTCCCGGCGGTGAGCCGGGTCCAGTCGGCCAACACCTGCCAGGTCTTCCAGCCCAAACGACGGCTCATGGCATCGCGAGCCCGGGCGTTGCCGATCACCGCCAGCCGAAGGGCGCCGCGCCGACGGGCCTCATCGATCGCGGCTTGGGCGAGAGGGGCGATGAGGCCGCAGCCCTGATGGTCGTCGGCGATCATGATGTCCAGGCTCATGCCAGCGACCTCGACCCCACTAGAGATCACGTGAACGCCATAGGCGGCCACCATGCGCTCGCCGGCCCAGCCGGTCATCAGCAACGGGGCGTGGGGACAGTCGAAGAACTGCCAACGATAGTACCGTTCGTCGATCTTTCGTGCGTATAGGCTGTTGGAGAGCGCGCGGAAGGCTTTCGCGTCGCCCGGCTCGTCGCGGGCGAGGCGGAAATGGACTTCGGTCACGAGAAAGGCTCCAAGGTCACGGCGCTGCCGGTGGGAAGCGCGCGTCGCGGTCGCCGACCAAGGCCGCGTCGCCCAGTGGCCAGGGAATGGCCAGGGCGGGATCGTTCCACAACACGCCCGCTGCGGCTGAACGGTCGAACGGCGCGTCTGTCATCCAGCTTGTCGAAGTGTCGTCCTCGACCGTCTGGACCGCATGGGCGCATCCGGGTGGCACGTACATCACGTCGCCGTCCCGCGCCGTAAGCAGGGCCGCGTCCCAGCGGCGATAGGTCGAAGACTCGGGCCGCGAATCCAGCACCACCGAATAGGTCGCGCCCTGTACCACACGCAAGATCCGCGCCTGGGCGCTGGCGCCGGCCTGATAGTGAAAGCCTCGCACCGTACCCTTGCGCACCGCGTGGTTCTGGTTTTCCTGGACAAAGCCCCGCCAACCCGCCGTTCGCCAGAGAGCCTCGGTGATGACTTCGCAGGTCCAACCTCGACTGTCTTCGAAACGCGTGGGGCGAAACAACCAAGCCCCGACGACAGCCAGGCGAGTAGCGCCCGCGGCTTCGAGGGCGTTGGCCATCAGGCCTCGCGCGCGGGCCGGATCGGCATCCGCTCGTAGTTTGCCGTCAGTTGGGGCTGGTGCAGCACGACTTGGCTACCGTCGCGCTCGAAGCGAAAGGGGATGTGGATTGGCCTGCGCACATCGTCGAGCTTGAGGTTGGACATGGCGAACAGCACGTCAGGCTGCGCCTCAGGCGGAACAAACAACAGCATGAAGCCGCCGCCCCCCGCCCCGAGAATCTTTCCGCCCAGGGCTCCGGCCTGCAGGGCGGTGTTGTACATCCGGTCGATCGGCCCGCTCGATACGCCGGCCGACAGGCCGCGCTTCTCCACCCAAGCCTCGTGTAGCAGCCGACCAAAATCGTCTATCGGGGACCCTTCGTCGAGCAGGATGGCCTCGCCATCGCCGACCATCTTGTACAGCTTCTCCATCCGCTCGCGCTGATCGCCAAAGGTCTGGACCTTGGCTATTTCAATAGCGCTGGCGTCACGAGTGAAGCCGGTGAAAAACATCATTAGGCGGCTTTCCAGCTCCATCTGCCGGTTCAGGGACAGCTCCAGGCGACGCACGCCTAGATCTCCGTTGGCTTCGAAGTCGATGCGGTTCAAGCCGCCGAAGGCGACGGCCGTCTGGTCTTGGGAGCCGACTGGTTCTTGAAGATATTCTTGCTCTACCCGAATGGCCTCTTGGGCGAGACTCATTTTGGAGACCGTCTTGCCTTGGTGGCGCATCAGGGCGTGCAAGGCCGCAACGGTGAAGGCGGATGACGAACCCAGACCGGACCGGGCCGGAAGATCAGCATTATAGGCGATCTCGTATCCGGCGTCGTCCGGGTCGGTATAGTGGGTCAGCACCGCACGGACGACCGGATGTTGAATTTCAGCGATCGTCGCGGCCTGCTCCAGCATTCGCCAGGAGACGCGGTAGTTGAAATCAAATACCGCCGGCAGGTGGCGCAGCGTGATGTAAACGTACTTGTCTATGGTTGTCGACAGCACGGCGCCGGGACCGTAAGTCTTGAACCAGCTCGGATGATCGGTGCCGCCTCCGAAGAAGGAGATGCGCAGCGGTGTTCTGACGATAATCAACCAAAGACTCCCAGATCAGATGTCCGTGTCGCTAAATTATGCGCGGAAGCCATGTTTTGGAGCATCCAAGTTGTTTAGATACCACTGAACGGTGCGCTTGATGCCAGTCTTGAGGGGCGTTGGGCATGAAAGGCCCAGTTCGGCTAACGCGCTGACGTTCATCAGGTGCGGCGAGAGCGCGTCGACCGACGGCTCCGTCAGGTCGACCTCGACGCGATAGCCCGTCGCTTCGCGCACCGCTTCAATGATGTCGCTGACGCTATAGCCGACGCCCTGTGAAACATTCACCGGGCGCGGGCTGTCATTATCAATGAACCAGGGGATCAAGGCGGCGACGTCGCCGGCATAGGCCAGATCGTACAGGACGTCGTCGGAGGCCGGGAGGCTGATCTTGCGTAAGCCGGACCGTTCCGCCTCCGTCATGCAGCGGATGATCGAGGCGACCGTGGCGGTTTCCTGGGCGCGGAAATTGTCTTGTTCACCATAAAGTTCGCCCAGGATCAGGACCGCGCTGTCCATTCCATATTGGTAGCGATAGACGTCGGCTGCGGCAGCGCCGAGGCGCTTGCCAATGGCGTGACCGGCGTAGTTGGCCGGGTTGTAGCCGGCCCACAGCTGGCTTTCCGCCACAGGGGAGAGGCACCGCGCAGGGTAACTGTCGAAGGACACAGGATAGACGATCTTCTTGACCCCGTTTTGGCTGGCCGCCTCATACAGATTCAAGGTCATCGACGCGTTCTGAAACAGACAGTCGGCGGTCCAGGCCCGGTTGAACTCTTGACCGCCTCCGTAAGCCGCGAGGTGCACGATGCAGTCGGGCCGGGTATCGCGGATCAGGCCCAGCGCATGGTCGAGGCGCGACAGGTCCCCTGCCTCCGAACCGACCGCCATAATGGTCCGATCTGAAAAACGCTGCTCGAGGAGGGGCACCACGTGCCGGCCGAGCAGGCCGGTAGCGCCGGTGACGAGGATCGTTTGATGGGTCATCTGGATATCCGCTGGACGGCGATTGCTGGGCGGGACGCGGATCAGGCGGCGTTATCGAGCAGCTTGGGCTCCGCCGCGGGCTCTGGGGCCGCTGGCAGGAGCAGGTCGCGGGCGTGATCCACCACCTGCTTGGCGAGAAGATTGGCGTCGTTCTCGGCGGCCCATGATCTGGCGAAGCTCGCCGCCCCTTGCCTGTAGTGGGCATAGTGGCGACCGATCTCGGCGAGGGCCGGCGCGATTTCTTCCGGATCGCTGACCACCATGCCGACCGCCGCCAATGGGGCGTCGAACGCGCGCAGGTCAAGGCCGAAGGTGCGCACGGACCAGTCGCTGGGCTGCAACAGCGGGTTCAAGCGCTCAATACGCGACCGCACCAGGACGGCTTGTTCGGGGACTTCCACGATGGCGACGGCGGCGCCCTGGCGGCTGCACAGGAGGCGACGGCGAAGGATGACAGTTCCGTCGACGGTGCGGAACTCCGCGACCCAGGCCAACTGATCAGTGACCGCGCGCTGCGTGAAGTCGCAGACTGAAACAAGGTGGCTGACCGTTCTGGGCAGGACTCGCCAGGTCAGGCCGTACGACGAATGCTTTGACGCGGCGATCTCGATCTCGATGGACTGGTGGTCCACGGTTAATTGCTTGAGATGGGTAACATATTCGAGAGACGTGCGCAGGCGCCGGCCACCCCAGGTGTCGTCGCTGACCAGGACCGGCCTGCCAGCCATGATAGCCTCGGCAAACACGCCCGAGCTGCCCGCGTGATAGAGTGGATGCCGATAGTTCAGCATGAAGAGATCGCTGCGTCTCACGTTCGCGACATATTCGGCCGAACTGGGCGGCGAGAGGATCAGCTTCACGCCGACGTCGTCTTGCGCCATCAAGCGGTAACGCTCCGAGCGGGTCTGATCGATGCCGTCGGGCACGTTAAAATTGCTTTGGGCAAGCATCGCGAACCGCGGAGCGTGCTTGAGATTGTCGGTCGGGTCAGACCTCAGCTTCGCGCGGTCGATTTCGTAGCGATGGGCGGTTCGCCGCTTGAGCATCGCGTCGCGCGCATCGGGCGAGGGACGGTTGGGCAGGAGAAGAGCTCGCGCCTCGCTCTCGTCCAAGTCGGCCATCCGATAGAGTTGGCGCAGCCAGTAACGATGGGTCGCCGAGAGGTCCCGCATGGCGTTCGAGAGGTCGCAATAGCCCTTTTCGGGCCGCGCGTCGCCTAGATAGCCGATCGTCAGCGGGCGGTCGTCCGGGAGCGGATCGTCAACAAAGTCCGATAAGGCCTTGGGCATGGGGATCGGCAGAGCCTGGAACTGGAAAACACCCAGGTGCGAGTATTGTTCGGCGAGTTCGTCAGTATCGACCCACCAACCTGTCCGCACGTCTTTCCGGCTGTCGAAGGAGATCAGCCTGGTTCGCAGGCTACGCTGGTTCTGGCCGACAACGTAGCTCGGCCCCTGGTTGAGGAAGATCGGTTCCCGGAAAACGAAGTTCCAGTGGAGTTTGCGCGTCCTGGGGAAGGCTTCCAGCACCTTCAGATAGATGTTGAGGTCAGACACCACCGTGGTGGTGCAGAAGATGATGTCGTTCTCTGTCGGCTCAAGGCGCGTGAGGGCGCGTCCGATCGAGGCGACCAGCGCCTGTTCCGGCCCGTCCCGTGACTGTAAGACCGCGCGAAGGAGCCTGAGGGGTTCCTTCACCGCCAGGCGCGCCGTCAGCACTTCCCAGCGGGCGCGCAGTGCGTTGGCGAGGCGCGTCCGGCGACCGCGGGCAGACAGCCACTGCAGGCCACGCATCGCGACGCGATAGGGCCAAGTCATCACCCAGACGACGAGTCCGATGAGGCGCACGGCCAAGGCGGCTGCACCGATCAGAAAGGCGCCAACGATCAGGCCGCGTTCCGACTGCAGGGAAGCGCCCCGCCGCATTTCGTTCAGGGCCAGGTGAGCGATGCCAAGACGTGAGAAATAAAAGCGTTCCCGCATCCGCCGAGTGTGGCGACGCCTATCCTTTTCACGCTCAAGCTTACGCTTGGCGCGCATCTCCTGGCCCAAGATCACACGATTGAAATCAAACTCAATGACGGCCTTCAGGCCGGGCGGGCGCGCCCCCTTGAACTCGCGATTGGCGAGAAAGACGGGTTCATAGCCTTGGGCGACGAACGCCTCGACCAACCTCAGGCAGTATTCCAGATGGTGGCCGCCGCTCGACCTCATGAGCTTGTCGGTGAAGATTATCCGCGGCATTGCGAGCCCATCCGGCCAATCGTTTCAAACGTGGTCATCACAGCACCCCGGCCAGGGCTTGGCGGATATGCGGTTCGACGCGAGCGAACTGGCGTGGCCAGTTAAGTTCGTCGCGAGCCGCGATCTCGCAGTTTCGGACCAAATCCGCATAGGCGCTGGTGCCATAGATCCGCTGCGCCCGCGCCAGGGCCCGGGCGAAAGCTGACAGGGACCAATCTTCCATGATCATGCCACAGCCATAGCGCTCGACCAGTTCAACGCACTGAGGGTGCGGCGCGCAAATCGGCGGCACGCCGGCCTGGATCGAGGTGAAGAAACGGTTCGAGGGGAGATAGTAATGTCCCGGCGAAATCTCTGGATTCCACCACACGAAGGAAAAGATGTTCTCGGCCCGGCGCGCATTCAACTCTTCCGCAGGAGCCACGCCAAAATAACGAATGTTGTGCGCGTCGCGCAGGGCGGCTTCCACCTCGCCGGCGTTCGGATCCGTGATACGCCCGAACAGATCGAACTGATACTCGCGAACCAGTTCCGAGGTGAAGTGATCAGCTAGCGCCTGATGGCGGTGAAGGGTTCCGTACCAGAGAAACCGGCCGTTGCGCTGGTCGGCCGGCAGGCTGTGCACGGCCGCAGGATAACTGACGTCGGCGACATTGTAGATCGCGGTCGCCACCTTCGGCTGAGTTTGCACCGTGCGCACGTCATAGACCAGCCGTTCGACGTCGGGCGTCACCATCAGGTCGACGTCAGCAAGCATCAGGCGGTGCGCGTCGATATCGGCTTCCTGGAGGTTCGAGATGAATTCGTACGCATGGTAGATGATCCGCTGGGGACGGCGCTTGAGACCGATCAGGCTGGTGAAGACGCTGGAGCCGAAAACCACCAAAAGCTTTGGGTTGTATTTTTCCACCATGCGCAGGGCTTGCGAAAGGTATGCGCGTTGCCACATCGGACTGTGGTCCGGATAGTCAGACGAGACGCGCTTGAGCTCAAATGCGGGACCCCACGGCATTTCGACCGGAGGGCGGGCGATCTCGTCGGGCTCAATGAGCAGGCCGCGCTTGCCGAACAGCTTGCAGATCGAGTCCATCAACGCAGGCACCTCCGGCGATCCGTACCCTACGCTAACGTCCGAAATGCCAATGATTTCTGCCACTCAAGCCCCCAACATCGTGACCGACGCTCGCTTTATCCGATATGGTTAGGAGCGTCAAATGACGGTTGCAATTCTGGCCTGGATTTGTTTGACCTAAAAGTATCTATACTAGAATAGTTTGAGTGAAGAGCAAGACACTATGGATTCAATCTTTGATATTCCCTCCGTTCTTGAGGTAGATAAAGGCCGCGTTTTTTCGGGTCACCTAGTTGAAAGCGAATTTGTTCTTGCTGATCGAGTCACCCATTCGCGGTCGCGTAGCGTCCTAATCTCGTTCTGCAACACTTGGCCGGCAGGACACGGGCTGGCGGTGCTGGATCCTGATAGCGGCTACTTTCGTTGGGTGGGTCACGGCGTGCCAAGCCGACCGGCCTTCAACGGCACCGACGGATTGATCCGTGTCCCCGGTGGTATGCTGGCCATGGAACAGGTCTATGGCGGCGGAACTTGGTTGACGCGCTATGACGAAACCCTGGCCCCGAGCCAGGCTGAGGACCTGCCCGAGATCGCCGACGGGCACGACCTAAGGTCGTGGCGGGGGGGCTTGGTGGTGGCGGACACCGGCCACGATCGGATCGCTTGGCTGCGCCCCGGCAAACCAACCAAGACCCTGTGGCGGGCTAGCGACACCGGCGCCGACACTCAGCACGTCAATTCGGTCGCGGTCGTGGGGGGGCGCGTTCTAGCCACGGCGTTCGGCGTTAAGCCGGGGGCAGGTTGGCGATCGGCGCGCGGCGGCTTCATCGTCGATTGCGTGAGCGGCGAAATTCTGGTGTCAGGGATCGCGCAGCCTCATTCCCTGATTGCCGAGGGTTTGGCCTTCTGGTGGTGCGAGTCCGCCACCTCGACGGTTTGGCGGCACACCCCCGGGGAAGGCGCCGCGCCGGTGGCGCGCCTGCGCGGCTATCTTAGGGGGCTAATGGTTACGCCCCGGCACGTCATCGTCGGGGCTAGCGCGCACCGCAGGCGGTCGAGACATTTAGGCGTTACGGTGCCGATCGAGCGCGAGGCGCTGCACGTCGATGAGAGTCTTCTGTATGTTATCGACCGCAAGACAAGCGCGGTGAAGATATCGTCGATCCTGCATGCCGGATCGGAAGTGTTCGCCATCGCACCCGCGCCGCGAGGCGTACGGCGGCCCGACTGGGCCGACACGCTCTCTGCGATGACCGCGCGGTTTCAGACGGCGGCGAGCGCGTTCTGACCGAGACCAAGGGCCGCGAGCGGCGTGAGCGCCGATCGCGGCCCTGCAGGTCAGACGTTGGCGTAGCGCGAGTTGCGGATGGTCTTGTAGCCGCGCAGCAGTTCGGGGATGCCCCGATCTAGCGTCCAGTCGGGGGTCCAGCCGGTTCCTTCGAGCTTTGCGTTCGACACGATGTAGTCGCGCTTGTCGGGATCCTCGCCGATAGGCGCTTCCAGGAACACGAAGTTGGGCACGTGCTCCTGGATTTTGGCGCACAGTTCCAGCTTGGAGAGATTGGCCGATGACAGGCCTAGATTATAGGCTTGGCCGCCCATGGTTTCGTAGTTCTCGATCCCGTACAGAAAGCCCTTCACGACGTCGCGAATGTGGATGTAATTGCGCTTGAAGTGACCTTCGAAGATTACCACGGCTCGGTCTGTGACCGCGCGCCAAGCGAAGTCGTTGACCAGCAGGTCTAGCCGCATGCGCGGCGCCATGCCGAACACGGTCGCCAGGCGGAAAGAAACACCACCCTGCTCGAGCACGGCGTTTTCAGCGGCCATCTTGGTGATGCCATACAACGACAGAGGGTTCAGCGGGGTCTCTTCGGTGCAGAACTGACCGGCGATGCCGACGCCGTAGCCCGAGTTGGTGGTTGGATACACCATCATCTGGCCCTCGCCCTTGCGCTTGGCCAGGGCCACGACGGCGTCCTGGTTGAGCGTCTGTGCGGCGATCGGATCTTCCTTGCACAGCGGGGCGCCGACCAGCGCGGCGAGCGGAATGATTACGTCCGCCTTGGGGGTCAACTCGTCCAGCAAGCGCTCATCGCGAGCGTCGCCGCGCACAGGCGTGAAGCCTTCGTATTGGCAGCACGCCGCCAGAGCGGTGTCGCCACGCGCGAACGTATCGAGCACCGTGACCTCATGCCCCATTTCAAGAAGGGTCGGGGTGAGGATGGAGCCGATATAGCCGGCGCCTCCGGTGATGAGTACGCGCATGCGATGTCTCTCTTCCAAATAATGTCGAAAAGCGCGTGGCTATTGGCCGTCCGCGTCAGGCTTGTCAACAACGCGCCTCTTCGTGTCCGTTGACCCCGGACGGTGGGGTCTGTCATAGGCGGCGCGCGCGAAATGCGCTGACGAAAGGCGCCTGATGACCCAACGCAAGATTCTTGTCACCGGCGCGACCGGTTTTCTCGGCCGCCACATGATGCCGGTATTGCGCGAAGCCTATCCTGACCGGGAGATCGTCGGAGCGTCCAGCGTGGATGGAGATCTCACGCAGTTCGAAGCCACCCGCGCGCTACTCGACAAAATTCGCCCCGACGCGGTGATCCACTTGGCGGCCTATTCCGGGGGGATCGGCGCAAATCGCTCTTGGCCCGCCGACTTCTACTGGCGCAACATCACCCTGGTCTCGAACATGTACGAGGCTGCCGCCCAAACCGGCGTCAAGCGCATCGTCTACACCATGGGCGGCTGTTCGTATCCCGGCACCGCCACCTCGCCGATCAGCGAGGACCAGATGTGGGAAGGCTATCCGCAGGGCGACTCCGCCGCCTATTCGGCCGCGAAGAAGATGGGTATCGTCGCCGCCAAGGCCTACGAGGCCCAGCATGGCATCAGTTCGACCGTTCTGGTGCCCGGCAACCTGTTCGGCGAATTCGACAACTATCGCAATGGCGAGAGCCACGTGATCCCGGCGTTTCTGCGCCGCTTCCACGAAGCCAAGCTGAACGGCGTGAGCGAAGTCACCTGTTGGGGTCGCGGCATCGCCCAGCGCGATTTTGTCTATGCCGAAGACGTGGCCAGGGCCATTCCCCAGTTTCTCGACCGCACGGACGTGCCCGGTCCGGTCAACCTTTCGCACGGAGCGACCACGACCATTCGCGAGTTGGCGGAAACCGTCGCCGAGGTCGTGGGTCTCGAAGCGAAGATCAATTGGGACCACGACAAGCCCGAGGGTCAGCTAATCAAGATCTTCGACGTCAAGCGCATGCGCGAGATGGGCATCGACTGCCCCACGGGCCTGCGCGAAGGCCTGGTCAAGACCTACGCGTGGTTCCAGGAGAACTACGCCGAAGCCGGCGACGGCCTGCGTTTGTGATCGGCGAAACACGTGGCGCCTTTGTCCGGACTGACGATCCTGGCGCCTGGCCTGACGAACCGCGTCGGCCACGAGCATGAATATACGCTGATGGTCGCGCGCGCGGCCATCAGCCGAGGGGCGACGGTGCGGGTAATTTGCCCGCCGCCGACCGAGGAGCTCGGTTTGCCTGGCGAAACTCTCGCGGTTCTGCCGACGCGGCGGGCGCCGATTCCGGATCGCTCTCTGGCGACGCGGGTCCGGGCACGGCTCCTGCCGCTGCGGGAGCGACTCGAGCGTATGCGGTACGAGCGCCTCTTCGCGCGGAGCGGCCCGACCCTGTGGTTGGTTCACACTGCGCCCTATGACGAAATCGCCAGAATTGCCTTGGCCTTCTCCAGGTTCGGCAAGGGCCGGCTGGCGGTGATCTTGCGCTATGACCATTACGACGATCCAGCCGCGGTCGAGGCTGTCCGGCGGGCCCTGGCGCCGGCTTCCGATCCGCGTATCGCGCTTTTCGCCGACAGCGAGACCCTGCGAACCCTGCTTGCCCCCCTCGCGCCTGCGGAGATTCGCTTGGCGCCCATCCCAGTCCAGGCCGCGTCCGGGGTCGCGCCCAAGCCTCGGATCGTAGGCTTTTTCGGGGCGATGCGTCGCCAAAAGGGTTTTCAGCACCTGCCGGGTCTTTTCGCCGCGGCGTTGTCGGCCGACCCGACCTTGAGCTTTGTGGTCCAGGTCTATGGTCACCCGGATGACGCGCCTGACCCGGAGATCGCGCGAGCTCTGGCCGCGCTGCGCGCCGCGCCGCGCATCACCTTGCTGGAAGCCCCGCTTTCCAGCCAGGAGTTCCACATTGCACTGGCAGGCTGCGCCGTCTTGTTGACACCCTATGATCCGGTCATCTATCGCGCCGGAACCTCGGGCATCTTCGCGGCCGGGCTGGCGGTCGGCTGCGCGGTCGTTGGCCCGCTGGACGGCTGGATGGGCGACGAAGCCGCCCGCGTCGGGCTGACGCGCTACTTCCCAGCCGACTTCACCGATCTCGCCGCGGCGGCCCAGATATTGACCGACGCCGCTGGCGTGGGCGCCTCGCCCTTCGTCCCGACCAAAGCCGAGGCCGACTGGATTGGTTTCAACTCGGCTGAGAGCCTGGTGACGCAGCTGGGCCTTTAGAGCGCCGCCAGACGCGGCTCGATCCGCAGAACCTCGGCGAAGGCCAGGAACACGTGGTAGAGCGTCGAGGCTGGCGCGAAGTTCACGCGATGTTCGCCGTTTGGACCAAAATGATCCATCCAGAGCGCCGGTCGACCGTAGCCCAGGTAGCGATCTAGCAGCACGCGGCTGGAACTGGCCAGGGCCGTCCGGGGGTCTTCGCCTAACTGTTCGAAACGCGCCACATGGCCCTTTAGCCGCTCGGTGTTGGGCCAGGTGCGCGAGCCGCGATCAAGCACAACGCCATCGTCCCGAACCTGGTTGAAGGTGACGCCCGTCTCAGGATCCACGCCATGGCGCTCGGCGAAATCGGTGAGGCCTCTGACCAGGTCGCCTGTCTTGGCGCCGGTCAGTCGCTCAAGATTGGCCAATATCCAAGCCCATTCTAGCTGGTGGCCCGGCTCGACGATCCGGCCTTCGTCACCGGACGCGCGATTCCAGTCGTCGTCGAAATATTCCGCCAGGGTCTGGGTTTCGGGGTCGAAGAGCCGGTCGCGGAAAAGGCTCTCCAGCTCCTGGGCCAAGACGGCGTAGCGCGCGTCGCCGGTCGCCTCAAGGCAGGCCAGCGCGGCTTCCATGAGGTGCATGTGAGGATTCTGCAGCCGCCTGCCCTTGGCCGGCTTCTCGTGCAGGAAGCCACGACCCTGGCTGGGACGCATGTGTGCGTCAAGGAAATCGAGGGTTTGCAAGGCAAGGGCGGCGGACGCGGTGTCGCCTGTGGCGCGGACGTGCCAACCCAGGGCAAATAGAGCGAATGCGATGTCATAGAGGTCCGGCGTCGTGTCGAGCACCTCGCCTTGACGGTTGAGAAGACGGGCCCAGCCGCCGTCCGGCCCTAGCCACGCCTTCTTCAGAAACGCTACGCCTTGGTCGGCCAGCGCCTTGCCGGGCGTCCAGCCCAACACAGCGGCGTGGGCGAACACGTAGATCTGGCGGGAGGTGACCCGTGTACGTTTGAAATCGACGCCTGTGTCGCGGCCCTCGAAGTCGAGTTGTTCTAGGAAGCCGCCATTCTCGTGATCGACGCCTTGTTCGGCCCAGAAGGGCAGAGCCTGGTCGAACATCCAGCGTCGGATGTCGGCGAACGGCACATCGATGGCGGTCTCTGGGGCGGACAAGGGCATCTCCTATGGCGGCGGCGCCTGTTTGCATCGGGTTGCTCGCCGCGTCCAGAGGCGAGGATCGCCGCCGATTCCTGCGCCCTTCAATCTGCCGCGCGCGCCGCTACGGCCTCAGCGGTGATGCCAAATTCCTTGTAGAGGCGCTCGAAAGGCGCCGACGCGCCGAACCCCGTCATGCCCACGAACTTGCCATCCTCGCCGATGAAGCGTTCCCAGCCCATGCGGATGGCGGCCTCGACGGCGATGCGGGTGGGGGCGGTCCCGATCACCGCCTGGCGATAATCGGCCGGCTGCTGCTCGAACAGCTCCCAGCATGGGGTGGAGACCACACGGGTCGGCTTGCCTTGGGTCTGCAAGATGTCGCGAGCCGCCACGGCGATCGAGACTTCCGTGCCCGAGGCGAAGATCGTCACCACGGCCTCGCCGCCCTCGGCGGCCAGCAGCTCATAGGCGCCCTTGGCCGACAGGTTTTCGGTGGCGTCGCCGCGCACGCCGGGGACCTTCTGGCGCGACAGGCACATCACCGACGGAGTGGCGGCCTGGTCCAGGGCGATCTTCCAGCATTCGGCGGTCTCGACCGCGTCGGCGGGGCGGAACACCAGCAGGTTGGGGATGGCCCGAAGGGAGGCCACCTGCTCGACCGGCTGGTGGGTCGGGCCGTCCTCGCCCAGGCCAATGGAGTCGTGGGTCATCACGTGGATGACCTTGGCCCCCATCAGCGCGCCCAGGCGGATCGCCGGGCGGCTATAGTCGGCGAAGGCCAGGAAGGTGCCCGAATAGGGGATGACCCCGCCGTGCAGGGCCATGCCGTTCATCGCCGCGGCCATGCCGAACTCGCGCACGCCGTAGTGCACGTAGCGGCCGTCATAGTCGGGCTTGTCGAAGGGCCGCATGCCCTTGACGAAGGTGTTGTTGGAGCCCGTCAGGTCGGCCGAGCCGCCGATCATCTCGGGAATGGCCGGAATCAGCTGGTCCAGGGCCGCGCCGGAATGGACGCGGGTCGCGTTGCCCGGCTTGGTCTTGGCGGCCTCGGCCAGATGAGCGTCGATGCGGTCATAGGCTCCGGTCGGCAGCTGGCCGGCCATGGCGCCGGTGAAGTCGGCGACATGGTCCGAGGCGGCCAGCTTCGCGTCCCAGGCCTTGCGGGCCTTGGCGCCGCGACGGCCGACGGCCTTCCAGGCGGAGGCGACATCGGCGGGCGTCGTGAAGGGGCCGTCGGTCCAGCCCATCGCCTCGCGGGCATCCTTGATCTGATCGTCAAACAGCGTGTAGCCGTGGCTGTGGGGGTCGCCTTCCTTGGGGCCCGCGCCCTTGGAGATCAGGGTCTTGCAGGCGATCAGGGTCGGCTTGTGCTGCCGGGTGGCCCAGCGCAGGGCGGCGGCGATCTTGCCGTGGTCGTGGCCATCGACGGCCTTGACCGCCCAGCCAGCGGCCTTGAAGCGGGCCATCTGGTCGCCGGTCTCGGCGATCGTCGCCTCGCCGTCGATGGTGGTGTTGTTGTCGTCAAACAGCACGGTCAGCTTCGACAGGCCAAACCGCCCGGCCAGGCTGATGGCCTCGTGGCTGACGCCCTCCATCAGGCAGCCGTCGCCGGCAATCACCCAGGTGCGGTGATCGACGACGTCCTTGCCGAAACGCGACGCCAGATGGGCCTCGGCCATGGCCATGCCGACCGACATCGCCAGGCCCTGGCCCAACGGGCCCGTGGTGCATTCGACTCCGGGCGTGTGGTGGACTTCTGGATGGCCCGGGGTCATCGAGCCCCACTGACGGAAGTTTTCGATCTCCTTCATCGTCACGGCCTTGAAGCCGGTCAGGTGCAGCAGAGCATAGAGCAGCATCGAGCCGTGGCCGGCCGACAGCACGAAGCGGTCGCGGTCGGCCCAGTCGGGCTGGCTCGCGTCGAACTTCAGGAACTTGCTCCACAGCACCGTCGCCACATCGGCCATGCCCATCGGCATGCCTTGGTGGCCGGACTTGGCCTTGTGGACGGCGTCCATCGACAGAACGCGGATCGCATCGGCCATTTTGACGGGCGAAACAGGCATGGGACAGGCTCTTTTGATGCTTTTGTGTCGGGGGTCTGCGCGGCCCGCACGTGGCACGCGAGGCCGATGGGGTCAAGCAAAGCCGGCCTCGGGCGCGCTCTCCCTTGCCCGGCCGGGCGCGCGCCGTTACCTGATAGCCACGCCCGCAGATCGCGGCCGCAACCGAAGGCTCAACCCTTGGCGGACCTGTCGTTCTTCTCGCCCTATCGCCACGGCTTCGTCCGCGTCGCGACGGCGACGCCGAAGGTCAAGCTCGCCGATCCGGCCGCCAACGCCCTGAGCGCGCTGGCCTTGGTGCGCGAGGCCGACGCGGCCGGCGCGGCGGTCATCGTCTTTCCGGAACTGGGCTTGACTGGCTACGCCATCGACGACCTGCTGCAGCAGGACGCCTTGCTGGACGCCGTCGAAACGGCCATCACCACCCTGGCCGAGGCCAGCAAGGACCTGGCCCCGCTGTTCGTGGTCGGCGCGCCGCTGCGCGATAATGGCCGGCTCTACAACACCGCCGTGGCGATCCAGGGCGGGCGGGTGCGGGGGGTGATCCCCAAGAGCTTCCTGCCCAACTATCGCGAATTCTACGAGCGCCGCTGGTTCACGCCGGGGGCCGGCGTCACGGGCCGCACGCTCAACCTCGCGGGCCAGGCCGTTCCGTTCGGGACCGACGTTCTGCTGCGCGCGGTGGGTGACGTCGCCTTCACGGTCGGGATCGAGATCTGCGAGGACGTCTGGACGCCCACCCCGCCCAGCACCGCCCAGGCCATGGCCGGGGCCGAGATCCTGCTGAACCTGTCGGCCAGCAACATCACGATCGGCAAGTCCGAAACCCGCCGCCTGCTGTGCGCCAGCCAGTCGGCCCGGGCCATCGCCGCTTATGTCTATTCGGCGGCCGGGGCGGGCGAGAGCTCGTCGGATCTGGCCTGGGACGGCCATGTGGACATCCACGAGTTGGGAAACCTGCTGGCCCAGAGCCCGCGCTTCTCGACCGAGGCGGTGGTGGCCATGGCCGACGTCGATGTCGGCCGCATCCGCCAGGAGCGCATGCGCGTCGTCAGCTTCGGCGACGCCGCGACGCTCAGCCCGCCCTTGACGCCGTTCCGGATCGTCCCCTTTGACTTCACGCCGCCGGCCGGCGACCTCGCGCTAAAGCGGACCGTGGAGCGTTTTCCGTTCACCCCGTCCGACCCGGCCAAGCTGGCCGAGAACTGCTACGAGGCCTACAATATCCAGGTCCAGGGCCTGGCGCGGCGGGTCGAGGCCTCAGGTCTGTCCAGACTGGTGATCGGCGTGTCCGGCGGACTGGATTCGACCCAGGCCCTGATCGTCGCCGCCAAGGTCATGGACCAGCTGAAGCTGCCTCGGACCAACATCCTGGCCTACACCCTGCCGGGCTTCGCGACCTCGGACCGCACCAAGTCCAACGCCTGGGCGCTGATGAACGCCATGGGCGTCACCGCCGCCGAGATCGACATCCGCCCCGCCGCCCAGCAGCTGCTGAAGGACCTGGACCATCCGTTTTCCCGGGGCGAGGCGGTCTATGACGTGACCTTCGAGAACGTCCAGGCCGGCCTGCGCACCGACTATCTGTTCCGACTGGCCAACCAGAATGGCGGGCTGGTGGTGGGCACCGGCGACCTGTCGGAGCTGGCCCTGGGCTGGTGCACCTATGGTGTCGGCGACCAGATGAGCCACTACAACCCCAACAGCGGCGTGCCCAAGACCCTGATTCAGCACCTGATCCGCTTCGTGGCGGCCTCTGACGACGTGGACGAGGCGACCGGCGACCTGCTCGAGGACATACTGGCCACCGAGATCTCGCCGGAACTGGTGCCGGGTGAAGTGACCCAGGCTACCGAAAGCTTTGTGGGCCCCTACGCCCTGCAGGACTTCAACCTCTATTACATGACCCGCTACGGCATGGCGCCGTCCAAGATCGCCTTCCTGGCCTGGAGCGCCTGGCATGACGCGGCCGCCGGCGCCTGGCCGGTTGGCACGCCGGACGCGGCGCGCAGGGCCCATGACCTGGCGGAGATCAAGCATTGGCTGGCGCTGTTCCTGAAGCGGTTCTTCGCCAACCAGTTCAAGCGCTCTGCCATGCCCAACGGGCCAAAGATCTCGTCCGGCGGGGCCCTGTCGCCGCGCGGAGACTGGCGCATGCCTTCAGACGCCACGGCCGACGCCTGGCTGGCGGAATTGCGCGGCGGAATGCCGGACTAGGACCTGAAAGCGGCGTCAAGCGTTAGAACAGCTCATTTTGGCGAAGGCGATGTGGTAACTGACGGCTGCCGCGCGATCACATCGTCGAAATTCGGGGGACGTCTTGACCGCCATCTATCCTGTTATCCTCTGCGGAGGCTCTGGCACGCGTCTTTGGCCCGCGTCGCGCGCTGACCGTCCCAAGCAGTTTCTCAAGCTGATCGGCGATCGCTCCAGCTTCCAGGACGCGATTTTGCGGGTCATGGACCTGCCGGGGACCGAAGAGATCGTGGTGGTGACCGGCGAGGGCATGGCCGATCTGGTCGAGCGGCAAGCCCTGGAGCTGAACGTCAAGCTGACGGTGATCATCGAGCCCGAGGCCCGGGACTCCGCGCCGGCCATCGCCGCAGCGGCGGCCTATGTCCAGTCGCTGTCCCCCGACGGGGTGATACTGATGCTGGCCGCCGACCACCATATTGCCGAGCCCGAGAAGTTCCGTGACGCGGCCTTGGTGGCCATCCAGGCCTCGCGTTCCGGGCTGATCGTCACCTTCGGCGTCGAGTCCACCAGCCCAGCGACCGGTTTCGGCTATATCAAGCCCGGCGCGCCCCTGCCCGATGGCGTGATGTCGGTCGCCGCCTTCGTCGAGAAGCCCGACCGCGAGACCGCCGAGCGTTATGTGGCGGAAGGCTATTACTGGAACAGCGGCAACTTCGCCTTCACCGCCCAGACCCTGCTGGACGAACTGGCGGTCTTCGAACCCGAGATTGGCCAGGGGGCGATGGCGTCGGTCGAGCGCGGCCAGCGCGACGGCGTACGTCTGCGCCTGGATCGCGAGGCGTTCGGCCGCACGACCAAGAAGTCGCTCGACTACGCAGTCATGGAACGCACGACCCGCGCCGCAGTGGCCCCGGCGGCCTTCACATGGTCCGACCTCGGCGCGTGGGACGCGATCTGGGAGGCTTCAGCCCGAGACGCCGAGGGCAACGCCGCGAGCGGCGACGTCCATCTGATCAATTCGAAGGGCGTTCTGGCCCGCTCGACAGGCCCGTTTGTCGGAGCGATCGGGGTTGAGGACCTGCTGATCGTCGCCGAGCCCGACGCGGTGCTGGTCTGCCGTCGCGACGACGCCCAAGGCGTCAAGACCCTGGTGGACATCCTCAAGGCCGGCGGTCGGGACATCGCCCACCGCCATGCTATTGCCTTCAGCGGCGGCGTCGAACGTCAGCCCCTGACCAAGGCCGCCAAGGCGGAGGTCGAGGTCTGGCGCATGGAGGCCGGCTCGGTCGTCAGCCTGCCGACCAGCTCCATTCAGGTTCTGGATGGCGAGCTAGTCGCCGAGGCTGCGGTCTTCGCCGCCGGCGCCCGCGAGGACCTGCGCTCACCCACGCTGGTCAAGTCGGCGACGGCCAGCGTCGTCCTGATCACGGTCTGGCGCTGACCGCTCGGTCCAGCTCCAGGATCGCGCAAACGATGTGGTAGAACGAGCTGGCCGGCGCGGCCTCGTCGACGAAGGTCCCGTCCGCCCGCAGCTTGTCGCGCCACAGCCCCCGCACGGGCGTGTCGAGATATTTCAGCAGCGCTTCGGCGCCGTTCGCGGCCGTGGTCCACCAGTGCGCGTCGCCCGTGACCTGGGCGGCCAGCACGCCGGCCTTGATCTGTTCGGTCTGGGCCCAGAGGCGAGCGATGTCGTCATGGACGCTCATGTCGTCGAGCAGGGCGAAGATCGCCACGCCGCGCGCCGGGTCGACACCCGGCCCCTCGCCGATGGCGATCATCCGCAGGGCCGCGGCGATAGCGTCGTCACGGCCGGCAAGCCGGCCCCACCGCAATAGCAGCCACGCCCATTCGAATTGGTGGCCGGGCTCGATGATCCGACCGGCCACGCCCGACGCCGGGTTCCAGTCGCCGTCATAGTATTCTCGGAGCCCGCCGCTGACCGGATCGATGAATTTGGCGAGGGCGAGTTCGGCGATCTCATCGGCCATTGCCCGCCAGGCGGCGTCGCCCCCCGCCTCTATCCAGGCCAGGCTGGCCTCGAACAGATGCATGTGGGGGTTGGACAGCAAGGGCAGGGTGCGTGGAACGCTTTCCTCGAACCCCGCGATCGGGTGTTTGAGGGTGGCGTAAAGGGCGTCGCGCAGCGCTGTGGCCAGCCTCGGCAGGTCGGTCCGTTGGGGTAATACCTGGGCGGCCATGGCCAGGCCAAACAGCCCAAAGGCTTGGTCATAGAGATCGACGGTGTCGTCCAGCGGCGAGCCGTCGCTGGCCACCAGAGTGCGCATGAAGCCGTCGGGGCGGCGGTACCTGGACAGATAGAAGTCCAGGCCATGGGTCAGGGCCTGTTTCCACGGGCCCTCCCAGCCCAGCAGGCCCGCCACCGCGTAGGAATAGATCTGCCGCGGCTGCACCCTGGCCCGGCGCGGGGCCTCCACGGGCGCGCCGTCCAGCGCGATCTTCTCGAAGAACCCGCCCTGCACATGGTCCGCCCCGACGGTCCACCACAGCGGGAACGCCGCCTCCAGAGCCCAGACCTTCAGCTGATCACGCAGGCGAACAAGGCGGGCGAAATCTTGGGTCATCGGGGTCTCCTGCAGGCAAGGCCGTTCTAGGATGCGCCCCGGAATTCGCCAACCCCTTCGCCAAGGTGATCGCCCTGTCGCTTCGGGCCGCCTGGCGTAAGGCGGAACCATGTCCGCCAAGCCACCACTGAAAGCCGTGTTCTTCGACCGCGACGGGGTGCTGAACCTCGATCACGGCTATGTCTTCGAGCCTGCTCAGCTGGACTGGATTCCAGGGGCCCGCGAGGCCGTCGCGATCCTTCACGCGGCGGGGGTGAAAGTGCTGGTGGTCACCAACCAGTCGGGCGTGGCGCGCGGCTATTTCACTGAAGCTCAGGTTGAAGGCTTTCACGCTGCGATGCAGGCGGACTTGGCGGAAGTCGGCGCCCGGATCGACGCCTTCTACGTCGCGCCGCATCACGGGCACGGCATGGTCGAGCGCTGCCGCCATCCCAACCATCCCGATCGCAAGCCGAATCCCGGCATGATTCTGCGCGGCCTGACCGACTGGTCACTGGCGCCGGAGGAGACGGTGCTGGTCGGCGACAAGGCGTCCGATGTCGAGGCCGCGCGGCGAGCCGGGGTCGAGGGACTGCGGTTCAGGGGGGGGCGACCTGCTGGACTTCCTGCGCGAGTCCCTGGGTCCGCGCCTCCCCGAGGCCGACCGCTAGGGACTTTCCCGGTTGGCGCGCCGCCCCCGGGCGGATAAACCCAACCCAAACTCCAAAACAAGAAGCGCAGGCCCATGCAGATCTTCCTCGACAGCACCGACACCAAGATCATCGCCGACCTGGCCTCGACGGGCTTGGTGGACGGGGTGACCACCAACCCGACGCTGATCGCCAAGTCGGGCCGGCCGATGCTGGAAGTGATCGCAGAGATTTGCGACCTGGTGCCCGGCCCGATCAGCGCCGAGGTCGCCGCCACCACCCACGAGGCGATGATCGCCGAGGGCAAGAAGCTTGCCGGCATCGCGCCCAATGTCGTGGTCAAGGTGCCGCTAACCCGCGACGGCTTGATCGCCACCGCCGCCTTCGCCAGCGAGGGCATCTTGACCAACGTCACCCTGTGTTTCTCGGCGACCCAGGCCTTGCTGGCCGCCAAGGCCGGTGCGACCTATGTCTCGCCGTTCATCGGCCGGCTGGATGACTATGGCTTCGACGGCATGGACCTGATCCGCGACATCCGCACGATCTACGACAACTACGGCTACGAGACCGAAATCCTGGCCGCCTCGGTGCGCCATGTCGCCCACGTCAAGGACGCGGCCATCGTCGGCGCCGATGTGGTGACCATCCCCCCGGCCACCTTCGCCGACCTTTTCAAGCATCCCCTGACCGACAAGGGCCTGGAGCAATTCCTGAAGGATTGGGCCGGAACCGGGCAATCGATCCTGTAGGACCGTCAAATCCTGTTCGATTTCTGCGCGGCCCCGGAGGATTTCGGGGCCGTTGCTTTTTGCGACTGCGAAGGCGGTTCGCAATTGCGAGTTCGTGCGTTAGGGTCTCAGTACCCACGCGGGAGCGCGCCATGAACGTCGCCGACATCGCTGTTGAAATCTGCATCGCCTCCGCCGACGAGGCCCTGCGGTTCTCCAATTTCGTGCAGGCCTTCCTGTCGCGCAACGGTTTCCCGTTCGTGATGATCCACAACGCTCCAGAGCTGGCGGGTGAACTTCGCAAGGTGGTGTTCGAGGACGAGACGGTCAGCCGCAAGTTCGCCAGCGAGTGGGGGCTAAATCATTTGACGTCGGCGGAGCCGCGCTTCGCGTAACGACGTTGGCGGTTTCAAGAAACCGGCCTAGATAGGGAGATCATTTCTCTCTGTCGCCGAGTTGCGCCATGAACGACCCCAAATCCGCTCTTCCCCCGGTCGTCGGTTCCGCGCTGGATCTGATCGGCCGGACGCCGATGATGGAGGTTCACAACCTCGACACCGGCCTCTGCCGACTGTTCTTGAAGCTCGAAAACCAGAACCCCGGGGGCTCGATCAAGGATCGCGTCGCGCGCTCGATGATCGAAGCGGCCGAGGCCGACGGCAGCCTCAAGCCCGGCGGGGCCATCATCGAGGCGACGGCCGGCAACACCGGCCTGGGCCTGGCCCAGGTGGCGACGCTGAAGGGCTACAAGCTGATCCTGATCGTCCCGGACAAGATGGCCCGTGAGAAGATCCTGCACCTGCGCGCCATGGGCGTGGACGTGCGCCTGACCCGCAGCGATGTCGGCAAGGGCCACCCGGAATATTACCAGGACATGGCCCAGACCCTGGCCCAGTCGATCCCTGGCTCGATCTATGTCAACCAGTTCGAGAACCCGGCCAATCCGCTGGCTCACGAGACCACCACCGCACCGGAAATCTTCGAGCAGATGGGCGGCGACGTCGACGCTGTGGTGGTGGGGGTCGGCTCGGGCGGCACCCTGACCGGCATCGGCCGGTTCATGGCCCAGCATTCGCCGAAGACGCAAATGGTGCTGGCCGATCCCGTCGGCTCGATCCTTTGCGATTATGTGGCGACCGGGACCCATGGCGAGGCCGGGTCGTGGATCGTCGAGGGCATCGGCGAGGATTTCATCCCCGTCAATGCGCAGATGGACTTCGTCAAGACGGCCTATTCGATCAGCGACCGCGAGAGCGTCGACACCGCCCGTCTGCTGCTGAAGAAGGAGGGCATCCTCGGCGGCTCGTCCTCCGGCACCCTGCTGGCGGCGGCCCTGCGCTACTGCCAGGCCCAGACCGAGCCCAAGCGGGTGGTGACGTTCGTGTGCGACACCGGCGCCAAATACCTGACCAAGATGTTCAACGACATGTGGCTGGCCGCCCACGGCTTCGACCAGCGCGAGTTGCACGGCGACTTGCGCGACCTGATCGCCAAGCGCTATGCCGACGGCGGAGTGGTGGCCATCGGCCCGGACGACACCTTGATGACCGCCTATAACCGCATGCGCAGCGGCGATATCAGCCAACTGCCGGTAGTCGATCACGGCAAGCTGGTAGGCATTCTCGACGAGAGCGACGTTCTGGCCGCCGTCGAGGGTCCCGACGATAGCCGTGGGCCCAAGTTCAAGACCCTGGTCGGGGCGGCGATGACCAAGGCGGTCAACACCCTGCAGACCACCCAGGGCGTCGACGCCCTGCCCGAGGTGTTCGACCGCGACGAGGTGGCCCTGGTCTGCGACGGCGACGAGTTCGTCGGCGTGATCACCCGCGTGGACCTGATCAACCACCTGAGGCTGGCCAGCTAGGCCGTTGCGGATTTGTTCCGATCGGTTCATGCTTCCATCGAGGAAAGGCCCGATGATGGAAATCACGCTGAAGCCCGATCTAGAGCAATTCGCCCGCGATTGCGTCGCAGAGGGTCGCTATGAAGATGTCAGCGCTGTCGTCAAGGCGGCCCTTACGCTGCTTCAGGAACAAGAAGTGCAGCGCGAGCGGTTGAACGCCTCGCTGGACGAGGCAATAGCGGAGGCTGATCGCGATGGTTGCTTTACAGCCGCCGAGGTTGCGGCGGAAATGAAGGCCGCCATTGAGGCGGCCGCCAAGGAAGTCGTCGAGTAAGATGGCGCCAGCGACGATCGCGCCCCAAGCTAGGCGTGAGCTTCTCGCCGCAGCAAACTGGATCTCTGGCGATAGTCCGCACGCCGCGCTCAAGCTGACGGACGTCATGCTCGCCGCCGCTGACGCCTTGGGTCGAAATGCTCATCTCGGTCAGGAACAACCTGATCTCGTACGGCCACCTTTTCGGCTCTTCAGGATGAAAGGGTTTCCTTATGTCCTGGTCTCCGATCCAACTCGAAAGCCGCCTGTGATCACGCGCATGCTGCATGGCGCCCGCGATTTGGCTGACATTCTCAAATCTCTCTGACACCGAGTTTCCATGACCGACATCCCCGGCAAGAACCGCTTGGCCTTCGCCACCCGCACGATCCACGGCGGCCAGTTTCCCGACCCGACGACAGGGGCGGTGATGGTGCCGATCTACGCGACCTCGACCTATGTCCAGTCCAGTCCCGGCGAGCACAAGGGCTTCGAATATAGCCGTAGCCACAACCCGACCCGGTTCGCCTTCGAGCGCTGCATCGCCGATCTGGAGAGCGGTACGGCGGGTTTCGCCTTCGCTTCGGGCCTGGCGGCGGCCTCGACGATCCTGGAGATCCTCGACACCGGCGCGCACGTGATCGCCAGCGACGACCTCTACGGCGGCTCGTTCCGGCTGTTCGACAAGGTGCGCAAGCGCTCGGCCGGGCTGAGATTTAGCTTCGTGGACATGGGCGATCTGGCGGCGATCGAGGCGGCGATTACCCCCGAGACGAAGATGATCTGGGTGGAGACGCCCACCAACCCCATGCTGCGCCTGGCCGACCTGGCGGCCATCGCCCAACTGTCCAAGCAACATGGCCTGATCACCGTCGCCGACAACACCTTCGCCAGCCCGTTCGTGCAGCGTCCGCTGGAGCTGGGCTTCGACGTGGTCATGCACTCGGCCACCAAATACCTGAACGGCCATTCCGACGTGGTGGCGGGCGTGGCGGTGGTCGGCGACAACGCCGAGGTCGCCGAGAAGCTGAAGTTCCTGCAGAACGCCGTCGGCGCGGTGCTGGGGCCGTTCGACAGCTTTCTGGCCCTGCGCGGCGTCAAGACCCTGGCCCTGCGCATGCAGCGGGCCTGCGACAGCGCCATGACCATCGCCAAGTGGCTGTCGACCCGCGCCGACGTCGCCAGGGTGATCTATCCGGGCCTGCCCAGCCACCCGCAGCACGAACTGGCCAAGCGCCAGATGCTGGGCGGATTTGGCGGCATCATTTCGGTGGAGCTGAAGGGCGACGTCAACACCGCCAAGCGGATGCTGGAACGCACCCGTCTTTTCACGCTCGCCGAGAGCCTAGGCGGGGTCGAGAGCCTGATCGAGCATCCGGCGATCATGACCCACGCCTCGATCCCAACCGACCAGCGCGCCGCCCTGGGCATTTCCGACACCCTGATCAGGCTGTCGGTGGGGATCGAGGACTGCGAGGATCTGATCGCCGACCTTTCCGAGGCGCTCTCAGCCTGAACAGGTGTTGACCCGTGTCGCCGGGCATGACCGGCGACGGGTCCGGCGCCTTGGAGGGACGGGGTGGCGCAAGGTCCCGCGTCGGGTCCTCGGCCCACAGGTGGGCGGCCAGCATCAGGTCGGTCCTGACCGGTCCATAGTCCTCCCTGGCGGTCCAGACGCGGATCGCCGCCTGGGCGAAGGCCTCGGTCAGATCGACGACCTCGATCATCGGAGCCGGATCCTTGCGCACCCTTGGATCGCCCTCGGCCCGCTCGCGCATCTTCTGCAACACCGCGACCAGGTCGGTCTTCAGCGGAACCTTGAACACCACGTCGGCTCGGCGATTGCGGTGGGCCGAGTAGTTCAGGATGACATCGCCGAACACCTTGCTGTTGGGGATCATCACCTTGATGTTGTCCGGCGTGGCGATCTCGGTGAACAACAGATCCAGCGCCTTGACCGTGCCTTGGCGGGTCGAGGTCTCAATGAGATCACCGACCTTGTAGGGGCGAAACAGCAGGATCATCACCCCGGCCGCCACGTTCGACAACGCGCCCTGCAAAGCCAGGCCGATGGCCAGCGAGGCGGCGCCCAGCACGGCGAGGATCGAGGTGGCCTGAACGCCCACCTGCTGCAACACCGCCACCAGGCCCACCGCGACCACGGCATAGCGCACCAGCGAGGCGCCGAAGGTCTCAAGGGTGGGGTCGGGGTTGTTGCGATGCACCCGCGCCAGGGACCGGCGAACGACGCCCGCCAGCCAGCCGGCGATCCAGAAGGTGGCCGCCAGGATCAGGGCGGCGACCACCAGGTTCACCGCCACCTTGCCCAGCCAATCAAGAAAATGCCCCAACATCGTCTCGTCGGCTTTCACATTGGCGATGGCGGGGAGGGTGATGTTGGGCGGAACGGCGGCCGGCTTGGTTTGCATGGTCCCTCGATGGCGCCCCGGCGGCGAGCGGTCAACGCGGCTCGCGCGGACCTGTTGTGACGGTAGCGCTTCGTGGCGAGGAAACAGTCGGTTACATCAATTGGCTCGAACTCGAGCCGATCCGCCTCTAAGAGCGCCGCCCATGAGCATGTCCTTCATCGACCTCGCCGCGCAACAGCGCCGAATCCGCGGGCAAATCGACGCGGCGATCGCCAGCGTCCTCGACAGCGGCGCCTATGTGATGGGTCCGCAGGTACGAGAATTCGAGGCCAGGCTCGCGGTGTTCGGCCAGGCCAAGCTGGCCCTGTCCTGCGCCAACGGCACCGACGCCATCGCCCTGCCGCTGATGGCCTGGGGTATCGGGCCTGGCGACGCGGTGTTCTGCCCGTCCTTCACCTTCGCCGCGACGCCGGAGGTTGTGCCATGGGTCGGGGCGACGCCGGTGTTCGTCGACATCCTGGAAGACACCTTCAACCTCGACCCCGCCAAGCTGGAAGCGGCCATCGCCGGCGTGAAGGCCGACGGCAAGCTGGCGCCCAAGGTGGTGATCGCCGTCGACCTTTTCGGCCAGCCCGCCGACTATCCCGCGATCAAGGCCATCTGCGACCGCGAAGGGCTGAAGCTGATCTCCGACAGCGCCCAAGGCTTTGGCTGCACCCTGGACGGCAAGCACCCGCTACACTGGGCAGACGTCGCCACCACCAGTTTCTTTCCGGCCAAGCCCCTGGGCTGTTATGGCGACGGCGGCGCGGTGCTGACCAACGACCAGGACCTGTGGGACCTTATGGACAGCCTTAGGGTGCACGGAAAGGCCGTGGCCTCCGACCTTGTGGGCCGCACCTTCGAACACGACACCAAGTATCTGAACACCCGCATCGGCATGAACTCCCGGCTGGACACGATACAGGCGGCGATCTTGATCGAGAAGCTGTCGATCTTCCAGGAAGAGATCGACCTGCGCCAAGTCGTGGCCCATCGCTACGCCGAGGGCTTGAAGGGCGCGGTGCTGGCGACGCCGGGCGTGATCGCCGGCGGCGTCTCTGTCTGGGCCCAGTATGTGATCGAGCACGGAAACCGCGATGGCCTGGCCGCGCACCTGAAGACCCAGGGCGTGCCGACGGCGGTCTATTATCCGGTGCCGATGCATGTCCAGGCGCCCTACGCCGCTTTCCCGCGCGGGGTCGGCGGCCTGCCGGTGACCGAGGCCAAGGCCGAGACCGTGCTGGCCCTGCCAATGCATCCCTATCTGGGCGAGGCGGACCAGCAGCGGATCATCGACGCGATCCGGGCGTTCAATGGCTAAGCTGCGCCCCGTTCCCGCCGCACGCGGAACTATTGTGGCGGCGGGCAGCGTGCGGGGTACAGATGCACGATCCGGTGACGAGTTTCGTGGTCGCGGTGTTCAGCACGCCGGGCGCGGCCCTGATGATGGCCGGCGCCATCCTGGTCTTCGCCATCGGCCTGATCTTCCAGTCGGGCCATTTTGAGTATGTCCCGCTGCGTGACGATTTCCGTCGCCGCATCGAGCTGCTGGAGGAATTGCAAGGTGATCGCCAGAAAGCCTTCGCCAAAGCGATTGGAGCGATCGACCAGCGCTTCGGCGGTATGGCCAACCCTGTCCTTGAGCTTGGCTGGGCGCACTATCATAGCCAGCTAACGCCCACGGAGGATGGTCGCTTGGCCGCCTCGATCCATGCCGCAGACGTCTTCGACCATGCTGACGCGCCCGCCCGCACCCTCGAATGGTGGGCCAATCTGATGGTGGCCATCGGCCTGGTCATCACCTTCATGGGCATTGTCGCGGCCCTGACCGAGGCCACTGCGGCCATGGCGCCCCACGGCGCGGCGGCCGAGGGCGCGGCCATGCAGGGCGCCTTGATCAACCTGCTGACCATCGCCGCCACAAAGTTCTGGACCTCGATCGCCGGGGTGTTGGCCTCGATCATCCTGCGACTGGCCGCGCGTCGCCGTCGGCAGGCGATCGAGGCGCTGGAATCTCACCTCTTCGCGCTCCTCGACGCCTGCGTCCGCTTCGCGCCGCCCGAGAAGGTGATGCTGGAGCAACTCGCGGTGCTGGGTCGCATCGAGGCCGCCTTGGCCCGGTCCAACACGCCAGCGTCGCGGACGGGCCACGTCTGATGCGCCGCAAGCGCAGCCGGGCGGTCGATGTGGAGGAGGGGGAAAGCTACTATGTGTCGATGACTGACATGATGGTTGGGGTGATCTTCATCTTCATCATCATGCTCAGCTATTTCGCGTTCGAGTTCCGTGCTTCGACAGCCAAGCTGGTCGGCGCCAAACAGCCCGAGACCGCCGCTCTGCTGCAGACCGCAGGCAATCTCAAGTCGCGCAACGCCGACCTGGAGGTCGATTACCAGGCCCGGGTGCTGTGCGTCCCCGAAGCCTTGCTCAGCGACGGCGACAGCGGAACCCCCACGGAGCGCCGCTGCTTTTCGTTCGCGCAACCCGCCCAGGCTTCGGCCCAAGCCATCGCGACCGTCGACGCGCGCCGGGTGCTGCTGGATTCGCTCGACGCGGACCTGCGGGACGCTGGCGCGCCGGTGTCCGGCGATCCTGCGAGCGGGTCACTGAACTTCAAGGCCGAAAAGCTGTTCCTACCGGGCTCGGCCAATCTGTCGCCGGAGGGAGGGAAGGTGGCCGGCCAGGTCGCGGTGACCCTGGCGCGTCGACTGCCCTGCCTGGGCTACGGCGCGCCGGCCAGCGCAGGCTGCACGCCCGGCGGCCCGCGCCTGATGGTGGTCAATGTGCTCAGCCAGACCAGCCTCGACGTGTTCACGCCAGAAGGTCAAATGGCGGCGAGCCTGGCGCTGCAGCGCGCGGCCGTCTTCCACCAAGCCCTGACCGGCGCCCAGCCTCTGCTGGCCAAGCTGCGTAACGCACCTCCGGAACAGGGCGCTTCGCAGCCCTTGCTGCGGGTGGCCAGCGTCGGCCAATCGGCGGAGGGCGCTTCCAAGGCGGGAGACGACCAGACGGTGAGCATCCAGTTCCAGATGGTCCCCTAGATCGAAGCGGCGTTGGCGCACGGCCCGCCGTGGCCTATATCGCCCCCATCGCGTCTCGCGCCGGCCGGCGCTTCGGCGTTCCGGCCTGTGAGAGAGCGTCATGTCCACCACCGCGCCCGCCCCCCGACCTGGGCCGCATCCCGGCATGGGCTTTGGCCAGTTCGTCGCCCTGATCGCCGCGATGATGGCCACCAACGCCCTGGCCATCGACTCGATGCTGCCGGCCATGCCGCAGATCGGCCAGGCCCTGGGCGTGGCCTCGGCCAATCAGCGGCAATGGATCCTCACCGCCTATCTGCTGGGCTTCGGCGCGGCCCAGATCGTCTATGGCTCGCTGGCCGACCGCTTCGGGCGCAAGCCGGTGCTGCTGGTCGGCCTGGCGATCTATGTGGTGTTCGCCGCCGCCTGCGCCTTCGCCACCTCGTTCGAGATGCTGCTGATCGCCCGCGCCCTGTGCGGCGTCGGGGCGGCGGCGACGCGGGTGCTGTCGGTGTCGATCGTCCGCGATTGCTATAGCGGGCGGCAGATGGCCAAGGTGATGTCGCTGTCGTTCATCGTCTTCCTGGGCGTGCCGATCATCGCCCCGTCGGTGGGCCAGGCCATCCTGCTGGTCGCGCCCTGGCCCTGGGTGTTCGGCATCCTGTCGATCTTCGGTTCGGCGGTGATCGTGTGGGCGGCGCTCAAGCTGCCCGAGACCCTGCACCCGGAAGACCGCACGCCCCTGGCCGTGGGCCCGGTCTTGGCGGCCTTCAAGGAATGCCTGACCAACCGCGTCGCCGTCGGCTACACCCTGGCCTCCACCCTGGTGCTGGGCGGGCTGTTCGGGTTCCTCAATTCCGCCCAGCAGGTCTTTGTCGAGGTGCTGGGGGCGGGCAAGCTGTTCACCCTGATCTTCGCGGCCATCGCCGGCGGCATCGCCGTCTCATCGCTGGTCAATTCCCAGATCGTCGGACGTTTCGGCATGCGGATGGTCTCGCACGTGTCGCTGCTGGGCTACATCGCCTTCGCGGTGGTCCACGCCCTGGTTGCCCTGAGCGGCCATGAGACCCTCTGGACGTTCTCGCTGCTACAGGCGGGGATGATGTTCTGTTTCGGCATGGTGATGTCGAACTTCGGCGCGATCGCCATGGAGCCGCTCGGCCATCTGGCCGGCACGGCGGCCTCGGTGCAAGGGTTCATCACCACCATCGGCGGGGCCTTGTTCGGCTTCTATATCGGCCAACTGTTCGACGGCACGACCGTGCCCCTGACCCTGGGTTTCGCCGGCTTCGGCATCGCCGGGCTGATCGCGGTGCTGATCACCGAGAAGGGCCGGATGTTCCAGTCGGGAGCAGGTTCGGCCGATGCGATGGCCGGAGCGGGACACTGAGTTACTCGCTCGTCCCGGCGACTGCCGGGATAGAAAATTCAATTCAGCATCCGCTCCAGGGTGGGCAGTTCATCCGCCTCGCGCGAGGGCTTGTCCCAGCGGATGCGGTTGATGCGCGGAAAGCGCATGGCCACGCCGGACTTGTGCCGCGTCGAGCGCTGCAGCCCCTCGAACGCCACCTCGAACACCAGGCCGAAGTCCCAATCGGCGCGCACCGAACGCACGGGGCCGAACCGCTCAAGGGTGTTGTCGCGCACGAACTTATCGATCTGCTTCAGCTCCTCGTCGGTAAAGCCGAAATAGGCCTTGCCGACCGGCGTCAGGCGCCGCGTGCCCGTTTCATCCTCCTGCCAGACGCCGAAGGTGTAGTCGGAGTAGAAGCTTGACCGCTTGCCGTGGCCGCGCTGGGCGTACATCAGCACCGCGTCGATCAGCCGGGGATCGCGCTTCCACTTGAACCACGGCCCCTTGGGGCGGCCCGGCTCATAGACGCTGTCCCAGCGCTTGAGCATCAGGCCTTCAGCGATCATCGGATCGCCCTCCGGCGGCGACGCGCGTAGCGCGGCCAGTTCTTCCCAGGTCTCGAAGGGCTGGACGGCCGACAGGTCGATGCGCGGGCTAGCGGCCTGGGCGATGAACACTTCCAGTCGCGTGCGACGCTCGGCGAAGGGCAGGCCGCGCAGGTCGGTCTCCCCGTCTAGCAGCAGGTCATAGGCGCGAATGCCCGCCGGATAGGCGACTAGCTGCTTGGGATCGACGCTCTTGCGGTTCAGCCGCTGCTGCAAATCACCGAAACTGGCCACCGCCCCATCGCGCATCACCAGCAGCTCGCCGTCGATGGCCCCCTCGAAGGTCAGGGCCTCCAGTACGTCGGGAAAGGTCGCCGAGATGTCGTCGCCGGTGCGGGTATAGAGCCGCCGCTCGCCGCGCTCGCTGACCGCCTGGACACGGATGCCGTCCCACTTCCACTCGGCGGCGTAGGCGGCGGGGTCCAGCTTTGCGAAGTCCACCGCCTCGTCGATCGCCTGGGCCAGCATCACCGGCCTGAACCGCCCCGGCGCGTCGGGCGAGGGCTGTTCGGAGCGTCCCTCAAGCCAGGCGAACAGGTCGCCATAGGGCGGGGTCATGGCGTGCCAGACCTCCTCGATCACCCTGATCTCCACCCCGCCGAAATCGGCGCAGGCCTGTTTGGCCAGGCGCGACGACACCCCCACCCTCAGGCCGCCGGTCATCAGCTTCAGCAGCGCCCAGCGGCCGTCGGCGTCGAGCGCGTCCAGCCAGCCCTCGATCAACCGCTGCACCTCGGCCCGCGAGGCGGTGCGCAGGGCCTCCACCACGTCCGACAGATCCGGCTCGCGATTGGCGCCCGGACGCTCCGGCCAGGCCAGGGCTACGGTCTCGGCCAGGTCGCCGACATAGTCGTAGGACCAGGCGAACAGCTGGGCGTCCATCCGCGCCTCGATGGCCTTGCGGATGAAGGCCGGCTTGGCGGCGCTGAACGACAGGGCCCCGGTCAGGGCGGCGAGCACCCAGCCGCGCTCCGGATCGGGTGTCTCGCCCAGGAAGTCCTTGATCAGGGTGAGCTTGGCGTTGCGCGAGCTCGTCAGGGACAGGCGGTCGAGGAGGTGGGCGAAGGCGCGCATGGGAATGAAATGTCGCTCTGGCGCTGAAGTTCAAGCCTACTCGGCCCGCGTCTCGTCCAGCTGACCCAGGATCATGATCTTCTGCCAGATCTTGCGGCCCAGGTCGGAGGCCAGGGTCTCGATGTCGTTGACGGCGGCGATGACGATGGAGTCGTTGCTTTCGCCGGCATAGAGCGCCGCCAGCTTGGCGGTCAGGGCCAGCATCTCGGCGCAGTAGTCGAGATAGCGGGCCAGTTCGAAGCGGCTCATCTCGCGGGCGGGCGAGGAGGCGGTGCGCGGGCCCAGCACCAGGGTGGGGTCCTTGGTCAGCTGATGCATGTCGATGACGTGGGCGAAGGACCGCAGCTCGTGCAGGGCCTTCTGGACCCGCGAGCGCTTCCAGCGGGCCTCCAGCGACAGCAGGAACCAGATCGCCGCGCCCGACAGCAGCACCAGATTGACCGCAGGCTCCAGGCCTTGGGCCAGGGTCAGGGTGCTGGCGCCGCGCAGGCTGGCCAGCCAGTCCAGGCGGGCGATCAGCGCCGCTTCCAGGCCGAGCGCCCCCACGCCAATCAGCGTCACCAGGGTGCGCAGGAAGAGATAAGGTCGCGAGAGCCGGTGGGCGCGCTGGGCGGTGACCCGGGCGGTGGCGGTCAATTGCGCGCTGACCTCGGCCAGGCCCGAGTCCGGGAACCGCTCGGCGATCCGCACGCGCAGATGGTCGAGAGTGGCGACCACCTTGTCGGCGTCGAGTTTCAACGGCCGGCTTGCCTTGCCCATGCGCATCCCCCTGTCCACGGCGACGCTAGCACGGTCAAGCGGCTTGCGAAGAATTCAAACATCTGTTTGAAGTTGGCCAGCCCGGAGCCCGGTCATGACCTTCCAGCCGCCCGACCCGTTCACGCCGCATCCTCGCAAGAGCCCGCTGACCACGCCATGGGAGCCGATCTATGCCGACATTCGCGACGATCGCTGGCTGTTGGCGGTAGAGGTGCGCGAGCCGCACACCAATTCGCGCGGCGGTCCGCACGGCGGCCTGATCGCCGCCCTGGCCGACAACGCCATGGGCCTGTCGTGCGGGGTAATGCTGGCCAGGCTGAAGATCCCCAGCAACGGGCTGATCACTGTCTCGCTGGGGCTCGACTATCTGGCGGCCGCCCAGCTTGGCCAATGGCTGGTGTTCGACACCGACTTCATCAAGCCGGGCAAGAGCCTATGCTATGCCGAGGCGACGGTGTCGGCGAATGGCAAGCCGGTGGCGCGGGCGCGGGCGACGTTCAAGGTGGCGTGATTTCCCTCTCCCCTTGCGGGAGAGAGTGGCCCCGAGGAGTGGGGTCGGGTGAGGGGTCGAAGGTTATCGCCGCTGCGTACGGTGGTCGACGTCTGCGCGACCCCTCATCCGTCGGCCTTCGGCAGCCACCTTTCTCCCGCAAAAGGAGAAGGGTAATTTACTCCCCCTCTTCCTCGTCATAGCCCACCAGCCGCAGCGCCCGGGCCGGGATGCCCGCGAGCTCGCACCAGCGCTCCAGGGCCTCCTCGCGGCCGTGGGTGATCCACACCTCGCCGGGGCGCAGCTCGTCGAGGGTGGCGGTCAGTTCGTCCCAGTCGGCATGGTCGGAGATGATCAGCGGCAATTCGACACCGCGCTGGCGCGCCCTCGCCCGCACACGCATCCAGCCGCTGGCGAAGCAATCGACCGGGTCGGGAAATCGCCGCGACCAGCGGTCGGCCAGGGCCGAGGGTGGGGCGATGATGATCGCTCCGGCGAAGTCTTTCTTGGCGCCGCCCGTGGTGGCCGGCTCCAGGGGTCCGAGATCGACGCCGTGGCGTTCGTACAGACGGTTGAGCCGCTCCAGGGCGCCATGGACATGGATGGTCTTGTCCCAGCCCGCCTCGCGCAACAGGGCGATCACCCGTTGGGCCTTGCCCAGGGCATAGGCGCCGACCAGGTGGGAGCGCTCGGGAAATTGCTCGACCGACTTCAGCAGGGCGGCGATCTCGCCCCGGTCGTCCGGATGGCGAAACACTGGCAGGCCGAAGGTGGCCTCGGTCACGAACACGTCGCAGGGCACGGGCTCGAAGGCCGCGCAGGTCAGGTCGCGGCGGCGCTTGTAGTCGCCGGAGACGACGATGGTCATGCCCTTCCACTTGACCACCGCTTGGGCCGATCCCAGCACGTGGCCGGCGGGGACCAGCCCCACCTCGACACCGTTGTGAGTGAAGCTTTCGCCATAGGCGATCGGCGTGCGATTGGCGGCGAAGTCCTCGCCATAGCGTTCCGCCATGATCGCCAGGGTCTCCGGCGTCGCGGCGACCGAGCCATGGCCGGCGCGGGCGTGGTCGGCGTGGCCATGGGTGATCACCGCCCGGTCCACGGGGCGGACGGGGTCGATATAGAAGCCTCCGGGCGGGCAGTAGAGCCCGGCGGGCCTCGGACAGAGCAGGTCTTGCGGTTTCATCACGGTGGATATGGGAACGCGCCCGGCTATAAACCTATCCCATGAGCAATGATTTCAGTTCCGCCGACCAGCATCGGCTGATCGCCAACACCATGAACGAGGGCAGCCCCCAGGCCCGGGCCCTGGGCTTCCAGACCCTGGAGATCGGCGAGGCGGTGGCGATCCTCAAGGTTCCCTACCGGCCCGAGATCGTCGGCGACCCGGAAACCGGCGTCATTGCCGGCGGTGTGGTCACCACCCTGCTGGACCACGCCAGCGGCCAGGCGGTGCACGCGGCCCTGACCGAATGGACCTCGATCGCCACCCTGGACCTGCGCATCGATTATATGCGACCCGCCCAGCCGGGACGCGACGTGCTGGCCCGGGCCCATTGCTACAAGGTGACCCGCTCGGTCGCCTTCGTCCGGGCCGTGGCCTATGAAGACGACCCCGACGACCCGATCGCCGCCGCCCAGGCCGCCTTCATGCTCGATTCCAGCGCCGGCAAGAAGCCGGGGGCCAATTTTAAGCCGCCGCGCGACAAGGCGGAGTCGGCCCAATGAGCGACGCCGACACCCGCCTGATCGCCATGCTCGGCTCGATCCCCTATGCCCGCTTCATCGGCATGCGCGCCGAGCTGGCCGGCGACGAGATGACCGCGATCCTGCCGTTCTCCGACCACATCGTCGGCAATCCGATGTTGCCAGCCATCCACGGCGGTGTGCTGGGCGCCTTCATGGAGATGACCGCCCTGGCCCAGCTGTCGGTGGCCGAGCCGCTGAAGCGCCAGCCGCGCACCATCGACGTGTCGATCGAATATCTACGCTCGGGCCGGCCCCTGACCACCTTCGCCCGCGCTCAGATCAAGAAGGTCGGCCGCCGGATCGCCAATGTCCATGTCGAGGCGTGGCAGGAGCAGCGGGCCGCGCCGATCGCCGCCCTGCGCGGTCATTTCCTGCTGTCCTCGGCCGAGGACTGACTCTCCGCCATGGCTCGCCACGTCAATCGCGGGACTGTAACGCGCAAGGGCGACTTGCCGACCAAGGTGTGCGTGACCTGCAAACGGCCCTTCACCTGGCGACGCAAATGGGAGCGGGTCTGGGACGAGGTAAAATATTGCTCCGATAGGTGCCGTGCCAATAAGGTTACACCTTTGTAATGCCGATTATCTGCATCAACGTTTCTTAAAAGCGCTTCATGAAGCAAAGGTAACGGGTGTTCACCATCCGCCGCGCCTATACCCCTGATCACCGGACGCGGTCGTCGCGCCGGACCTTTCAGGGAACCAAGACCATGACCTTCTCGACCAACAACGTGTCCGCCTTCGCCAGCCTGATCCTGGCCCTTCTGCCCCTCGTCGTGATCGCTGGCTCCATCTCCACGAGCTTCTGAATGATCGCCGCTTAGCTCCACCGGGCTAGCGCCCCTTCAGGCTTTCAGAGCCTCTCGGGCCGCCCGGTGGAGAAGGGCGTGACGATGCGCCAAACGATCGATGTCGGCGTCATAACCGCCACCGATCACCCCGGTCACCGGGATATCCCTTTCCAGACATGAGCCTAGGACGAACGCCTCGCGCCGCGCGAGCCCCCCGTCGCTCAAACTCAAACGCCCCAACTTGTCGTCCGCGTGCGGATCGACCCCGGCGTTGAAGAACACCAGGTCGGGCGCCACCCGCGTCAGCAGCTCCGGCAGGAGCGCTTCCAGTCTCTCCAGATAATCCGCGTCGCCCGTGCCATCGGGCAGGTTGACGTCGAGGTCGCTCGCCGCCTTTCGGGCCGGGAAGTTCTTCTCGGCGTGCATCGAGAAGGTGAAGACGCTGGGATCGCCCTCGAAGATCCGCGCCGTGCCATCGCCCTGGTGAACGTCGAGATCGACGACCAGCACCTGGCGTACGACGCCCTCGGCCTGTAGCCGCCTTGCCGCCACCGCCACGTCGTTGAACACGCAGAACCCGGCCCCCGTATCGGCCTGGGCATGGTGGCTGCCACCGGCGGTGTTGCAGGCGATCCCGTGCTCCAAGGCCAGGCGCGCGGCCAGTAACGTGCCGCCGGCTGCGGCGCGGGCCCGAGTGGCCACGGAGTCGGTGTTGGGCATGCCGATCCGTCGCGCCACATTGGCCGGCAGGGTCAGGTCGATGACGCCGCGTATATAGGCCTCGTCGTGAACCAGCCGCAGGCTGTCCTCGTCGATCGGCTCGGGACGGATGAAACCCGCCGGGCCGGCGAGCCCCTCGGCCTGGAGCACAGCGGCCAGGCGCGAGAACTTGTCCATTGGAAAGCGGTGTCCCGCTGGCATCTCGGCGCGGAAGGCGGGGTGGTGGATGATCGGCGGGAACGGCGTGGCCATGGCGCAACGATGGGGAGCGCGCGCACGTGACGCAAGGTCGCGACTTGCCCCCGCGCCCGCTGGCGCTTAACCAACCGCCATGCGCACACCCGAGAACCTCGCCGAAATCCTCGACCTCGAAGCCATCGAGGTGAACCTGTTCCGGGGCGTCAGCCCCAATGACGGCTTTCCCCGTATCTTTGGCGGCCTGGTCATCGCCCAGGCGCTGATGGCGGCCTACAAGACCGTGCCCGAGCGGGTCTGCCACTCGCTGCACGCCTATTTCATCCGGCCCGGCGATGTGAACGCGCCGGTGCTCTACGAGGTCGAGCGGGCCCGCGACGGCGGCACCTTCACCACCCGGCGGGTGGCGGCGATCCAGCACGGCGAGCAGATCTTCAACCTCTCCTGCTCGTTCCAGACCCCGGAGGCTGGGCTGGAGCACCAGGCGCCGATGCCGTCGAGCGTCGATCCCGAGACCCTGCCGACCGACGCCGAATACCTTCGCTCGCTCGGCGACGAGGTTCATCCGCGCTTCGTCAAGATGGCCGAATATCCGCGCCCGATCGACCTGCGCTGGGTGGATCCGCAGCACCCGACCAAGCCGACGCCGAAGTCCTCGACCAAGGAGGTCTGGATGCGGGCCAAGGCGCCGCTGGGCGACGACGTGCGCCTGCAGCAATGCGCCCTGGCCTACGCCTCGGACATGGCTTTCATGGAAAGCGCCCTGCGTCCGCACGGCCTGATCTGGACCAGCCCCGGCCTGCAGGCCGCCAGCCTGGACCACGCCATGTGGTTCCACCATCCCTTCGACTTCAACGCCTGGACCCTGTTCGCCCAGGACAGCCCCTCGGCCTCGCAGGGGCGCGGCTTGGTGCGCGGCCAGATGTTCAGCCGCGAGGGCCTGCTGGTCGCCTCCGTAGCCCAGGAGTGCCTGATGCGGGTGCGGAAGTAGGTTAGGCCGCGCCGAGGCGCTCAAGAACGCCGATGGATCGATCGAGGTCACCGCCGGTCATCGCCCGCTCGGCCTTGATGACTAACTGCAGCTTGCGGACCAATAGCCGCACCTCGATCTCGCCCGCCTCGGCCTGCGTCTTGGCGGCAGCGCCTTGCTGGCGTCGGCGAGAAGCTTGGTCACCTGCCGCAATTGTCAATACTCAGTCGTAGTGCCGCTCGGTGTCGTCGTCCTCGACCGCCTCTTCAGGCCCTTCCGGCTCACCCACCAAGGCCGGCGGATCGGCCAGCACCAGGCCTTCGGCGATCTTCACCTCCGGCACGGCGGCGCGGGTGAAGGGCAGGTACCAGGTCTGGCCGCCCAGGGCGGGGTCGATTTCCAGCAGGTCGTCGGCGCCGAAGTTCTGGACGCTCTTGATCTTGCCCAGCAGGGCGTTGGTGGCGACATGCCGCACCGGCAGGCCGATCAGGTCGGCCAGGTAGAACTCGTCCTCGTCCGGCTCGGGCAGGGCCGCGCGGGGGACATACAGGCGCAGGCCGCGCAGGGCGTCGGCCGCTTCCTTGGTGTCGACGCCCGCGCAGCGCGCCACGACGCCGTCCTTGACCACCCGCGCGGTCTCAACGGTCAGGGCGGGCGAGCCGTCCTGGCGGGTCAGGGCCTTGAACTTGGTCAGGGTCAGGGGGGCTTCGGTATAGGTCGCGATCTTCAGCTCGCCGCGCACGCCAAAGGCGCCAGCGACGCGGCCAACGAGGATCAGGTTCGTGTCAGGAGACTGGGTCATGGTGAGAAACGCCTTAACCCATCACCGTTTTCCCGGCGAGGGCCGGGACCCAGATCCATCCTGGGCGACTCGTGGGCTTCACCTGGGCCCCGGCCTTCGCCGGGGAGATGGTAGAGGTGTCGTCGCCCTGGTCCGAAAACCAGGGCGACGACGTCCGAAGCCTTAGGCTTCGGTGGTCTTTTCAGAAGCCGGGGCCTCATCAGCGGCCGGAGCCTCTTCAGTGGCCGGAGCCTCATCAGCGGCCGGGGCCTCTTCAGCAGCCGGGGCCTCATCAGCGGCCGGAGCCTCTTCAGCGGCGGCTTCAACGGCCGGCGCTTCTTCGGCCGGGGCCTCTTCAGCGACGGCTTCCGGCTCCGGAGCAGCGGCGGCTTCAGCAGCAGCGGCGGCGGCCGCTTCGGCGGCTTCGGCGGCGGCGGCCTTGGCGTCTTCCTTGGCTTGAGCCTCGGCGGCCACGCGGTCGGCGTCGCGCTGGGTGCGCTCGGCGTCACGTTCCTGGGCCTTCTTGCCCGGCTTGGCCTTTTCGGGGTTGTTGCCGTGGGTCCACTCGACCAGGCCTTGGGCGGCGAGGAATCGGGCGACGCGGTCGGTCGGTTGGGCGCCCTTGGCGAGCCAGCCCTGAATGGACTCGACCTTCAGGGTCACGCGCGAGGCGTCGTCCTTCTTGAGCAGCGGGTTGTAGGTGCCGACCTTCTCGATGAAGCGGCCGTCGCGGGGCGAGTGGCTGTCAGCGACGACGATCGAGTAATAGGGGCGCTTCTTGGCGCCGCCACGGGCGAGACGGATCTTCAGCATATCGGTAGTCCTATTTCTTGAATGGATTGAAGCCGGGGGGCAGGCCGCCCAGACCGGAGAGGAGGTTGGGCTTGGCGTCGCCGCCGCCCCCGGATCCCGGAAGACCGGGGAGCCCCGGAAGGCCGCCGAGGCCTCCCGCGGAATTGGAACTAGGCTGGGAAACCTTGCCGCCGCCCATCGCCTTGAGCTTGGACATGTCGCCGCCGCCCAGCATGCCGGCCATCTTGGCCATGCCGCGACCGCCGTCCTTGCTCATCGCCTTGAACATGTCGGCCATCTGGCGGTGCTGCTTGAGCAGGCGGTTGACCTCGGCCACGTCGACGCCCGAGCCGGCCGCGATACGGCGCTTGCGCGAGGCGGCCAGGATGTCGGGCTTCTTGCGCTCCAGCTTGGTCATCGCGCTGATGATCGCTTGCTGGCGACGGAAGACGCTGTCGTCGATACCGCTCTCGGCGATCTGCTTCTTGACTTTCTGGACGCCAGGCAACAGGCCCATGATCCCGGCCATGCCGCCCATCTTCTGCATCTGCGAGAGTTGAGACGACAGGTCGTTGAGGTCGAACTGGCCCTTGGCCAGCTTCTTGGCCATGCGCTCGGCTTCGGCCACGTCGAGGTCTTGCGTGGCCTTCTCGACCAAAGCAACGACGTCGCCTTGCCCCAGGATCCGGCCGGCCACGCGGCGGGCGTCGAACACGTCGAGCGCGTCGATCTTCTCGCCGGCGCCCAGGAACTTGATCGGCAGGCCGGTGACGTGGCGCATCGACAGCGCGGCGCCGCCGCGGCCGTCTCCGTCGGCGCGGGTGAGGATCAGGCCGGTCAGCGGCAGGCGTTCGTGGAACGCCTTGGCGGTGCGGACGGCGTCCTGGCCAGTCAGGCTGTCGGCGACCAGCAGGGTCTCGGACGGCTGGGCGATGCGGGCGATTTCCGCCGCCTCGCTCATCATCGCCTCGTCCAGGGTGGTGCGGCCGGCGGTGTCGAGGATCAGGACGTCATAGCCGCCCAGCTTGGCAGCCAGCAGGGCGCGCCTGGCGATGTCGGCGGCGCTCTGGCCGGCGACGACCGGCAGGCTCTCGACCTCAACCTGCTTGGCCAGCAGGGCCAGCTGTTCCATGGCGGCCGGGCGGCGGGTGTCGAGCGAGGCGACCAGCACCTTCTTGCGGTCGAACTTGCTGAGCCGCAGGGCCAGCTTGCCGGTGGTGGTGGTCTTACCCGAGCCCTGCAGGCCGGCCATCAGGATCACCGACGGCGGGTTCAGGGCCAGGTTCAGGCCGACCGGCTCTTCGCCGCCCAGCATGTCGACCAGGCCGTCATAGACGATCTTGACCACTTGGTCGGCCGGCTTGACCGAGCGGATGACCGCCTCGCCCGAAGCGGCTTCCTTGGCCTTGGTGATGAAGTCCTTGACCACCGGCAGGGCCACGTCGGCCTCGAGCAGGGCGACGCGGACCTCGCGCAGCGCCTCGTCGATGTCCTTCTCGGACAGCACGCCACGACCGCCGAGGCGGTCGAAAACGCTGGAGAGCCGATCTGTAAGGCCGTCGAACATGGGTAGCCCTAGTGAAAACCAATGACCAAACGCAATCAGCCCCCATGGACGATCACGTCGATGGGGGTCCTCACCGGCCTCGTCCAGATGGGCCCTGCGCTAGCAGGCTGGGGTCGTGACGGTAGAGGCGCTGCTGATGAAGCGCCGGAAGGGCGCGCTTATGCACGAATGGGAGGGGGGAGTCAAAGAGGGGGTGGGGGCGTTCGGTTGGATCAAAAGCCCGATGCCTGTTACCGATTGCGCGCACGGGCGCTCGGAAGCAAAATTGATCGATGGCTTTGAACGATTACCAAGGCAAGTACGTGACCGGAGGCACGTTCCTTTACGACGGAACGGTGCCGACGCGTATTGCCATTATCGCTAAAGATCACGATGCTAGCTACGCGCTTGCAGAGGCTGAAAACTGGCTAGAGCCTGGCGAAAAGCCAGCCCCTTTGGGTCCAAATGGAGTCCTGTATTATCAGCAGGGCGAAATCACCTCACACCTAACGCTCGCAGAAGCAAAGGCTTGGATCGACGCGAAGGGTTATGGCTCCATTGTATGGGATCAACTGCCTTAGCTGTAGTTTGTTGTGAAGTCGCAGACGAACGCTCCAAACATATCCTCCTGCCTCAGCCCCATCCGCCCCGGCGAGGGTTTGGCCGTGGCGCTCTTCTCCTCACCCGTGCAACGGGGGAGGTGGCCGCGAAGCGGACGGAGGGGGCGTCGGCCGCCGCCGTGACGCCCCCTCCGTCACGATGCTTATTCGCATCGCGCCACCTCCCCCGCGTTGCGGGTGAGGAGAAGGGGCGTGGGATCACACCTACTTGCCCCCACCTGACGGCTTCGCCGTCTGTCCGCCCCCATAAGGGGCGGAGCCTCGCGCACTCACCTGAGCTTTTCCCCCTATGGGGGAAGACGATCGCGAAGCGATCCGTAAGGGGCAAGTTCGTGAGCCGCCGCCTACTCCGCCGGCGACGTCACCGTCGCCCCGGCCGCGCGCAGACGGTCCAATACGCCGTTGGCCGGCAGCAGGAACGCCAAATCGACCACCGCCACCGTCACCCCCGGCCGCCCCAGCACCTCGGTCAGGGCCTGGGCCGAACCGGAAATCTGCTGATCCAGCAGGGCGGCCCCACCGAGCGCGCGCAGCAGGCAGCGCTGGGCGGCGGAGGCGGAATAGCGACCGCGCACGCTGGCCAGGTCGCCCACGGCCCAGTCGGCGCCGATGGTGGTGGCGTGGGCGGCGTCATATTCGGTCTCGGAGAGGATATCGCGCAGGCAGGCCAGCTGCTGGTCGTCGGACAGCTTGCCGACCACGCTCAACACCGGCCCCAGGCGGTACTGGCTCATCGCCTTGACCTTGACCCCCTTGGTCTTGGCCAGCCGCTCGATGGTGCTGACCGGCTTGGCTTCGGAAATGCCGGCCGCCTGGCGGAAGTCCGACATCAGGATGAAACCGGCCACCGCCGGCTTCCAGTCCTTGTAAGGAACGCCCGTGCGACTGGCCTGCTCGCGGATATTGACGAACCGCGCCCTGAGGTCCGGCGGCAGGCGATCTTCCAGGCGCTTGCCCAGCATGGGCTGGCGAACGCCGCCGCCGGCCGTCAGGAAGAACTTGGTGATCTGCAGCGGGCCGACCGAGGCCTCGGGCGGGACCAGCACCAGGCTGGCCTGGTCAAGGGCGCGGTTCAGCCGGGGGCTGTCCCACTTCAGCTGATGCGGCAGGGGCGGGGCCGAGCCCACCACATAGAGCTTGGCGCCGCCCTTCTCGACCAGCCACAGGGCCGGGCCGGGCGGCTTGGCGACCACCAGCAGTTCGGAGACCACGGCGCTGCCTGGATCCTGCGGGAAGAGTTCGATGGGCTGGGGCGGCGGGGTCTGGGCCTGGGCGGCGGGCGCGGCCAAGACTAGCACGGCCAGGGCCGCCAGGGCCGATGAGGTTCGCGTCATCCCGGTCTCCAGCACGTCGGACTCTGCGGAGATGGGTACTCTAATGCCGTGGCGAAAGCACGGCGGGCGGCAGGGCGGCCAGGGTCTCGGCCAGCAGCCGGCCCTCGGTGGAGCGGCTGGAGCCCTTGCGCCAGGCCACCACGATCTCGCGGCTGGAATGGTCGGAGTTCAGCGGCCGGATGGTGACCGGCGCGTTTTCGGCCAGGCCCGCGGCCACGGCCATCGACGGCAGGAACGACACCCCCAGGCCCGAGCCGATCATCTGCACCAGGGTGGGCAGGGAGGTGGCGGCGAAGCTCTCGTCGTCGTCCAGATTGACGTTGCGCGGCGGCTCCAAGCCGCAGGCGGCCAGGGCGTGGTCGCGCAGGCAGTGACCATCCTCCAGAAGGATCATGTCGTCGCCCCTCAGGCTCTCGGGATCGACCCGCTCGAAGGCGGCCATGCGATGGTTGGCGGGGGCGGCGGCCAGCAGCTCGTCATCCTCGACATGGGCCCAGTCCAGACCGGTCATGTCATAGGGCAGGGCGATCAGGGCGGCGTCCAGGGCGCCGGACTTCAGCGCGGCGATCAGCCGGTGGGTCAGGTCCTCGCGCAGATAGAGCTTCAGCTTGGGGAACTGGTCGCGCAGGGCGGGCAGGGCGCGCGGCAGCAGATAGGGGGCGACGGTGGGAATGACCCCCAGCTTGAACCGCCCGGCCAGGGGCTGGCCCGCCCCGCGCGCCGCCTGCACCAGATCCTCGGCCTGGGCCAGGATCGCCTCGCCCCGGCGCACGGCCTCCTGGCCGGCGGCGGTGAGGATCACGCCCGACCGGGCCCGATCGACCACCGGCGCGCCCAGGATCTTCTCCAGTTCCTGGATGCCGGCCGACAGGGTGGGCTGGGTGACATGGCAGGCCTCGGCGGCCCGGCTGAACGAGCCGTGCTCGGACAGGAGCTTGAGGTAGCGGAGCTGGCGCAGGGTGGGGAGCATGAGGGGGTATATAGGTGGGGTCTATCAATTAGCGAAACGGGAGGGTCTAGGTCTATGGCGGCGATGGTTAGAGACCGTCTCCCAGGGGAGGCGGTTGGCAAGAGCGCCGCTCCTGGAGAGCACCGCCACTGCTTTCGGCCTCGACCCCGACACTCGCGACCTGGCGTGAGCCACCGCCCCTTGCACAACATCCCTCCCCACCGTACCTCCGCCTCATGACTAGCGCCAAGATCTGCGGGCTTTCTACCCCCGAGACGCTCGCCGCCGCCGTGAACGGCGGCGCGGCGTTCGTCGGCTTCGTGTTCTTCGCCAAGAGCCCCCGCAATCTCACCCCCGAAGCCGCCGCCCGTCTGGCCGCCGCACTGCGCCAGGGGCCGGTCAAGACCGTGGCCGTCACCGTCGATCCCGACGACGCCCTGATCGACCGGCTGATGGCCACCCTCAAGCCCGACCTGATCCAGGTGCACGGCCGCGAGACCCCGGCCCGGGTCCGGGAGATCGGCGCCCGCTCCGGGGCCGGGATGATCAAGGCCTTCTCGGTCTCGTCGGCCTCCGATGTCGACAAGGCCGCCGCCTTCGACGGCGTCGTCGAGCACCTGATGTTCGACGCCAGGCCCGTGGAGGGCTCGGTCCTGCCCGGTGGCACCGGCGCGCGGTTCGACTGGAGCTTGCTGGAAGGCCGGCGCTTTTCGCGGCCGCATTTCCTGGCCGGGGGCCTGGATCCCTGGAACGTCGCAGAAGCGGTCAAGGCTTCGGCGGCGCCCCTGGTAGACGTTTCCTCTGGCGTGGAGCGAGGTCCCGGCCTAAAGGACCCGGCTCTGATCACGGCGTTCCTGGACGCCGTGAAACGCGTCTGAACCCTGGATGGTCCTTTGAACGTCCCAACGAACGCCCCCGCCAAGCCCAACGATTATTCGGCCTATCCCGACACCAATGGCCGGTTCGGCGAGTTCGGCGGCCGCTATGTGGCCGAGACCCTGATGCCGCTGGTGCTGGAACTGGGCGAGGCCTATGCCGCCGCCAAGGCCGATCCCGCGTTCCAGGCCGAGCTGACCAGCTTCAACACCCACTATGCCGGCCGGCCCAGCCCGCTCTATTTCGCCGAGCGCCTGACCGAGCATTTCGGTGGGGCCAAGATCTATTTCAAGCGCGACGAGCTGAACCACACCGGCTCGCACAAGATCAACAACGCCCTCGGCCAGATCCTGCTGGCCATGCGCATGGGCAAGACCCGGATCATCGCCGAGACCGGGGCCGGCCAGCACGGCGTGGCCACCGCCACCGTCTGCGCCCGCTTCGGCCTGCCGTGCGTGGTCTATATGGGCGCCACCGACGTCGAGCGGCAAAAGCCCAACGTCTTCCGCATGAACCTGCTGGGCGCGGAAGTGCGCCCCGTCACCTCGGGAACCGGCACCCTCAAGGACGCCATGAACGAGGCGATGCGCGACTGGGTGACCAATGTCGAGGACACCTATTACCTGATCGGCACGGCGGCCGGGCCGCACCCCTATCCGGTGATGGTCCGCGACTTCCAGAGCGTGATCGGCATCGAGGCCCGCGCCCAGATCCTTGAGATGGAAGGCCGGCTCCCCGACGCCGTGGTGGCCTGTATCGGCGGCGGCTCCAACGCCATCGGCCTGTTCCACCCCTTCCTGGCCGACGAGGGCGTGCGGCTGATCGGCGTCGAGGCGGCCGGCCATGGCGTCTCCACCGACAAGCACGCCGCCTCCCTGACCGGCGGCCGTCCGGGCGTGCTGCACGGCAACCGCACCTATCTGCTGCAGGACGACGACGGCCAGATCATCGACGCCCACTCGATCTCGGCGGGCCTGGACTATCCAGGCATCGGGCCGGAGCACTCGTTCCTGCACGAGATCGGCCGGGCCGAATATGTCTCGACCACCGACCAGGAGGCGCTGGACGCCTTCATGCTGTGCTCGCAGCTGGAAGGCATCATCCCGGCGCTCGAGCCGGCCCACGCCCTGGCCCGGGTCGGCGACATCGCTCGCGAGCTGGGCAAGGACAAGATCGTGGTGATGAATCTGTGCGGCCGCGGCGACAAGGACATCTTCACGGTGGCCGAGGCTCTCGGGCGGAAGATCTAGGGGCGATTTGACGTGACCAACGACCGTATCGACCGCCGTTTCGCGGCCCTGAAGGCTGAGAACCGCGCCGGCTTCGTGACCTATATCATGGCCGGCGATCCCGACGCCGCCACCACGCTGAGCGTGCTCAAGGGCCTGCCGGGGGCGGGGGCCGACCTGATCGAGCTGGGCTTCCCGTTCTCCGACCCGATGGCCGAGGGTCCGACCATCCAGCGCGCCGCCCAGCGTGGCCTGCGCTCGGGCATGACGCTGCAGGGCACGCTGGACCTGGTCGCCGCTTTCCGCCAGGGCGACAACGACACGCCGATCATCCTGATGGGCTACCTCAACCCGGTGCTCAATCGCGGGTTCGAAGCCTTCGCCGCCGCCGCTGCGACGGCCGGCGTCGATGGCCTGATCATCGTCGATTGCCCGCCGGAAGAGGCCGACCCCCTGTCGGACGCCCTGGAGGCCGAGGGCATCGCCCTGATCCGACTGGCCGCCCCCACCACCGACGACAAGCGCCTGCCGATGGTGATCCGCCGCACCTCGGGCTTCGTCTATTACGTCTCGGTGGCGGGCGTGACCGGCGTCAAGTCGGCCGACCCCGCCAATGTGGCCTTGGCCGTGACCCGGCTGCGCAATGCCTCGGGCCTGCCGGTCGCCGTCGGTTTCGGCATCCGCACACCGGAACAAGCCGCCGCCGTGGCCCGCGTGGCCGACGCGGCGGTGGTCGGCTCGGCCCTGGTGGACGAAATCGAGGCGGCCGCCCAGTTGAACGAAAACGTGACCGAGAAGGTTCTTCTCAAGGCGTCGGAGCTGGCTAAGGCTGTGCGATCGGCGCGACTCGAAATGGCGTGAGGCTAAAGGCTATGGCTATGGCTGAAACTCCGGGCCCCAAGAAGGGCGACAAGACCAAGGTCGGGGCCGAACGACGCGGCGGCTGGCTGTCGCGCATCGCCCCCGGCGTGCGCGGGGCGTTCGCCAGGCGCGAGACACCCGAGAACCTGTGGGTCAAGTGCCCCGACACCGGCGAGATGATCTACCGCTCCGACCTGGAGGCGGCCCTGTGGGTCACCCCGGCCGGACGCCACATGCGCATCGGCCCCGAGGCCCGCTTCAAGTTCACCTTCGACGACGCCGAATACGAGGTCCTGCCAACCCCGGCGGTGTTCGAGGACCCGCTGAAGTTCTCCGACGGCAAGCCCTACAAGGAGCGCCTCGCCGCCGCCCGCAAGGCGACCGGCGAACAGGACGCCATCGCCATCGCCTTCGGCGTGGTCGGTGGCGCGAAGGCCGTGGTTCTGGTCCAGGATTTCGCCTTCATGGGCGGCTCGCTGGGCATGGCCGCCGGTGAGGGCTTCATCGCCGCCGCCGAGGCCGCGATCGAGCGCCAGGTTCCGCTGATCGCCTTCACCGCCGCCGGCGGCGCGCGGATGCAGGAGGGGGCCCTGTCCCTGATGCAGATGGCCCGCACCACCTTGGCCATCAACCAGATGAAGGACGCCGGCCTGCCATACGTCGTGGTCCTCACCGACCCGACCACCGGCGGCGTCACCGCCTCCTACGCCATGCTCGGCGATGTCCACCTAGCCGAGCCGGGCGCCCTGATCGGCTTCGCCGGCCCCCGGGTGATCGAGCAGACCATCCGCGAGACCCTGCCGCCGGGGTTTCAGCGCTCGGAATATCTGGTCGAAAAGGGCATGGTCGACCGCGTGACGCCCCGCAAGGACCTGCCGGCGGTGCTGGGCTCGATCCTCGGCACGCTGATGATGGGGCGTTCGCTGAAAGCTGCGTAGTGCAAAGAGCTTTTCCCTCCCCGTCATGGGGAGGGGGACCACGAAGTGGTGGGTGGGGCTTCACTGCCGCAGACTCATCAAACCCCACCCGACCCCTTCGGGGCCACCCTCCGCATGACGGGGAGGGAAGGTTCAGAGACATGACCGACCATCTCCGCGCCCATGACGCCGCGCTGGCGCGGCTGCAGGCCCTGCATCCCAAGCTGATCGACCTGTCGCTGGTGCGCATGCGCCGGCTGTGCGCGGCGCTGGGCGAGCCGCAGACCAGGCTGCCGCCGGTGATCCACGTGGCCGGCACCAACGGCAAGGGTTCGACCGTAGCCTATCTGCGCGCCATCGCCGAGGCGGCGGGCTTGAGGGTCCATGTCTTCACCTCACCTCACCTGGTGCGGTTCGCTGAGCGGATCCGCCTGGCCGGAAGCCTGATCACCGACGAGCACCTTGCCGAAGTGCTGGACCGGGTCGAGGCGGCCAATGCCGGCCTGCCAATCACCTTCTTCGAGATCACCACCGCCGCCGCCTTCCAGGCCTTCTCCGAGGTCCCCGCCCACCTGTGCCTGGTGGAGGTCGGCCTCGGCGGCGTGCTGGACGCCACCAACGTGGTCAGCCCAGCCCTCAGCGTCATCGCTCCGATCGACATCGACCACCGCGAATTCCTCGGCGACACCCTGTCAGCCATCGCCCGGGAGAAGGCCGGGATCATCAAGCCGAACACGCCCGTCGTCTCGGCCCGTCAGGCCGAAGAGGCCGAACGGGTCGTCGAGCGCAAGGCCGATCTCGCCGAGGCCCCCCTGACCCTGATGGGCCGGGACTTCGACGCCTGGAACGAGCGGGGTCGGCTGCTGGTGCAGATGCAGGACCGCCTGCTGGACCTGCCGGCCCCCACCCTGCCGGGTGACCATCAGTTCGCCAATGCCGGCCTGGCGGTGGCCGCGATCCTGCTTCTGAACGACCCGCGCATCGACGAAGCGGCCATAGCCCAGGGCGTCGCCGGCGCGATCTGGCCGGCCCGCTTCCAGCGGCTGACCGCCGGCCCCCTGGCCGAGCGCGCCAAGGCGGCCGGCGCCGATCTGTGGCTGGACGGCGGTCACAACCCCCATGCCGGCCAGGCCGTGGCCCGGGCGCTGGGCGACCTGGCCGCCCGGGACGGCCGCCCCGTGGCGCTAGTCGCCGGCCTGCTGGCCAACAAGGACGCAACGGGTTTCTTCACGCCGTTCGCGCCGTTGAAGGCCAAGGTCTTTTCGGTGGCCTTCGAGGGTGGCGCCGCCGCCAGCGCCGCCCAGACCGCTGCGGCCGCCGAGCTGGCCGGACTGCGGGCCTGCGCCTGCGACAGCTTGGGCGCGGCGCTGGACAAGGCGCTAGCGATCGAACCGACGCCGCACGTGCTGATCTGCGGGTCGCTGTACCTGGCCGGCGAAGTGCTCGCGATGAGCCCGGAGACCTGGCCGACCTGATCCCCTCTGCCCTTCCGCGAGAGGGCAGCCTCGCGCAGCGAGGTCGGGTGAGGGTTGTTGATGAGATCAGCCGCGAACCGCGGTGCGGCCCCTCATCCGTCGGCCTTCGGCCGCCACCGTCTCCCGCAAGGGTAGAAGGAAATCAGACCAGGATGTTCAACAGCGAGCCCGGACGCAGAACCTTTTGCGGCGCCTCGCTTGGCTGCACGAACGGCCTCGCCGGGGCCTGACGTTGCGGCTGGGCCTGGGTCTGCAGCTGGACGGCGATCGGCGGGATGGCCGCGCGGGTCGGCGCCGCCTCGGCCACGGCCGCCTGGAAGAACGCCGCCGCGCGCGAGCCGCCAACGCCCGTCGAGCCCTGGGCGGGTCGTTGCGGGACGGGCTGCAAGCCGGCAGGGCGGATCGTACTCATGAGCGCGACTCTATCATGGTTAATGCAAAGTCGGCGAGCATGGTCAACACGCGGTTAATGGTCGCGGTTCTGAGTGATCTTTCAGTGCAGTTTGGCCAGCAAGTCCTGGACATTCGCGTCGGTCAGCGGCCCGCTGTGCTTGGCCAAGACCTTGCCATTCTCCCCGACCAGGAAGGTCTCGGGCACGCCGGTGACCCCGAACTCGATCCCGGCCCGGCCGTTGCGATCGACCAGCTTGACCGCGAACGGATCGCCCAGTTCGGCCAGGAACGCCCGAGTGCGGGCGGGATCATCCTTGTAGGCCACGCCGACCACGGTCACGCCGCGCGCCTTCAAGGCCATCAGCTGCGGCTGCTCCACGCGGCACGGGGCGCACCACGAGGCGAAGAAGTTGATCAGGCGCGGGCCGGCCACACCTTGGCGAGGGGGCGCATCGTGCACCGCGACCAGGGAGCCGTTGTCGAGATCGGGCAGGAACAGGGCCGGAACCGGCTTGCCGACCAGGGCGTGCGGCTGAACGTGGGGGTCGTGCTTCAACGCGTAGCCGGCGAACAGCACGCCCAAAGCGATCAGCACAATCAAGGGCGTAAAGCCGATCCAGCGCTTCACGACGGGCCCACCTCGCGGCGAGCGTCGCGCAGGGCCTGCAGCCGCTCAGCCTCACGCCGCCAGCGCCGGGCCGAGACCAGGCTGTCGGCGATCATCCAGACGAAGACGATGGCCGTCAGGGCGAAGGCTGGCCAGAGGTAGATCGCGTATTTGCCAGCGTCGAAATCGAACTGCATGCCGCTAGCCCTCCGCCGCCTGCAGCGCCAAGGCGCGGGCCTTGCGCCGCCAGACCCCGGCGCGAATCCGCACCAGCCACAGCGCCCCGAAGGCCGCCAGATAGGCCAGGGTCATGATCAGCATCGGCCAGGCATAGACCGCCGGCAGGGCGTCGCCCGGCTTGGCCATCAGGGTGGAGCTGCCTTGGTGCAGGCTGTTCCACCACGCGACCGAGAACTTGATGATCGGCAGGTTGATCAGGCCGACCAGGGCCAGGATGGCGGCGGCGCGGGCGGCCTTGGCCTCGTCCTCCAGCGCCGAGCGCAGGGCCAGATAGCCGAGATAGAACAGCAGCAGCACCAGCACCGAGGTCAGGCGCGCGTCCCACACCCACCAGGTTCCCCACATTGGCTTGCCCCACAGCGAGCCGGTGGCCAGGGCCAGCACGGTGAAGGCCGCGCCCAGCGGCGCGCAGGCCACGGCGGCGGCGTCGGCCAGGGCGTGGCGGAACACCAGGGACAGCAGGCTGGCGATCCCCAGGCACAGATAGACGAACATGCTGATGACCGCGGCCGGCACGTGGATGAACATCATCCGCACGGTGTCGCCCTGCTGATAGTCCTCAGGGGCGGCGAAGGTCAAAACCAAGCCAGCCACGGCAAGCACTGTGGCGACGGCGCCGAACATCGGCGCGGCCCAGCGCGAAAAGACCATGAACCGCTCGGGGTTGGTCAGGAAGTCCAGCGGGTGGTGAGGTTCACGGGCGCCCATACCGGTGCATTAGAAGACCTGAGGGGCGCCCGCAATCCCAACCGCGAGGTCAGTCGGCCTTGCCCGGCGCGGGCGGCCGGCCGGCTGGGCCGGCTTTCAAGTGGCGAAATTCGACATGGCGCATCATCGGGCCATGGTCGCCCGCCATCGGACCCAGGGCGTCGAAGGCCTTCTGCTGGCTGGGCGACATCGCGGCGTAGAAGCTTCGGGTGGCGTCAATGCGCGCCCTGGCGCGGGCCAGGAACTCGGTCTCCCGGTCAAGGCGCTCGGGCGTGGTCAGGCGTTTGGGCGGACCGTCGTCGGATTTTGGACCGGGCCCCTCCTCGCGATGATCCTTGGGCGCGGTGGCGGCCAGATAGGCCTTCAGCGCGCCGTCCTGGTCGGCGCGCAGTTGCAGCACGTCGCGCAGGTGCTGCGCTTGGGCCTCCGGATCGAAGCGATGATGGCGCATCATCGGACCGCCGGGGCCACCGGGACCATCATCCATCATCGGGGGCGGACCGGGCGGTGGCGGACCGTTCTGGGCGACGGCGACTGCGGCGGAAAGGCTGAGTGCGACCCCGGCCATGATGGCCAGGCGGCTTGGTGAAAGGCGCATGTTGATGGCTCCAGTGACGTCCCTGATCGCAACCTCCCGCCGCCGTGTAACGTGGGAATGTCAGAACCACCCGCCAATGTTGCAGGATTGACGAACGCGGCCGGCGCAAGCGTTTGATAGCGGGCGACACTCGCCGTTCCAACCGGAGGCCCCTTCTATGCTCTATCTGATCGCCAAGGCCGCGCTGTCCGGGGTGATCATCGCCCTGGTCTCGGAGATCGCAAAGCGCCAGCCCGGCTTCGGCGCCTTTGTGGCGTCGCTGCCGCTGATCTCGATCCTGGGCATGATCTGGCTGTGGCGCGACATCCACGACGTCGGGCGGATGGCCACCCATGTGGAGGCGACCTTCTGGTATGTGCTGCCGTCGCTGCCGATGTTTCTGATCGTTCCGGCCCTGCTGCGTCGCGGGATCGGCTTTTGGCCCGCGCTGCTGACAGGGTGTGGCGTGACCATCGGGCTCTATCTGTTGATGACCGCCGTGGGGCCAAGGTTTGGGCTGAAGCTCTAGCCGCGTGGCGCCGGCGCCCGAACTCCGGCAAGAGGCCCTGATGGAAAAACGCGTCGCCTTTCTCGCGCTCGCCTTGGCCGGCGCCTGCTGGGGCCTGGGCTTTCCGCTCGGCAAGTTCATCCTGACCGAGACCGACGCCGCCCACATGGTGCTGCTGCGGTTCGCGACGGCGGCGATCGCGGCTGCCCCCTTCGCCTTGGCCAGGGCCGAGACCCGGGCGCTGTTTCGCTCGCCGGTGATCCTGGCGGCCGGCGCCTTCTATGGCATCGCCTTCATGGTGCAGTTCGAGGGCCTGGCCCATGTCAGCGTCACCCTTGCGGCCCTGCTGGTCGGCGCGATGCCGGCCCTGATCGCCATCAGCGCCAGGCTGCTGGGCGAGAAGGTCAGCCGCGCCTCCTGGCTGGGTGTCGCCGCCGCGACCCTCGGCGCGGCCCTGATCGCCGGTAAGCCGGACGGGGCGGGCTCGCCGCTGGGGGTGGCCTTGTCGCTGGGTTCGCTGCTGATCTTCCTGGCCTGGCTGCTCGTGCTACGCCGCGCGCCGCCGTCGCCGACCCCGATGGCCATACCGGCGGTGACGGTGATCGTCGCCACCTTCACGGTCCTGCCGATCGCCCTGTTGATGCACGGCCCGCCCAAGCTGGGCCTCAGCCCCCTGGTCTGGACCGCCGTGGTCGGCCAGGGCGTGTTGGCGACCCTGCTGGCCACCGCCGCCTGGTCGTTTGGCGCGGCCCGCGTCGACGCCGCCAGCGCCGGCGTGTTCATCAATATCGAGCCGCTGATGGGCGCCAGCCTGGGGGTCATGCTGTTTGGCGACCACCTGACCTTCGCCCTGGGGGCCGGCGGCCTGATGATCATCGCCGGCAGCTTCATCGTGGTGCTGGGCGAGCAGCGCGAAGCGCCGGTCACGGCGAGCGCCGGGCCGATCTAGGGGGTGCGTCGCGGGTTTTGGTTGGGCCGAACTCCGCGCCCTAATCCAGGGCGTTGCGACAAGCCGCCGCCATGGCGATTGGACTTAGCGCCACCGCCGCTGCCGAATAGGCCAGCAAGAGCAACAGCCCGCCTGTCCAGGGCAGGCCGCCGGCCAGGGCGTCCAGCGCCCCGGCGCCAAAGATCACCGGCGGCACGTAGAGTGGCAGGACGATCACCGCCACCAGCAGGCCGCCGCGCTTGCTGCCCAGAGCCAAACTGGCCCCCAGTCCCCCGAGGAACGAGAAGGCCAGGCCGCCGGCCAGGGCGCAGGGGATCAGCAGCGGGATGATGTGCGGCGAGGCCCCCAGGCCCAGGGCGGCGGCGGGCGCGGCCAGGGCCAGGGGCGCGCCGGCCGCCAGCCAATGGGCCAGGCACTTGGCCACGGCCACGGCTTCCAGCGGCGCGGGACCGAGCGCCAGCAGGTCCAGCGCCCCGTCCTCGAAGTCGCGCTCAAACAGCCGCTCCAGCGACAGCAGGGCGGCCAGGGCGAGGGCCAGCCAGGCGATACCGGGGGCCAGGCTCGCCAGCCGTTCGGGGGCTCGGCCGGCCGCCAAAGGCAGCAAGGTGACCACGCAGCCATAGAAGGCCAGGGCCAGCAGGGGTCCGCCGCCCTTGCCCCAGGCCAGGGCCAGCTCGCGGCGCAGCAGGATCAGGAACGCCCTCATCCTCGCATGTCCTGGGCGCCGATCTCCACGACCCGGCAAGGCACAGGGAGCGGATCATGCACCGCCGCTAGGATCATGCCGCCGCCGGCCAGGTGCTGGGCCATCACGGCGCCGAATCCCTCGCGGTGACCGGCGTCCAGCGGGGCCATCGGCTCGTCCAGCAGCCAGAGCGAGCGGGGGCTGGCCAGCAGCCGCGCCAGGGCGACCCGCCGACGCTGGCCGGCCGACAGGCGGCGGACCTCGAGGTCGAGCAGGCGGTCGAGGTCGAGTTTCGAAGCGGCCGCGCGCGCCGACGCTTCCGACCCGCCGGTCCAAAGAGTCTGGAACAGCAGCTCCTCCCAGGCCGAGCGGGTCGATTTCAGGCCGTCGTGATGGCCGACCATGTGCAGGCCCTCGGCCCGGGCCGCCTCGGCCTCCAGCTCGCCCGCCTCACCCTCGAACAGAATAGTCCCTTCCGCCGATCTCAGAAGTCCCGCCACGGCGCGCAGCAGACTGGTCTTGCCCGCGCCATTTCGTCCCGTAAGGGCCACGGCCTGGCCCGCCTGAATCTCAAGGTTCAGGCCCGAGAACAGCCGCCGCTCGCCACGAACAAGACCTAGGTCCTTGATGCGAATAGTTCTCAACATGGGTCCAAAGCCCTCAAGACCCTGCCCTGTGCATGGACGTTGACGCAGACCAAGGCTAAGAGACCCTCGGCCGTCACCCTCCAACCTGGATGGGATGTACGCGGCGCGGGGATGGACGCTGTGGGTCCGCCTCGAGCGCGCGATCCCGGGAGTGGTTTTCCGGCGGCCGTGGACAGAGAAGGGATCCTTCACAATGGCGTCCGTAGACAGCCTCAAAACCCGCCGCGAACTCGTCGTCGGCGGCAAGACCTACGTCTATTACAGCCTTCGCGCCGCCGAGGAAGCCGGTCTGGTCGACACCAGCAAGCTACCCGTGTCGATGAAGGTGCTGCTGGAGAACCTGCTGCGCTACGAGGACGGTGTCTCGGTGCGCGAAGACGACCTCAAGGCCGTGGCCAGCTGGGTCAATAACAAGGGCGCGGTCGAGCACGAGATCAGCTTCCGCCCGGCCCGCGTGCTGATGCAGGACTTCACCGGCGTTCCCGCCGTCGTCGACTTGGCCGCCATGCGCGACGCCATGGTGTCGCTGGGCGCCGATCCGGCCAAGATCAACCCGCTAAACCCCGTCGATCTGGTCATCGACCACTCGGTGATGGTCGACAATTTCGGCTCCTCGCACGCCTTCGGCGACAACGTCGCCAAGGAATATGAGCGCAACCTCGAGCGCTACCGCTTCCTGCGCTGGGGCTCGTCGGCCTTCAACAACTTCCGCGTCGTGCCCCCCGGCACCGGAATCTGTCACCAGGTGAACCTCGAATATCTGGCCCAGACCGTGTGGACCAGCGAAGCCGAGGGCGAGACCCTCGCCTATCCCGACACCGTCGTCGGCACCGACAGCCACACCACCATGGTCAACGGCCTGTCGGTCCTGGGCTGGGGCGTGGGCGGCATCGAGGCCGAGGCGGCCATGCTGGGCCAGCCGATCCCGATGCTGATCCCGGAAGTCATCGGCTTCAAGATGACCGGCGCCATGCCGGAAGGCGCCACCGCCACCGACCTGGTGCTCACCGTCACCCAGATGCTGCGCAAGAAGGGCGTGGTCGGCAAATTCGTCGAGTTCTACGGCGAGGCCCTGGCCACCCTGACCCTGGAAGACCAGGCGACCATCGCCAACATGGCCCCGGAATACGGCGCGACCTGCGGCTTCTTCCCGATCAGCGCGGCGACCATCGCCTATCTGAAGGGCACCGGCCGCGACGCCGCCCGCGTGGCCCTGGTCGAGGCCTATGCCAAGGAACAGGGTCTGTGGTGGGAGCCCGGCGTCGCCGAGCCGGTGTTCACCGACCATCTGGAACTGGACCTGTCGGCCGTCCTGCCGTCGCTGGCCGGCCCCAAGCGTCCGCAAGACCGCGTGCTGCTGACCGAGTCGGCCGTCAAGTTCGCCGAGAGCCTGGCTGGTGAGTTCGGCAAGGCCGACAGCGTCGACCTGCGCGTGCCGGTGACGGGCGAGAACTTCGACGTCGGTCACGGCGACGTGGTCATCGCGGCCATCACCTCGTGCACCAACACCTCCAACCCTAGCGTCCTGATCGCCGCCGGCCTGCTGGCCAAGAACGCGGTGGCCAAGGGCCTGAAGACCAAGCCCTGGGTGAAGACCTCGCTGGCCCCTGGCTCGCAGGTGGTCACCGACTATCTGGCCAAGGCCGGCCTGACCAAGCACCTCGACGCCCTGGGCTTCAACCTCGTGGGCTACGGCTGCACCACCTGCATCGGCAATTCTGGCCCGCTGCCGGAAAACGTCAGCAAGTCGATCAATGAGGCCGACCTGGTCGCCTGCAGCGTGCTCTCGGGTAACCGCAACTTCGAAGGCCGGGTGAACCCCGACGTTCGCGCCAACTATCTGGCCTCTCCACCGCTGGTGGTGGCCTACGCCCTGGCCGGCTCGATGAAGATCGACCTGACCACCCAGCCGCTGGGCCAGGACAAGAAAGGCAATGACGTCTTCCTGAAGGACATCTGGCCGACCAACGAAGAGATCGCCACCGTTCAGCGCAAGGCGGTCACCGAGAAGATGTTCGCCACCCGCTACGCCGACGTCTTCAAGGGCGACAAGAACTGGCAGGGGATCAAGATCTCCGGCGGCCAGACCTACGCCTGGGAAGGTGACAGCACCTATGTGCAGAACCCGCCCTACTTCCCCAACATCTCGATGACGCCGACTCCGGTCGTCGACATCGTCGAAGCGCGCGTCCTGGCGGTGTTCGGCGACTCGATCACCACCGACCACATCAGCCCTGCCGGCTCGATCAAGAAGACCAGCCCGGCGGGCGAGTATCTGATCGCCCACGGCGTCGACGCCTTGGACTTCAACGGCTATGGCGCGCGTCGCGGCAACCACCAGGTGATGATGCGCGGCACCTTCGCCAACATCCGGATCCGCAACAAGATCACCCCGGACATCGAAGGCGGCGTGACCAAGCACTTCCCCTCGGGCGAGGTGATGTCGATCTATGACGCGGCCATGAAGTACCAGGCCGAGGGCCGTCCGGCCGTCGTGTTCGGCGGCAAGGAATATGGCACGGGCTCGTCGCGCGACTGGGCCGCCAAGGGCACCAAGCTGCTGGGCGTCCGCGCGGTGATCTGCGAAAGCTTCGAGCGGATCCACCGCTCGAACTTGGTGGGCATGGGCGTCCTGCCGCTGCAGTTCCTGCAGGAGGGCTGGCAGAAGCTGGAACTGACCGGCGAGGAGATCGTCTCGATCCGTGGCCTTCAGGATCTGTCGCCGCGCAAGCAACTGATCGTCGAGCTCTATCGCCCGACCGATGGCCGCATCGCCCGCTTCCCGGTCCGCTGCCGGATCGACACCCCGACCGAGCTTGAATATTTCAAGAACGGCGGCGTGCTGAACTACGTGCTGCGCAACCTGGCCAAGGCTGACTGACGCCAGAGCGTTTTGGGCTCTCGAGCCTGCGAATGAGAGAGCCGGGTCCGTTGGGCCCGGCTTTTTCTTTGAGCTTTTCGCGTGTCGGGATGCTTTTCCCCGTGAAAAGCCGCCTTCACGGCCTCGTGAACGGTCACGAGGCGCGATCTTGGCTTAAGTGCGCGCACATGCGTCAGGCCTTTCTCTCTCTCGTCGCCGCCACCTTCGCCAGTCTTGCGGCGGGGCCGGCGTTCGCCGCCCAGCCGCCGGTGGTGGTCGAGCTGTTCACCGCCCAGGGCTGCTCGTCCTGCGCCAAGGCCAACCAGGTCGTCGCCGACCTTGCCGACGACAAGGGCGTGCTGGCCCTGACCTATTCGGTCGATTACTGGGACTATCTGGGCTGGACCGACACCTTCGCCAAGCCGGCCTTCGCCGCCCGCCAGCGCGCCTACGCCCAGAAGTTCTCGCAACGCGACGTGCCGACCCCGCAGGTGGTGATCGCAGGCCGCGAGCAGGCTTCCGGCGCCAAGGCCGAGGCGGTCGAGAGCTTGGTCAAGGCGGCGGCCAAGGCTCCGTTCAATCCGCCGGACATGGAATTTGTCGGGGCCGGCGCGCGCGTCGCGGTCGGCTCGGGACCCGCCCCGCGCGGCGGCGGCGAGGTCTGGCTGGTGCGCTATGATCCGCGGGAGCAGGATATCGTGGTCAAGCGCGGCGACAATCGCGGCCAGACCCTGGTTCACCGCAACGTGGTGCGCGAACTGGTCAAGCTGGGTCCGTGGAATGGCCGACCCAAGCTGTATCGCCTGTCCAAGGCCGCAGACGAGGGGCTGAAGACCGTCGTCATCGTCCAGGGCGCCAAGGGGGGCCGGGTGATCGGGGTCCTGCAGGAAGAGACGAAGTAGCAAGTCCTCCCCTTGTGGGGGAGGCTATCGCGAAGCGATCGGTGAGGGGAGTTCGAGGATCGTCAATCCTGGAACCGGCCGCCTGCCAATCACTCCCCCCTCCGCCGCTGCGCCGACACATCCCCCACAGGGCAGGTGAATCGCACATGAAATGAGGCCTTGCTTGCAGGCCTGTGACTTTGGGATTCTGAAGGCGTCTCCGAAGCTGGAGGTCATTTTATGTTTGTTCCTCGAAGCGTTTGAGGATGTTCCCGATCTTGGTGACCTCATCGCTAGAAAACGGGGACACACTCTTTTTGACGCCGTCCAGGTCGTGGTGAAGGCCGGCTAACACCGTCCTTTTGGGAGCCGAACACGGCGCCCGTCGCCCCAATCCGAGGCGCCATGTTGCGCCGTTACCTCCACGGCCCCGGCGCCGACGAGCCGCTGGTCTGGTGCGCGAGCGGCGCTGCCACGCCGCCCGCCGCCAGTCGCCGCTGGTTGGCCGCCGACCAGCAGGGCTCGATCATCGCCACCACCGACAGCGCCGCTGCGGTGACCACCACCACCAACACCTATGACGAGTACGGCATTCCCGCGCGGGCAACAGCGGCCGCTTCAAGTTCATCGGCCAGGTCTGGCTGCCCGACTTCGGCGCCTATCATTACAAGGCCCGCGCCTATTCGCCCACGTTGGGGCGGTTTCTCCAAACCGACCCCATCGGCTATGGCGATGGGCTGAACTGGTACGCCTACGTCCATAACGACCCGATCAATGACTCCGATCCGAGCGGTTTGGCTAGCGCTGGAGGCTGTGTCGGTGGGCCACCGGGAACTGAGCAGGTCTGCACGCCTTCGTCCGCAGGCAACTGCGACAGGAATTGCTATGACCATCTTCCGAACAGTCGTGTCGCGTTAATATCGCTTCCAAATATTAATCCGTTTAGGCCAACGCCTGAGGGGCCATCTGACGATGACGACAACTTTGAAACTGAACGAAAAATTGAGATGAACTTCTGCCGTGGGCTTAAGCCGGCCGCTCTTAGGGCTGCCTATTACGCTAGCGCGCAAGCGAGAGACTGGGCTCGACGTAACAATAGGCCTCTACCGCCCTTGGTGACTTCTCTCTCTGTCCCCCATTTGAACATTCCGCTTCCTAGCGCAAAGCAAGTTGCGCGCGGTGCCGTCGCGGTTGGTGCTGGTGTTGCGGTTGGGGCGTGTGTGGTGATGGAGCCGTGCGGAGCAATTACCGCGACTGCAATTGGTGTCGGGGGACTCGCCGCCGCAGCAGCAAATTAGAAGGATTGAAAGACGTGGAAGTTATAATGCGGCGCGTACTTCAGCTTGATGATGTGGATGCGGTCCATGTGGACGTTTTTGCGCCTGTTGAAGATGTCGGGTCTTTTGGAGATTATTTATGTTACTATAAGGTAAGCGGATTGAACAAAAATATTGAGAGTAACGGGGTTGGTATAGATTCGATAAGTGCTCTAGTAAGTGCGTTGATATTTATTGGAAATAGACTTTATACGACGGAAGAGTACAAATCCGGAAGGTTGAGCTGGGATGGGTCGGTAGATAAAAAGAAGCTTGGATTCCCTACGGCGGAATTGGTGACTTGGTAGGTCGCGGCGGTAGGGGCGTGGTTGTCGATCCACTGTGTCCGGTGTCGGCCGTCGAAAATCCCGCGCATCGGGTGTAGGCTGGCCTCGGATCGAAAGGGCCTTCCCATGACGCCTTCGCAGACCACGCCCACGCCCCAACCCGGAGACATCATCGTCGCCGCCATCGAGGCGCAGACGGTGGCGATCGAGCGCGCGATGGTGAAGGCGTTCTGGACCCAGCTCGCCGGCCTGACGGTGATCATGGCGGTGGCCATGACAGCGTTCGTGGTCGTGGTTAAGGCCGGCTGACGCCGTCCGTCTGCTAGCCAATCGCTCCAACCCGAGGGGGCCGACCCGTGCCGGAAGACCGCTTTGGGCGGTGATCTCAAGACCCGCAAGCCCTCCGAAACGACCCCCGTGAAATAGGGGGAGGAAGGAAGGGCACGTCACGCACACCTGCGGTTCAACTAGTGGATAGAACGCGACGCTTGAGTCCCCCTGGAAATCGCTCGATCCCTTTCCCGAGAAGGATTTGGGCGGGTTCCAAGCGACTGAATCTCACCATTAGCGTGTTGAAAAGCCAGATGGTGTGATCGATCGATCCATGATGAAAAATACTCCGATCACCGCAATGGCCTCAAGAGGCCGCTACCTTGTCTGCAACTCTCATCGCGGAAACCATCTTGGCCAGTGTTCATATGCGGACACCTCAAAAGGCCGGACATATGAAAGCAAGCGATCTGATCCAAACGACTGCCTATCAACTTGCGAGGAGGGGGTCGTCCACATATGAGGTGAGCCCGTATTGGTTTGGGGTGGTCGGAACACGGGTTCACTGTGTCGGCGACGCAGAGGGCCAGTGCGCCGTCGAGGAAATCTCGCCGCCGTAAAACCTCATTGGGTTTCAGACTCCGGCTTTGCAATGGCGTCTTCCAAACGTGCTCGCCAGATCGCCAGCGCGGACCGTGCGGTCGTCAACGCCGCGCGTGCGGTTTTAAGGGCTTTTGTCGTGTCGGCTTCTGGCATGCAGCTCGCTTCGAGACTCAGCGCAGCAGCCGTCAGCCGAACCATGCCCACTGTTCCAGCAGAGCCAGCGATCCGGTGGGCTTCGCAACGCAACGTTTCAACATCATCGGTCACGAGCAGCTCTAGCAACTGGTCCTGCAGCATCGCTACGAATGTGAGCGTCGCAGCACCCATGGCGGTCTCAAAGGCCGCGCAGGCCGAGAGCTCGTCGGCGAGGCTGGGCTCGCTCGCCTCGGCTTGGCTCACCGCCTCTTCAGCCCCATCAAAGGCCTGTGCCAACGCCTTGGCCAGCAGGTCCGGCGAAAGCGGCTTGAGCAGATGACCCTGCATGCCCGCCTCCAGGCAGGACGCGATCTGGTGGGCGCCGCCGCTGGCGGTCAAGGCCAGGATCGGCAGTTGCAGATAGCCTTCAGCGCGAAGGGTCCGGGTCGCGGCGATCCCGCCCATCACCGGCATGTGGACGTCCATCAGCACGAGGTCGACCGGCTCGGCGCGAACCGCATTGATCGCGGCTTGACCGTCTTCGGCCAGGATCACCTCGCAGCCAAGCTGTTCGAGCAGCACGCGGCAGAGCTCGCGATTGATCGCGACGTCGTCCACGACGAGCACCAGCCGGCCAGGATAGAAAACCCGCGCGACGGGCTGCGCGGTTTGGATCGCGGCCTGGACGCCAACGGGTAAAGCCAGTTCCAGCCAGAAGGTCGCCCCCTCGCCTTCGTCACTGTCGCAGCCGGTGGCGCCGCCCATAAGCTCGATCAGTTCGCGCGAGATCGCTAGTCCAAGGCCAGTCCCGCCGTAGGTGCGGCTGATCGTGCTGTCAGCCTGCGAGAACCGCTTGAACAGCGCCGCCTGTTTCTCGGACGAGATGCCGATGCCGTTATCACGGACCGAGATACGGACGGCTTGCCGGCCCTTGTCCATCGCGAGACACCGCACGTCGACAACGATTACTCCGACTGCGGTGAACTTGATCGCGTTCGACAGGAAGTTCAGCAGCACCTGACGCAGCCGGAACTTGTCGCCGATCAGCACTCCGGCGTCATCGCCGGTCAAGGTCAGGCGGAGGCCCTTTTCGGCGGCGCGTGGTTCGACCATCGCCAACGCCTCGGAAACCAGATCGCAGACGAGGAACGGGCGCGCTTCCAGCTCGACCGCGCCGGCCTCGAGCTTGGAGAAATCGAGCAGATCGTTGATCAGGGTGTTGAGGGACTCGCCTCCCTCGCGGACGATGCCGACCCGGTGGCGATCCTCCTCGGTGAGATTGGCGCTCTCCGCCAGGAGACGGGAGAATCCAATCACGCCGGTCAGCGGCGTGCGCAGTTCGTGGCTCATATTGGCCAGGAAATCGCTCTTGGCCTGGTTGGCCGCCTCGGCCGCATCCTTGGCCGACGATAGCTGCGTGGCCATTGCGGCCAGGGATAGGGTTTGCTGCTCAAGCGCCTCCTGCGCCTCTATCCGGGCGGTCAGATCCTGCACCTGGCCGATGAAGTGGCGTACCGACCCGTCCGCTTCGCGCATGGCGCTGGCCGTCAGGCTAACCCAGACGATCTGGCCGTCCTTGCGGATATAGCGCTTGTCGATGGCGTAGCTGGTGATCTCGCCCGCCACCAGCCGCTGAAGCAGAGCAAGGTCGGCTTCCAGATCGTCGGAGTGGGTTATGGTCTGGAAATCGAGCGACAGAATCTCGGCCTCTTCATAGCCAATCAACTGACAGAAGGCCCCGTTGATCTTCACGAAGCCGCCATCCGGCGCCACCAGCGCCATGCCGATCGCCGCATAGTGGAAGGACGTTTCGAAAAGCTCGAGTTGCGCTGTGCGCTCGCTAATGTCGTGCATCAGCGCCGTGAACTGCCAGCCGGCTGGGCCCTGGGTGGCGCTGATCGCCAATTCGATCGGAAAGGTCTCGCCCGACTTCCGGCGCGCCGGCACCTCGATCCGTCGATCGAGCACGACGCCGACGCCGGTCTTGAGGAAGCGCTGCATGCCTTCGGAGTGCGCGTCTTGCTGGGCTTCGGGAACGATCAGCCGCGCCAGGCTCTGCCCCACGGCCTCCTGAGCCGACCAGCCGAAGGTCACTTCGGCAAAGCGGTTCCAATCGGTCACCAGGCCAGCTTCGTCGATGGTGACGATCGCCTGATAGGCGTCAGCGATGATCCGGCCAACCCGCGCCTCGCTGGCGCGTAGATGCGCCTCAAGCGTGCGACGCTCCGCTATGTCACGGATGACCACGACCATGGCCGAGGGCGCGCCGAGCGCGTCACGGACAAGGTGGAAGCGGCTCTCGACCCAGACCTCATGCCCATCGTGGTGCAGGGCGCGATGCTGCAGCACCGCGTCCTCGCGTCCCGCCGCCATCGCCTGGAAGATCCCGAGTATCTCGGCGCGGTCAGCGGGATGCACGAAGGCGTGGGCCGGCAGGCCGACCATGTCTTCCCGGCTATAGCCGAGCAGCCGCTGGATCGCCGGAGAGATATAACTGCTGGAGCCGTCGAAGGCGATGCGAGTGACCACATCGCCGATGTTTTCGGTCAATAGCTTGTAGAGGCTTTTGCTGCGGCGAATTTTTTCGATAGCCTCCTGCTGCTCGGTGACATCTTGGATGACGCCGAACAAGGCCGTCAGGCGTCCGCGCTCGTCGAGTTCGGCGGCGGAACGAACCACCGCGCGACGCATCGTTGAGTCAGGGCGCAGGATTCGGACATCGAGATCATAGCCGCTCGCCGTCGCCAGCGCGTTGGCGAAGGCCTCGCGAAGCTCGGCCTGATCCTCTAGGGGGTGAAACGACAAAAGATCGACAGCCCCTGGATCGAACCCAGCCGGATCCACGCCATAGAGGCGATAAACCTCATCGGACCAAGTCACCCGCCCGCCGTGGACTTCATACCGAAAGCGGCCCACGCCGGAGATAGCCTCGGCCAGTCCAAGCATGCGCTGTTGCTCGGCAAAGGCCCGCTCCAGGCGGGCGGCGTGCAATCGCTCGACGACGAGATCGGCCAAGGCGCGCAGCTGCGCAAGTTCCGCGTCGGAGGGCCTGGGCCGCGGCTTGGTGTCGATGACGCACAGGGTGCCAAGGTTATGGCCTTCGCGGTCGGTGAGGACCGCACCGGCGTAGAATCGAATGTTTGGCGCGCCGGTGACGAGGACACTCTGCCTGAACCGAGGGTCTCGCGAGGCGTCGGGCACAACCATGATCGCCTGCGGGCCCAGTTCGATGGCATGGGCGCAGAACGCCAGCTCGCGGGAGGTCGAACAGGGCTCAAGTCCGATGCGAGCCTTGAACCACTGCCGGTGATCATCGACTAGCGACACCAGAGCGATCGGCGCGTCGAACAGTTGCGCCGCCAGGCCCGTGATCTGGTCGAAGCCCGGTTCCGGATCGGTGTCCAGCACCCTAAAAGAGCGCAGGGCGGCGAGTCGGGCGGTTTCGGCAATCGAGACGCTCATGCGCCGGTTATGCGCCCAATGAAAACAGGCGCCCGTTAACGACGCGGTCACTACGCTGCGGCAAAACGAAGCGGCCCTACGCCTTCAAATTTGCAACCTGGCCGACATTCGCTTCCTGCGCGCCACCTTCTCGCGCCGGCGCTCCGTGGTCGCCGCCGGATCGCTTTGGGCCCCGTTCGGCGCGGTTGTCGATGCGGCAAAGCCCTAGCCCAGCGGCTGGCCGTCCCGGTCACGCTCCAAGAACCGAGCCGCCGATGATGGCTATCATACCGGAGGCGCACGCAAGCCAACGCAAGCAAGCGCGCAACACCTCCACGTAAACAACATTGCTGGACGAGCAAAATCCAGGCGGCGCTCGCCAGACTGTGCTCTAAGAAAGGGACCGGAATCTCCGTAACGTTGTAGCGCGACTCATATCCGACCCCGTAGACTTTGGCTTGGGGACACCGGCGGCTTGACCGTTGAGCACCGACGAAAGAGCAACGTGATGGCCGCCGTTCTGATCATCGAAGACGATCCACTGGTGCGCCAGTACGTCGAGCTCGTGCTGTCCCAACTCGGCTACAACACCTCCTCCGTCGGCACGGGCGAGTTGGGCCTGAAGGCCCTGCAGAATTCGAAGTGGGATCTCGTCTTGCTCGACATTCAGCTGCCCGACATGACAGGCGTTGACCTACTGCGCCTGCTGCGCCGCTACCAACGGGTGAACGCCGCGGTGATGATGATGACCGCCAAGGGCGATCTCGCCACCGTCCGCGAGGCCATGGACGCCGGCGCAGATGGCTATCTGGTCAAGCCCTTTACGCCCGACGTCCTGACCAAGCGCGTCGCGGCCATGCTCAACCCCAAGCCATAGGCTTCAAGCGCCGGCCGCATCAGCGGCGCTCCGCGCCAGCGCCTCTGCGCAGCAGGTCGCCAAAGCTTTTCGGATGGATTTCAGCCACTTCCGCGATGATCTAGCTTCGCGCCACCGCCGCTAGCGCCGCCGCCAATTCAGCCAGCTCACGCTCGACGAAGCCCTTCCCCGCCTGGGCACGCTCGTCGATGCGGCCCGCTAGCGCGCCCAAGGCGTCATAGCCAAACATGCCGGCGGCTCCCGCGATGCGGTGGATGGTGCGCGGTAGATCGGACGCGGCGGGGCCCTCCTCGACCACGAGAAGATCCTCAGCGCAACGCGCGATGAACTTGGCTCGCAGGGGCGCGAGGGGATCGCTCATGCGCCGGCCACGATCGAGCGGACGTCGGAGGCCAGGGTCATCGGATCGAACGGCTTGGTGATCACCCCGATTGCCCCGCGGGCTATGAACGCGGCTCGCTCCTGCGGCAGGGCGCGCGCGGTGATGAAGATGGCCGGGGTCTTTTCAAGCCCTGCCACGTGACGGATCAGATCCAGGGTCGTTGGACCGTCCATGTCGGGCATCATCACATCCAGCAGGATCGCCTGGGGTCGCCACGGGTCACTGGCCAAGGCGCCCAGCGCCGCCGCCCCCGAGGAATGGGCGCGCAATTCTATCTCCGGATCGAGTTCAAAGGCGAAGGCGGCTACCTCGCGAATATCGGGCTCGTCTTCGACATACATCAGTTTCAGGCCGGTCATCGTGCTCCCTCCCCAGGCGGTCGGCTCGCCAGCAATTGAACCCGCTCGCTCAGCTCTTTCAGTGTTGACCGCGACTTGGTCAACACGGCGTCGACCGAGTCGGTCAGCTGCCCGTCGTCCAGGCTCTGGGCGGTGAACACAATGACCGGCACGGGCGGCCGCCCCTGCTTACGAAGATCCGGCAGCAGGTCCAACCCCGAGCCGTCGCCCAGCGCCACGTCTAGAATGGCGAGCTGAGGAGAGGTATTGCGCAGGATGCGCCGAGCGCTCCTCACGCTGTCGGCGGCGATGATGTCGCAACGATCGCGCAGTGCGGTGGCGACGATCTGCCGAACGTCGGGATCGTCCTCGACGTGCAACACCAGCAAGCGGGCCAGCTCGCCGCGACGCGCATTGGCCAGGGCTGTCTTCAGGCGCTCGATATCGACGGGCTTCTGGAGCCAGTCGAGCACGTCCAGGCTCTGGGGAGAGGCGGCCTCACCCGACACGATCAGGACCGGCAAAGTGCTGGTCCCCGGTCGAGACCTCAGTCGCTTCAGCAGGTCCAGGCCGTGGCCGTCCGGCAGGCGCAGATCCAGCAGCAGGGCGATGTAGCCGATCGGCTCACGCAGCGCCGCCTCGGCAGCCGCCAGCGTACCGACCACCGTGGCGTCGAGCCCCAGCTCGGCCGCCATTTCCGAAAGCACCATCGCCGCGTCGGGGTCGTCTTCGCAGATCAAAATCTGTCGGCGTTCCAGTACGGGGGAGAGACCCGCGTCGAACAACGGCAGATCCACATGGAAGGTCGCGCCCTCCCCCGGAGGCGAGTCGAAGAAGATTCGCCCGCCGTGCCGCTCGACGATCTCGCGACAGATGGCCAAGCCCAGGCCCGTTCCGCCCAGCCGCCGGGTATCGGACCCATCGGCCTGGGCGAACTTCGAGAAGATCCGCTGGCGGAAGCTTTCCGGCACGCCCGGCCCATGGTCGCGCACGCTGACGCGCGCCCGCCCGGCCTCCAGGCGGGAGATGCTCACCTCGACCGTCGCGTCCTTGGGGGAAAACTTGGCGGCGTTGGACAGCAGGTTGGTCAGAACCTGGGCTAGGCGGTCGGCGTCCCCCCGGACGGTGAGGGCCTCGGACGCGGTCAGGACCAGCTTGACGCCAAGCTCGTCGGCCAGGCCCTGCATGGCGTCCAGCGCCCGCCGTGCCAGCTCGACGACATCCATCGCCTCCATGGCGAAGGTCATCTGGCCAGACTCGATCTTCTCGGTGTCGAGGATGTCGTTTATCAATCGCACCAGCCGCTGGGAGTTGGCGTGGGCGATCCCCACCAGCCGTCCCGTGCGCTCGGACAGCTCGCCCCCAGCGCCCCCCGCCAGCAACCCCAGCGAGCCGGCGATCGAGGTCAGGGGCGTGCGCAATTCGTGGCTCACGGTGGAGACGAATTCGGACTTCATCTGCTCGATGCGCCGCCGCTCGCTCATGTCGCGAACCGCAGCCACCACATAAGCGCCGCTGGCGAGATCAAATCGTCCGAGCGAGACTTCGGCCGGGAAAGTGGAGCCGTCGTTGCGCCGTGCCTGCAGCTCGCGCGTGAGGCCCTCGCGCAGATCGCGCCCGCCGCCCAGACGGTCGAGGAACAGCCGGCCATCCTCCGGAATATCGAACAACATCGAGGCGTCTCGGCCGAGCGTCTCGACCGGCCCATAGCCGAACATCCCCTGTCCGGCGCGATTAAGGCTCTCGACCGTGCCCGAGAGGTTGAAAGTCAGCAGACCGTCCTGGGCGCTGTCGAAGATCGCCGTCATCCGGGCGGCATTCAGCTCGACCTTCTCCAGAAGGCGCTGTCGCCCCCTCCCTTGCAACAGGATGAGGACGAATGCCCCAAACAACAACGCGCCGAGGATCAGGAAGAGCGTCAGGGTCACGCGCTCGGTCGCGTGTGTCCGCTCTTCGTCGGCGATGACGCGTTCGGTCAGCGCCTGTCGCTCAGCGCTTGCCATCTGCGCCATGAGAACGCGCAGCTCGTCCATGAGCTGCTTGCCGATCCCGTTGCTAACCATCGCCTGGGCGGCGGCCGCGCCGCGCGTGTCGCGCGCGGCGATCGTCAACCGCACGCGCGCCAACTTGGCGTCGATCTTGGCTTCGATCGCGTCGAGTTCTCCAAGCTCGGCTCGATCTGCGCCTTGAGTTCCCAGCTCGTCTTCCTGCAGCGCCCGCAGCCGCCGCCGTTCCTGCCCAAGGGCTTCGGCCGCGTGGTTGTAGGGCTCCAGGAACCGTTTCTGTCCGGTGATGACATAGCCGCGCGAGCCGGTTTCCGCGTCCTGCATCAGCGAGAAGACCGTCAGCATCTGCAGCCGCTTCTCGTAGGAGTGGTTCACGGCGGCGCGCAGCTCGCGTCCCCGATCGAACTCCCGCCGGATTTCAAGCGCCACCGTCAGCAACAGGAGCGGAACGACGATCAATCCCACCACGGCGGGCAACCGCAAACCCTTGGTGACCGGCGAACGGGAAAAAGGCGGGACAAACGACATCAGCAGCTCCCAACGGCAAACGAAGCTCGGACGCAAGCGCTAAGCCATTAGCCGCATGCCCATCGTCTACGATGTCAACGCTAACGAACCGTTGGCCCCCGGCCCCCGACGGGTCCGGTGCGCCCTGACCAATCTTTTTGAGGCTCAACCGCTATGCCGTCCTGCAAGCGCGCGCTCCTGCGACCTAGCGTCACACCCCCATTTGTTGCGTTCTATGCAAGCTCCGCTAGCGTGGCTTGCGGCGCCAGTTGTCAAAACAATCGATTGTCCATGGAGGGATCGTGGGGCGAGTGCTCATCGTTGATGATGACCCGCTGGTGAGATCGCTGCTATGCGGCTTTCTGACCAGCGCAGGGCATACATGCGTCGAGGCCGAAGAGGGCGCGAACGCGGTGCGCGCGCTCGAACGCTCCGACTTCGACGTGGTTGTCATCGATCTGTTGATGCCTGTGCGCGAAGGCGTGGAAACGATCGGTGAGATTCGTCGCCGTTGGCCCTTGGTGAGGATCATCGCCATCAGCGGTGGCTCGGTGCGCCTACCTTCGGCCAGCCTCCTGAATCTGGCGGCAGGGATGGGCGCGCACGAGACCTTAGCGAAGCCGGTCGATGAGCACCTGCTGACGCTGTTGGTCGAGCGGCAATTGCGCATCGCGCCCGAAACGCCGCCTGTCGTCTGAGCCTCGCCCCGCCTAGGAAGATCTGAACCCCGTCCGGGTCATCGAGCCCCAACCTTGAGCGCCGGTCATGAACTGCCAAAGTCCGCGAAGCCGCCAGACATTGTTGATCTGCCGATAGCCGAAATTCTCCAGCACCGCCGCCCTCATCAGGATCAGCAGGCTCTTGCCGTTGGGAAAGCGTCGAAGCTCGACCTCTTCGAGCGCCAGGGCGCCGACGCTGATCACCACGCCAAAGCCGAAGGTGACGGCCAGGAGGGCCCAGAGATAGTCAAGCGACAACAGGCCCAGGAGCCAGAAGGACGGGATCAGCACATAGCCGAAGATCTCAACGATCGGCCCAAACACGTCGACGAGGAGAATGTGCCCAAAGCCGATGATGCCGACGCGCCCGTAGCGCGGATTGAGGATCATGTCGCGGCGGCGAAAGACGGTTTCCATCGCCCCGCGACGCCAGCACCGACCAGCTCTCCGGCCCCTCGGTCCAGCAGACGGGTTCGGGCGTGAAGGCGATCCGATAGGGTTTGCCAAGCCGCCGGGAATGCTTGTGCAGCTTGACGACCAGCTCCATGTCCGTCGCCGACGGTGCCGTGGCTGTAGCCGCCGACATCCAGCACGGCCTGGCGCCGAAAGAGCCGGAAGGCCCCCGAGATGATGGTCAGGGCGTCGATCCTGCTCCAGGCGATCCGCGCCATCAGGAAGGCCCGCAGATATTCGACGGTCTGGAGCAGGGCCAGGATGTTGCGCGGCGCGCCCACCTCGACCACGCGGCCGTGGGCGATCTTGCAGCCGTTGGCGATCCGGATGGTGCCGCCGACGGCGACGGTGCGCTCGGGATCTTCCACGAACGGCCGCACCGCGCGCAGCGGCCTCGAACGGCATCCAGGCTTTGGCGGCGTCCTGCCGCATCTGTCCCGATTGCCCAAGTCGCAAGCGGGCTGCGTTCGCGACGGGATCGGCGCCGAGGCGTAGGGCCAGATCAACGACCCCGGTCAAAGGGCATTTGAGGCATTCCCTACCAAGACAGCGACCTTGATCGCCGGCAGCGGCGCCGCGCCCCATAGCCAGACGGCATGGCGGCCGGTGGTCCCGATATAGAGCAAGATCAGGGTCGAGGCCGCCCTCACGCCGTAGATGAGGGTGTGGAGGCTATGGATGATCGCCGCGCCGCGCCCTTGTGCGGTCATCACGTGGCGACGCCGGCGGCGGCGGCGATCCTGGCCGGCCGCCGCGCCGAGAACGGAAGCGTGGGGCCATGTCCAAAGCGCATCAGCAGATCGGGACGCCGCCTCGGCATTCCGACTAGGTCGGCCAGCTCCGGTCGTAGACTCGCCACCTCGACCGGTTGATTGACGAAAGCGTGCCGGAGCCCGAGCGCCGTGGCTTGAAGGGCGAAGCGTTGGCAGGCCCGCCCCGTGCGGATCCAATGATCATGATCCTCCTGCTGGGCCATGAAAACCGCGAGGCCCGCCGACGATTTCAGCTGGCGAGCATATTTTTCGTTCTCTGCCTTGGCCGTGAAGGTCGCGTCGAACAGGATCGGTCCCAGCCCGTCCGGCAGCGCGGGATTGCCGCTTGAGACGCTGAACAGGCCATCGCCAGTCTCGATGGCCTGACGAGGGTTGAAGCGGATCCAGTGCTTGAGTTCCCGCACGAAGGCGGGATCGGCCAGTTGAGCGCTGTTGCCCGCCACGATCAGGTCCCGGACCTTGTCCCTGCGGGGTTGATCGGTGATCAGGACAAGGTTAACGCCGGGAACGGCCGCCGCAGCCGCCAAGGTTCTCAGATCAGCCGCGCTGACCGGCCGTCCATCGTAGTCGGCACGCGTGGATTGTCGGGCGGGAATGGCGTCAAACAGCGCCGAGCCTTGGCTTGTCCCCTTGCCAAAGCTAAACGCCGCGCAGCCATCGCCGGCCGGATCGAAGCCCACCTCGCCAGGAAGCCCACGGGCGGCGGCGGCAAGCGCCAGATTCTCGGCGGCGCACCCGAGGCTGACGAAAAGATGATGATCGTCCGGGTCGACGATGGGCGTGCGCAGCGCCGTGTCCGGGAGAATATCGACCCGCCCTTGACTGAGCCGAAACCGCCAAGGCTGGGTGTTGTGGCCGCTCGCCGCGAGCGTCGCGTATCGGATAATGTCCGGCAGTGCGGGTTGAGCCGAGAGCTCCGACCTTGTCGCCGCGACAGCAGCCACATAGGCGTCCATCGAGCCCATCCGTCGAGCGCCCAACCAGGCTGCGCCGACGCCCGCCAGAGCCACGGCGCCGCTCCCGGCCAAGATGTCTCTCCTTCTCATCGCGTGGCCTCCAATCCACGGAGGAAGGCGCCCCGCGCCGTATCAACGCATTGATCGCAATCAAGGTCAGAAGCCTTCACGGATGAAACCAACCAAACGGTGGCTTGCGGTCGCCGGACTTTGCGCGTCACGATCCGCGACCAAGCCTTTTGGACAATCCAGTGACCGGTTACGATTTTAGAGTCCGGACGATGGCCATTTGCCTCGCGAGCCTCGCCGGCTACATCGACGCCTTGGGTTTCATGGAATTGGGCGGATTTTTCGTCTCATTCATGAGCGGAAATTCGACCCGGCTCGCGGTGGCCCTGACTGGCAATCTCGCCAACGCGGCCCTGGCGGCGTCGCTGATCGTCACCTTCGTTCTAGGCGTGATCCTGGGGTCGCTCGTTGCCCATTTTGCGAAACATCACCGCCGCGCGGCCGTCATGTCATTTGTCGCCGCGCTGCTTTTTGGAGCCGCGAGCCTCAACGCTGTCGGGTTCAAGCACGCCGCCATCGTCGCCATGGGTCTGGCCATGGGCGCCGAGAACGCGGTGTTCGAGCGCGATGGCGAGGTCAGCATCGGCTTGACCTATATGACCGGTACGCTTGTCAAGCTTGGGCAACGCTTGGCGATCGCATTCACGGGCGGCAGCAAGACGGCCTGGGCGCCTTATTTCTTGCTCTGGAGCGGCCTGGTCGGCGGCGCCGTCTTGGGCTCATCAGCCTATGCTCACCTTGGCCTGAAGGCTCTGTGGCCGGCGGCGATCGCTGCGGTAGGACTCTCCATAACCATCGCCCGTATCGGTCATGGTGAGATCAGCCCTCGCGAAGACCCGTAGTGTTCCGAGAATTTGGACAACGGCGGTAACTCCGAGAGACGATTAGCCCCCCACCCCCGCTACGCCTGGAGCTTCACTGTGCGGAAACGCAGGGCGTTGCCGATTACGCTGACTGAAGACAAGGCCATGGCCAGGGCGGCGACGGCCGGCGAGAGCAGCCGTCCGAGGGTCGGATAGAGCCTGCTGACCCAGGTGCGGGTTGACGCCACTGACCCCGCCTTCCAACACCCCACCAAGCCGCCATCGCGCGGTGGAACACATTATAGATGCAGCGCGCCGTCGAGCATCTGCGCGACCGGGAGGTGGCCGCGCCCGATGAGCTTCTGGCGCATCTGTCGCCGATGAGTTGAGCTCATGTCGGTCTGACGGGTGACTATCTATGGGCTGACGCTGCGAGCGCTGGCGGGTTTAGGCCGCTGAACGATCCGGCCGACCGGCTGTGCCGAGCAGCGTAGTAATTCAAGGTTCTTGCTTTGTACTTCTTGGCGTACTTTAGCGCGCAAACCTTGAGGTGAGCTCATCTGGAGGATGTAAGCAACTGTCTCACGATGAGCCACCATGCGGCTCCTGCGGGGAGAGCGTCGAGCTCATTCCGCAGCGTCCCGCCTCTGCGGTCATAGGGCTCGTTGCCCTACGCTCCTGCCGATAGTCGCAAGCTTGGCAGGTGAAGGCCTCCGAGCAGATCACATGCGTTGGCACCCCGCACCCTTCGCAAGGAAGACCAGGAACACGATCGGTAACGTCAAAGCCTGGATGTGCGCAGGCCGGGCATTGACTGCGAAACCGGCGAACGAGGTCGTTCGCCGCGCGCTCGATGGCCCGCATCCGGGTCGGATTGCGGTGGGCGCGCATATCGCCTTCGACGAAAGCCGCGCCGCATTTGGCGACGACGTGACCGACAGCTTTTTCAAGACCTGCATGGTCGATAACGTCTTTGATCAACGAAAGGCTAGGCGCGGGCTTTTCATCAACGCAGCCCATGACGATCAAGCCATGCTCAGGAAATTTCAACCGGTCGGCGAACGCGATCGCGCCTTCGATGTCCGAGACGACGGCATGGCCGTAGTTGGTTTCAGGCCCAGAAAAGTGGCCGGTCAGTTCGAGGCCGCGCTCACGGTCAACCAGCAGGACAAGTTCGCGACCGAGTGCAAGGAAGGGCATGTAGGGGTGCGGGCCGAAGCTGCCCTCACTGGCAAGGCCAACGCGAGCGTAGGGCGCATAGTCGAACGCCGTAGCGATCTTGGCCCTGGCCGCATCGAGCTGAGTTCCTGTCCGGTCGATATCCCGGCTGAACGTGCCGAAGTGGTCGGTATCCAGGCCGAGCACAAGCTTGACCTTGAGACCCAGGCCCTGTTTCGAGCACAGGACCGATTGCGCGCTCTTTCCCGTGCATCGTGGCGAGGACCGCGACGGTGTTTTTGTAAGGACGATCATCAGCCGCCATGTTCAGAAATAGCCCTCTTGCTTCTTCTGTTCGAGCGAACCGCCATCCTCTGCGTCGCTGATCCGCCCCTTACGCTCGGAGGAGGAAGCCCGCGGGGGTTTCATCCACGACAGCAGCGAGCTCGGTCGCATCGCGCTCCACCGCGCCAGTGACGGGCCAACAGCCCAAGGTTCGGAAGCGGACCGTCCGGGTCTGGATCTGGTCGCCGGGCTGGAATCGCATACGGCGCTCGTCACCGACCACGATGAACGCTCCCGCGCGCTGCACGATCGGCCGGGGCGCCGCGAAATAGAGCGGCGCCAGCTCGATTCTGTGGAGCAGCGCGTAGGCCAAGATATCCGTCTCGGTCCAGTTTGAGAGCGGAAACACCCGGGCGGTCTGATCCTTGCCCAGGCGGGTGTTGTAGAGCAGAGCTCGGGACGCTGCTGGCGCGGCTCCCGTGCGTGGCCCGCGCCGCAAACCGAGACGATGCGCTCCTTGGCGCGTGACTTTTCCTCGTCGCGCCGAGCGCCGCCAGAGATGACGTCGTAGCCGCCGGCGTCGAGCGTGGTCTTGAGGGGCTCCGTCCGCATGGCCAAGTTGTAACGGTTCCCATGATCGAAGGGATTGATGCCCGCAGCGCGACCTTCCTCATTTGAATAGGCGATGAGCTCGAAGCCGTGCTTGGCCGCAAAATCGTCACGGAAGTCGATCAGCGATCTGAACGCCCTGGTCGAGTCGACATGCAGCCATGGGAACGGTGGCTATCGATGGATAGAAGGCTCGCAGCGCCAAGTGCGCCATCACCGTCGAATCCTTACCCGCCGAGAACAGCATGACGGGGTTGCGGGCTTCGGCGACGGCCTCCCGCAGGATGTGGATGGATTCCGATTCCAGCCAAGACAGGTGAGAGCGGACAAGTTTCACGGCTCAAACCGCCATCTTCAGAGGCGCTGCCCGATCAGCCCCAACAGGCATCGCGCACCATTGGAGATCGCCGGCGTAGCGCCAGGCCATCTGGCCATTTTCGTCGAGCGCAAAGAGGTGCAGCCAGCGGTTGTCGAAGAGCGCGCGAACACCGTCATGTCGCTTCAGGATCTCGGTCATCGCTTCGCGCGGGGCTTCGATGCAGACGGACAGACGCAGGGGCTCGTGGACGTATTGCTTGCCGTCATGCACCGATTGCCAGGGCAGGCCGACGCGCATCAGGCCGCCGTTGCCCTCAACGACGCCGATGCCGCCGGTGACGTTGTGCAGGAGCTTGTTGCCAGCCCCGAAGACCTGGGGCGCCACGGTCGATCCGTAATACTGCAGGCTGATCCAGCTCGCGACGACCACGGGCGCGGTCAGGATCAACTCGAGAACGCTGAAGTCCTTGTCGGCTTTCCAGTCATAGTCATGAAGGAACGTGCGCCCTTCCAGGGATTTCCCCGTCGTGCGCCGACGCGGCGCGGCGATGAACGCCTTGCATCCTGCCAGCGCCCATTCCGGCCGCACCTCAGCCCAGTCGCGGCTGCGCCTGGCAAGGCTCTCCTCCCCCGCCCCTCGGGGCAAGCGCAAGGCACGCTCCCCGCGCGCGATCTTGCCTGCCGCAGCGAGCCATGTCCTCGCCTGGGTCAAGTCAGGCCCATGCGCCTCGGACGGGAGGTCCTCGGAATAGAGCGTGACCGCGTCCGTCGTCGTGTCATGCAATGCACCGAGGAAAAGGGTGTCGCTCGGGATCTCGATGCCTTGCGGAACGAGGCCAGCGCGAACCTCCGGCTCGTTTAGCAAGGCGGCCAGCAGCCGCGCATTGACCTCTCCGGAATAGCCGCCGCAGGCGCCGCAATGAAGTGCGCTGGCATGGGGGTTGTTGACGACGTTTGCGCCATGTCCGGCCAACACTACGAGCCTTGCGAAGTTGGTCGTGAGCGACATGGCCCGCAGCACCGTCTCTGCGGCCGTCGTCCGCGTGGCGAGATCGAGGGCGGGATCGAGACGGGGGGCGGGATCGTTCGGCGTCGTGGTGGCGTGGAGCCCCAATGCATCGCTCACGAGCTTGCCGGCATAGACCGGTCCCGTCGCCTCAACGAAGGCGAAGGATGAGACGGCGGCCAGTTTGAACCGACCCCAGGCCCGCTTGGCGCGGGCCTTGAACCGCGCAGACTGATCTGCTGCAGCGTCCTGCGGCCCCCCCGAGCAGGTGGTCAGGCCGGGGTTCAGCAGGACAGGCAGCCGAAGTTCCTGCACGTCTGACGCAAAGCGGCGATGTGAGGCCGTAAGCCCGAAGAAGCCAGCGAACCCCAGCGTCTGGATATTTGGATTGACGAATTCCAGCGCCCGCCGGAACACTTCGGACCGCACATCGATGCAGAACGCGGCCTGGAGCATAGGTCGACTATCTGTCGCGACTGTCCCTGGCGCCGCGAGCGTTTCAGCCAAAGCCCGTTGCGCGGCGCGTTCAGACGCTTCCTGCAGGATGGCATCGACGACATGGTCGGCGGTGGGCGTGACAGGTGACGCATGCAAAGCGACGACCGCCTTCCACCGAACTCCAATCTGGTCCTCGTAACGGTCGAACAAGGCTGCTTCCCAGATCAGGCGGATGGCCAGAAAGTCGGTGATCGTGGCGTCCGCGCCGCCGCCGAGTTCTGCCTGCCAAAGCCGATAACGGGCATATTGCGCCCAGCCGCCGAGCGTCACGAGCATCTGGTGGAAGTAGGTTTCCGTGGCCTCGGGCAGGAGCGCGAGACGGCAAACCACGCCTGCAACTGCGTCTGGCCCACGTTCCGGAGCCTCCGAGACGCGGGTCGCAAAGCCTGCAAGCCCGACAATTTCGGGCGTCAGATCGTGGGTCGCGACGGCGCGCCAGGCGGCATAGGCGCCTTTCCCACGCGGGGCGGCCCAGAGCGCCTGTCCTTCGTCGAAATATCCTGCCGCCCAGGCGCCGAAGCGCTCGGAAATCAGCCCCGGCCAGTCAATCCCGGATACCTCAGCCGCGAGGTCCGCGACGGTCGGCGCCGCGCTGATCTTCGGCTTCGGGACCTTCGCAATGGATTTCAGAGCCGCGAGGTCTGAAGCAAGCAGCGCTGATGGGCCGCTTGCCAGAGCATCCAACAGATCGGCGTCGGTGATGGCTCCGCTGGCGATCCGCTCCTGATACCAGCTTCTCGGCATGGTGACGGGGGCTCCGGCGACCCGTTCCAGTCTGGCGCCAACTGTGGCGAGGCTTTCGCCGATCTGGCCGAGGAACGGATTGACCGCAACGCTTGACGCTAGTGGCCAGAGCGGTGGGATCGCCCGGGCGGCGCGATCGGCGGCGGCGTCCAACTCCAGGCCATCACGACAGCTCGAAGTCTCTGCATTTGTCATTTTTCGTCCTCCGAGCTGATCAAATTGCATTGCGTAGCCGCCAGCCGCGCAGCAGCCGGTCGAACACCGCATTGGCGTAGAAACCGTTGGAAAGATGCACGCGCAGGCCCGCAGCGGCTGGGTGATAGGCCCAGAGCGGGAACATCGCCTGGACGATCGCCACCAAGCCAAAGCTGACAACCGCCAGCACGATCAGCGCCCATTGCAGCGGACCTGGCGGCGGCGCGGCAGGCAACACGCCGGAGGTCAGCCAGACGGCGAAGACTTGAAGCGCGAAATAGCTGACGGAGGTGGCGATGGCGTAGCCGATGGTGCGCTGGGTCAACGCTCTGGGCGCGGCGTCCGCCAAACCTTGGGCCAGCATGTAGGCGACGCCGAAGATCAGAATGGCGCCAAGCGCGATAGCCTGAGGGGACTTGTGCTGGAAGCCGAAACAGAACCCGACGACAGCATAGATCGCCAGCGCCAGCAGAAATGCGCGGCCTACCGCGCCGGCCTTAGGAATAGCCACGGGACCGGGCCTGCGATTGGCGGCGATCAAGTCCACCGCGCCGCCGGAGGCCAGGAAGGAATGGGCCTTGTAAAGCGAATGGGCCACGATGTGCAGCAAGGCCAGCGGAAAGAGTCCAAGCCCGCACTCCAGAATCATGAAGCCCATCTGGGCGACCGTCGACCAGGCCAGCGAGGTTTTCACGGCCGGCTGGGTCAGCATCACCAGTCCCGCGAATAGCGCGGTGAAGCCGCCGATCAGGACAAGGAACGCCAAGACGGCGGGGGCCAGCAACATCACATCTGCGAAGCGGATCAGCAGAAACCCGCCCGCGTTAATGACGCCCGCGTGCAGGAGGGCCGAGACGGGAGTCGGGGTTTCCATCACCTCGGTCAGCCAGCCATGCGTCGGAAACTGCGCGGACTTCAATAGTGCCGCCGCCGCCAAGAAGGCTGCGGCTCCGATCGCGAGACCGCCGCCACTTCCGCTGCGGGCTGCGCTCAAGATGGCCGCGATATCGGTCGTGCCATAGGCGAGCACCAACATCACAGCGCCGCTGATCAGCGCCGCGTCGCCCAGCCGCGCTGTCACAAATTTCTTGGCGGCCGCACGCCGCGCCGCGATCCGGTCCGGATAGAACAGCAGTAGCCGGTGCAGAAAGAAGCTCGTCGCGACCCAGGCCAGGACGAGCTGGACGAGGTTGCCCGACAGCACCAGCAGGAGCACCGAAGCCAGCGTCATACAGAGCCAGCCGGTGAACGCGCCTTGCCGCGCCTCCCCGTCCAGATAGGTCGCAGCGTAACGCACCACGACCCAGCCGATGAACGAAACCAGAAGGAACATCACGGCGCTGACGGCATCAAGCCGGATGGACAGACCAACACCATAGAGCCCGATGAGGCGGCTATCCGCAGGCCCATGTATGATCAGCACGACAGCCGAGATCACGCCGACGGCCAGAGCAAGGAGCGCCGAGGCTTCGGCGATCCGAGACAGGACGCGGGGCCGGCGCCCGCAGCTGATAAGGCCGACGACGGCGATCAGAAGCAGCGCTGCGGGCGCCAGCAAGGGCAAGAGATCGATTGGCAATGGACTTCCCTTTGCGCGTTGTGCGGATCGCAAGCGGGAGTTAGCCGGTTCGGTGCGGCCCGGAAAATTCATTGTGCCGGTGTTTTCGTTCTGTTTTATAGAACGATATGGCCAACCTGAACTTCAACCATTTGCGCTATTTCTGGGCCGTCGCGCATGAAGGCAGCCTGACCCGGGCGGCCGAACGGCTGAATCTGTCGCAGTCGGCGCTTTCGGTTCAGATCCAGAAGCTCGAACGCCAGATGGGCCACACACTATTCGACCGCGTGGGCAAGCGGCTCGTCCTGACCGAGGCCGGCCAGATCGCGCTCGACTATGCCAACACCGTCTTCCAGGCGGGAGACGAGCTGATGAGCACCCTCGAGGGTAGGCCTCTGGCCAATCGACATGTTCTGCGGGTGGGCGCGCTCACGACCCTGTCGCGCAACTTCCAGCTGGAGTTTCTGCGTCCTCTGGTCGGCCGCGCCGACGTGGAACTGATCGTGCGCTCCGGCACAACGCGCGACCTACTCGCCCAACTCGAAGCCCATGCCATCGATGTGGTCCTCTCCAACAGCGCCGCGCAACGCGACGCCCGGGCGCCGTTTCGAAATCACCTTCTCAATGAGCAGCCGGTCAGTCTGGTCGGCCGGCCGAGATCGGGGAAGCCGGCATTCCGCTTTCCGGAGGATCTACGCAGCGAGCCCATCCTTCTTCCGAGCCTGGACAGCGACATCAGGGTCGGCTTCGATCGCCTGCTGGATCTGGCGGGCGTTCGCCCCATCATCCTGGCCGAAGTCGATGACATGGCGATGCTGCGGCTGCTCGCCCGCGAGCGCGAAGGCGTGACGCTCGTGCCGCCTATCGTTGTGCGCGACGAGTTGGCATCCGGGGTGCTGGTCGAGCATTGCCGGATCCCGCAACTCACCGAGAGCTTCTACGCCATTATTCGGAACCGCCGGTTCCCCAATGAGCTCCTCGCGCAGTTGCTGACAAAATACGGCGGCACTGAGCCTCAGTTGCCTTCTGATCCTCGGCCACGCCTATCAAGGACATGCGAATGACGATCTCGGACAAGCCAATGAACGAAGAAAATCCGGCTCCCCCTGCGCGCCTGACGCTTCGGCGCCCCGATGACTGGCATGTCCATCTTCGCGACGGCGCGATACTCGCCTCCGTCGTGAACTACACGGCCAGGCAGTTTGCGCGGGCCATTGTCATGCCCAATCTCAATCCGCCGGTCACGACTGTCGCGGCCGCGAAGGGCTATCGAGACCGCATCCTCGCCGCTGTTGAGCCGGGCCTGGCCTTCGAGCCGTTGATGACCTGCTACCTCACCGACACCATCGACGCTGGCGAAATCGAACGCGGCTTTGCAGATGGCGTATTCACCGCCTGCAAGCTCTACCCTGCGCACGCCACCACCAATTCGGATCACGGCGTCACGGACATCCAAAAGATCCACCGCGTGCTTGATGTCATGCAGCGGATCGGCATGCCGTTGCTGATCCATGGCGAGGTGACAGATCGCCATGTCGACATTTTTGACCGTGAGGCTGTCTTCATCGACCGCATCCTAGCGAAGCTGATCACGGATTTTCCCGCACTCAAGGTGGTTTTCGAACACATCACGACGGCCGACGCCGTGACGTTCGTGGAAGCCTGTGGCCCAAACCTTGCGGCGACCATCACACCCCATCACCTGCGTATTAACCGCAACGCGATGTTTGAGGGCGGCATCCGCCCCCATCACTATTGCCTCCCTGTGGCGAAGCGAGAGTCGCACCGCCTCGCGCTGCGGCGGGCGGCAACATCAGGATCGCCGAAGTTCTTCCTGGGCACAGACTCCGCGCCGCACTCCATCACGCAAAAGGAATCAGCGTGCGGATGCGCCGGCATCTTCAACGCCCCGTTCGCGATCGAGAGTTACGCCATGACTTTCGAGGAGGAAGGGGTTCTGCATCGCCTTGAGGGGTTTGCATCGGAGCACGGACCGGCCTTCTATGGCCTTGCTCCAAACAGCGATAAAATCATTCTCGAACGTTGGCCGGTGAATGTGCCCGCCAAGCTTGTGGAAGCCTCCGAAGACTTCATCCCGTTTCATGCCGGCGAGACGCTCCCCTGGCGATTTCTCGGTCTTGCAAGGTCATAGTTCCTCTGGCGACCAAACCCGTAACCTCACTCGAGGCTGAACGTAGCGCAGCGTTCCCTGCGTCTAAATGTTCTGATTTAACAGCATGATGATGGCAGCACGTCAGCCGTGCGGCGAATACCTATTCCGCTGGCGGCGGATTATCACCACCAAGCCGACGAGCGTGAGGCCGGCAAATAGTCCGCCGCTCAGAAACGTCGCTTGATACCCATAGGCCGACCAAAGTGCCCCGGCCAATGTGTTCGCCGCGAGCATGGTCACGCCGCCCGCAAGGTTGAAGAGACCGAACGCCGTTCCCCTCAGATGGGTCGGCGCCGTGTCGACGACGAGCGCCGCCAACAGGCCTTGGGTGAGGCCCATATGCAGGCCCCACAGGGCCACCCCAACTAGCACACTGGCGACATCGTCGCCCAGCGCCAGGAATAGATCTGCGAGGACCAGACAGACCAGGCCGGCAGCGAGGACCCGTCGCCGGTCGATCCGGTCGGACAGGCTTCCCGCCGGCGCGGCTGCGAGCGAGTAGACGACATTCATGACCACCATAACGACGGGGACAAGTGCGATCGGCAAACCGGCATCCTGTGCTCGAAGAACCAGGAAGGCTTCACTGAACCGGGACATTGTGAACACGACGCCCAAGGCGACCACGCCCCAGAACGCCGGCCCAATAACCCTCACCTCGGCCCACTGAATGGGCGGCCGCGCTGCGCCGTGTGCGCCAGCGGAAGCTCTCAGCTCTTTAACGCCGAACACCAGCAACAGAACCGCAACGATGGCCGGGACGACTGCCCACGCAAAGACTGCGCGAATATTCCCGGCGAGCACCAGCATCAGCGCCATCGCCACCAGCGGGCCCGTAAACGCGCCGATGGTGTCGAGCGACTGGCGAACGCCAAAGGCGGCGCCGCGAACGGAAGGAGGCGACAGATCGGCGACGAGCGCATCGCGGGGCGCGCCCCGTACGCCCTTGCCGATCCGGTCTGCGAAACGGGCGCCGAACACCTCCAGCAGGGTCGCTGCCAAGGGAAAGATGGGCTTGCTCAGTGCTCCGAGGCCGTAGCCTATGACGGCCAGAAGCTTGCGCTTACCGAGCCGGTCGCTCAGCCAACCGGAGAAGATTTTGGTGATCGAAGCCGTGGCCTCGGCGACGCCTTCAATGACACCGACCAGAGCAACGCTGGCGCCCAGGGTTCCGACGAGGAACACCGGCAGCAGGCTGTGGATCATCTCTGAAGAGATATCCATGAACATCGATACCAGGCCGAGCGCCCAGACCCCTCTTGGAACAGCCGAGATGCCGGAGCGCCAGGATGCCTTGGTCTTGTCAGTTTCCATCGGCGGCTCGAAAGGCGGCGTCTTGCGAAAGCATGAGGCCCTTGGCCAGCAGCATGGTTACGCGCAATCCCGGCCGTGCGTCTTCAAGCAGCAGCCGCCCGCCGTGCAGACGAGCCACGCCGGCGGCGATCGCCAAGCCAAGACCTGTGCCCGGCGCTGCGCGGGCAGGATCTAGCCGGGAGAACGGGCGGACCGCCACCTCGAACATCTCGGGTGGGATACCGGGTCCGTCATCCTCGACGCTGAGTTGGATCCCTTCCCGCTTCTCAACGAGGCGCACCTGCACTGCGGCGCCCGCGCGGGAATGCTTCAAGACGTTCTCCAGCAGATTGGCCAACGCCTGAGTGAGGAGGTCGGCGTCACCCTCGACGACCAAGGACCCCGCGACTTGGACGAGCAGAGTCCGTCCCGACGCCTCCAACTCGGCTCGGTACGCGTCGGCCACACGATCGGTCAGATCCGCCAGGTCGACGGTCGCGAAACGCGCCCGCGCCGCGCCGGCGTCAATCTCCGCCAGGCGAAGCATCGCGTCGAACATCCGCATGGCCCTGTCGATGCCGTCTTTGGCCGACTGAAGGGCGGCGTTTCGGAGTTCTGGCGTCGCGGCAGTCGTGGCCGTGTCGAGCCGCTGGCGGACATGCGACAAGGGGGTTCGAAGATCATGGGCGACATCGGCAGAAACCCGGCGCACGGCGGCCACCAGGACGTCGATGCGATCGAGCATCTGATTGACGCCCGTGGCTAGCTGACCAATGTCATCGCCTTCAGGTCTCGCGTCGGATGCACGGGCCGCCAGGTTGCCGTCGGCGACAGCGCGCACAGTGCGAACCAGGGCGTTCATGCGTTCAAGCGCTCGGTGTGTCAGATAGAGCCCTGCCGCCAGCCCCAGGGCCAATGCCAAACCGCCCCACAACAGCAGGGTCCGAAAGAGCGTATCGCGAAGCGCTTCGGCTCTCCCAAGGCCCTCTCCGACCGTGAGCCGCGCGCCATCTGGCAGGCGCTGGGTCAGGATAAGAAGGCGGTCCTTGCCCTCAAGTCCGGGCGCGGATCCATCAAAGTCGAGGCGCCTCCAACCCTCCTTGGGTCCCAGGTCGCTCAAGTCGCCCGCGACATGACGGCCGGCGGAATCAACCAGACGGTATTCCAGCGCGCCGGGTCGTTCTGCACGCGCCATCACTGCGTCGCCGGCGGCCTTCAGACCCTCTGCCTGGATCTCAAGCGTGACGGCGTGGACCTCCAGGGCTATGCGATCATGGGCTTCGCGCTCGGCCGCGCCTCGGGTCGCGATCCAGCCTCCGCTTACCGCACCGATGATTGCAGCGGCCAGTAGTGCGGCGTGGATGAGGGAAATCCGAAAGCTGGTCGAGCGCCAGAGCTGGCTAAGGCGCGCGAGCGGCATAGCCTTCTCCTCGCACGGTGTGGATCAGCATCGGGCTTCCCGCGCGATCGATCTTGGCCCGAAGGCGGCTGACGTGGCTTTCCACCAGGCTGGTGCCCGGATCGAAGCGAATTTTCCAAACGCCTTCCAGCAGCATGATGCGGGTCACCACATTGGGCGTCTGCAGCATCAAGGCTTCGAGCAGTTGGAACTCACGATGCTGCAGGTCAATCATCTCACCGGCCCGCCGGACCTCCCGCGTCAGACGGTCGAGCGTCAAATCGGCGATGGACAACCGGGTGGGCGAACCGGATGCGCTTCTGCGGCCAAGGGCGTCAACGCGCGCGATCAGTTCCGGCATCGAGAACGGCTTGACCAGATAATCGTCGCCCCCCCCTTCCAGGCCAGCGACCCGATCCTCGACCGAGCCCAGCGCCGTCAGGATCAAAATGGGCTTTTCAATCCCGGCGTCGCGCAGGGCCCTGGCGACCGACAGCCCGTCCAGGCTGGGAAGCATCCGATCGATGATCATCACGTCGAAGCCACCGGCCATCGCCGTGGCCAGCCCGGCCTGGCCGTCCATTACCGTCTCGACGGCGTGGCCACGCAGGCTGAGGCCCTCGAAGACGAAGGCGGCCGTCTCAGCATCATCCTCGATCAGCAGCAGGCGCATTGCGTGATCTCTCGTGGGTTGGTCCCCGCGGATAACGATAGGCGAGAACGAGCGCCGGGAGCAGCAGCAGGCTCATCAGGGTCGAAGTGATTAATCCGCCGAGGATCACCGCAGCCATGGGACCCTGCACCTCGCGTCCGGATTGGCCCGCCTCGAGCGCTAGGGGCGCCAGGCCAAGTCCAGTGACCAAGGCGGTCATCAGGATTGGTGTCACGCGTTCCTGGGTCGCGCGCAGAACCGTCGCCAATCCCCAGAGCTGGCCCTCTTCGCTCACCAGGTGATCGACGTGGGAGATAAGGAGAATGGCATTGCGGGCGGCGATTCCGAACAGCGTGACGAAACCGACCAAAGCACCCAGCGAGAGCACGCCGCCGGTCAAGGCCACGGCGGCGACGCCGCCAGCCAGAGCAAACGGTGTCCCCGCAAGGATCAATCCGGCGGGCCGACCGCCGCCGAAGGCCAGCACGAGGAGCGCGGTGATGCCGATCGACGCTGCGGCGACATTGACCAGGATCTGGCGGGCCGCCGCAGCCTGGCCTTGGGCCACACCGGTGTATTCGAGGAAGACACCCGGCGGCAGGGTGACGGTGCGCGCGACCTGGGCGCGCGCGTCGCGCACAAAGCCGGAGACATCGGCCTGGGTCGGGTTGGCGGTAACCACCTGCCGGCGTTGACCGCCGTCGTGATTGATGACGGTGCGTCCTTCGCCCAGGCGAATGGTGGCGACATCCGACAACGGGGTCGTCGCACCGTCCGCCGTGCGCACCAGCAAGGCTCCGACGCCTTCCGGATCACGCTGCAACTCCGGTGGGAGGACGATGGCCACCTCGGTGATGCGATCGGCGCCGGTGACTTGCGCCACGGTGCGGCCCTGGAAGGCCGTTTCGATGGCGTCATAGGCATCGGTCGGAGCCACGCCGCGAAGCGCCATGCGATCCGGGTCGAGAACGATCTTCAGGGTCGGGGCGCCGGGCTGGGCCTTCACCTGGACGTCTGCCGCGCCGGGAACCGATTGCAGGGCGCGAGCCACATCGGCGGCGACCCGATCGAGAACGTCGAGGTCGGGTCCATAGACATTGACCGCAACCTTCGCCGTCTCCCCGGACAGGGATTCGCTGATGCGGTCGCCCAGGAAGGTCAGGGCCTCGCTCTGGACACCGGGATATTGCGCCAGAACCTCTCGGATGCGCGCCAGAACCCGGTCCTCGCCGGCTCCGCCGAGGGGACGTAGCTCAACATGGAACTCGCTGCGGTGCGGGGGAAAGGTGTCCTCTCCAGCCTCGGCGCGGCCGATCTGCTGTTCGACCGTCGCCACCTCGGGGATCGCCAACAAGTCCTTGGTGATGCGACCGCCAAGGTCGCGCATCCATCCCATCGACGCGCCGGCGGGCCCGTTGACCTGCAGCACGTAGTGCCGCTCGCGAAACGTGGGCAGCAGTTCAGAGCCAAAGACCAAAAAGGCTCCTAACGCCAGAACCCCGACTAGCGCGGCGCCGGCCACGACCAGGCGGGGTCGTGCGCAGATCGGCTCCAGGACCCGAGCGTGAAGGCTCTTCAGTTTTCTTAGGTAACCCGGTTCGCCATGCAGCCGGACGCGACGCAGGAGCAGCAGCGACAGCGCGGGCGTCACGGTGATGGCCACCGCCAGGGAGGCCAGGGTCGCCAACAGGAACGCGAAGGCAAGTGGCCCGAAAAACGCGCCCTGCAGGCCGGTCAGGAAGAGGATGGGTGCGATGGTCAGCGCCAGGACATAGGTCGCATAGACGACCGGAGCTCGCACCTCGACCGATGCCGCCTCGATAATCCCTAACCTGTCGGACTCCGAACGGTCCTCGCGAAGGCGGCGCACGATGTTCTCAACCCCGACGATGGCGTCGTCGATGACCACGCCGAGCGCCACGGCCAGACCGCCCAAGGTCATGGTGTTGATGGTCTGACCCATCCGGTCGAGCACGATCAGCGCGGCGAGAAGTGAAAGGGGGATGGAGACAAACGCGATGAATGCGACCCTCAGATCTCGCAGGAAGACCAACAGGATCAGGCCGATCATGCCCGCCCCGATCAGCAAGTCGGTGCGGATGCCGCGCAGCGCAGAGTCGATGAAGTTCGCTGGCCTGTGGAGGCTCGGGTAGATCTTGACGCCCTGCGCCTCCAGGGCGGGTCGCAGCTCGGCCAGCGTCGCCTCCGCAGCGCGCGTCGCGTCGAGCGTGTTGGCCCCATACTGGCTCGAAAGCGCGATCAGCACGCCGCCCCGCCCCATGATCAAGGCGTCGCCAAACTTCGGCGCCGGGGCTTCCACGACATCAGCGACATCGCCCAATCTCACCGGCAGGCCCGAGGCGGCGGGCAGAAGTGCGCCTGAAAGGGACTTGGCCGTGACCGCCCCGTTGGTGGGTTCGACCAGGATGCGCTGGCTGGGTGTTTCGGCGAACCCGCCGCCGCGGACCAGGGTGCTGGCCTGGACGGCGGTCGCGACTTCGGAGAGCGCGATGTTTCGGGCGATCAGATCGGTCGGCCGCACGCGGACCTCCAACCGACGTTGGTCGCCGCCGAAGATCGTGGCTCGGGCGACCCCAGGTGTGGCTAGCATCCGTGGCCGCACGGTCCACTGGACGAGGTCTCGCAAGGCCATCGGGCTCAACCGGTCGCTGGTGAAGCCGATCTTCAGGAGATCCATGGTCGAGGAGGTAAGCGGGCTGAGCTTGGGGGCGGAGACGCCGGCCGGCAGGCGACCCGCCGCCTCGCTCAAGGCTTCCGCAACGACCTGGCGTGCGCGAAACGGATCGCTGCCCTCGACGAAGATGACGGTGATCACGGACAGGCCCTGGATGGATTCCGAGCGGACCGCAGCGACGCCGTTTGCGCCGTTGATGACGGTCTCCAGCGGCCGGGTGACCAGGGCCTCGACCTGTTCGGGGGTGAGGCCGGTCGCCTCGGTCTGGACGCTCGCCTGGGGCGGGACGAACTCCGGAAAGACATCATAGCGCGCCGAGACGACGGTCGCGCCACCGAACCCGAGCAACAGCAAGGCGCACAGCAGCACGATGCCGGGATGGCGCAGGCAGACCCTGACAATGAGCGAAAGCATTGGCTAGTCTTTCTCGCCGGGCTGCTCGCCGCCGCGTTCGATGGCGAGCAGTGTTCCCGCGCCGCCGCCCACCGCGACCACGTCGCCGGGGGAAAAGCCCGTTGTGACGAACCAGCCGCTCGCGATCGGACGGGCGTCCACCAGCTCACGTCGGACAAACACACCCGGGGCCGTGCGACGGTAGGCCCATACGGCATCGCGCCATCGCACCAGGGCTTCCCGAGGAACGATGACCCCGGACTCTGTGGAAGACTGTTCCAGGCTCGCGGCCAGCACGCGCCCGACTGTGGCGGACCGTGCCATCGGACCGCGGACGATGGCCAGCAGGCCGGCGCTTTGCAGCCGGGGGTCCGCCGCCGCCGCCGGACCGAGCACACTGACGGAAGCGGTGATGCCGCCGTCGGCGACGATCACCCGCGAGCCGTCCCTCGACGATGCGCCGGGGACATCGATCCGCACCAGGGCAGCCTTTCCGGCCGAGATCTCGCCCAGCAGCCTTTGACGGGCGGCCAGATCCAGTCGCGCCAGCCCCGCGCCGAATTCGAGTCCGACGCGGCGTTCGGCGAGATCTGTCCGCGCCGCATCGGCGGCGGCCTGGGCGCGGGCGGCTTCTACCGCCCGCGCCGACGCGCTCTGATCCTGTGCGGCCAGAGCGACAACGCGGCGCGCCTCGGCCTTGGAGGCAACGGCGGCCGCGCGCGCTGTGGCAATTTCAGCATTGATCGCGGCGAGGGTGCTGACATCCAGTCCTCGCGCGAAACCCTGCTTGATCTGTGGCGCGCCTCCGGCCGCTAAGGGCGCCACGCGCAAGCCCGCCCGCTCCTGTTGCGCGGCGCTGAGCCGAACCTCGCCATCGACGAGGGTGGCCAGGGACGCGGTCCCCCCAACTCCTTCCTCCACCGAGGCGCTTGGCGCCGTGCGATGCGCCGATGCGCCGAAAATCGCCAGCGCTGCCGTCGCGGCGCCTACGGCAGCCCAGCCGGCGGCGGTGTAACGGCTCATGGGCGGCTCCTCGAGGCGGTGTTCACGATCATCGTCTCGGGTCCTTCCAAGGGTCCGCGAAGAGCGTCTTCAAGACTGGCGTCGGCGGCGTGCACACGGGCCAGAGCGTCAAGTTCGGAGATGCGGGCGAGAAGGGCGCCGGCCTGAGCGGCGGCCCAATCCGTGCGGTCGATGGCCCCCTGCGCCAATTCGCGATCTGCCTGGGCGGCAAGGCGGGCCGCAGCGACGAGTTCGACCCGCCTCACGCGAGTGAGCGCCTCGCGCGCGGCGTGGGTCTCGGCCAATCCCGCGTCGATGGCCGCCTGCGATGTGGACACAACGGCCTCCAGCTTCCGTCCGGCTTCTGTCCGCTTGGCCTGCGCGGTCGCGATGGCGCCGCGATTGAGGTCGAGGGGCGGCAATACCAGACCAACGGACACTGGGATTTTCACCAGACCGCGCTCCCAGGTGTAGCCGGGCGCAATACTGATCGCCGGGTATTGGCGTGCGACCTCCGCGCGAAGGTCGGCTTCGGCCTGATCATAGGCGGCTACCGCCTTGAGCACGTCAGCCCGGGACAGGATGGCCCCGACGCGAGAATCGTCCGTCACCCGCGCGCCGGGATCATCAGTTGGCTCATCGAAACCCGCCCAGGTTAGGGCGAGCCCGTTCAGGGCCTCGAATGGTACGCCCAAAGCGGCGGCAAGTGACTTGATGGCGGCGCGAGCATTGCTGTTGGCGTCGGCGGCGCGACGAACGGCGTCGGCCCCATCAGCGCGGACGCGCTCCAGTTCGGCGCGCGACGCTTCCCCCGCGTTGACCCGATTCTCCATCGCCGCCAGCTGGCGCGCCCGCACCTGGGCTACGCGCTCGTAGGCGACGGCCTGGCGTTCCGCGATGAAGTAATCGGCTAACGCCCGTCGGACGGCCATGCGGACCGACCAGATTCTGTCGGCCTGGTCGTAACGCGCGATATCGACGGCGAGATCGAAGCTGGTTAGCCGGGCCTGGCGGCGGGCGCCCAGGTCGAGGGGGACGTCGAGCGCCCCACCGAGCAGCCAGGGGGAACTTTCGGCCGCGCTGCGGGCGTACTCGGCGCTCAGCGTGAACGTCGCGGCCGGGCCGACGCGAGACGCCTTGGCCGCTGCCAGGGCGCTGTCGACGCCCGCGCTCGAAGCGGCGATGTCAGGGTTATTGAGCAGCGCGCTCGCGAAGAGCGCCAGACGATCCAGGCGGGGGCCGCTCCAGGTCGCGTCGGGAGCGATTGACGCCACCTTGTCGCGAACCTGCCCCAGATTCAGAGTTCGGGTCCGAGCCTCCACTGCCAAGGCCGACGGCTCCACCGGCGCGGGCGCGTAGCTCACGCAGGCTGATAGAGACAGGGCGCTGAGCAGGACAATGAGAGTCGACTTCACGGAACGAGCGCCCCCGCGACGGGCGGTCGCTGGTCCGCTTATGGCTTCGGTCGGTCACGCCTGCACCTTGTCGATTCCCAAGAAAGACTGGGCGCTCAGCCCGGGGAAGCCGGAGGTTCGCCACCGTTAGGCCATCCTACTACGTGAACGCTATGGTCCCTCCCCTCGCGCCGTGACGCTCGAGGGCCAGGAGCGGGCAGGACTGTGCAAAACGCACTGAACGCACTTTTTAGATAAAAAGAGTGTTTGAGCTAGACTTCCTTGGGTTTCAGTCGTGGGTAGCCCGGCATTCGCGGGCGTCGGCATCGGGAGACCCCACCCATGAATCCGATCCGAAATGTCTCGTCCGCGCCGCTTCGTTTCGGTCGAGCCGCCCATGCCGTGATGCTCGCCGCCAGTGTCGGCCTGTTTCTGGCCACCCCAGCTGGAGCGGCTGGTGGCGGCACCGCCATGCCATTGGAGGGCCCGCTCACCACGGTGATGCAGTCGCTCTGCGGTCCCGTCGCCAAGGCTGTCGGCATCATCGCCATCGCCTTCACCGCCACGACCTTCGTCAGCACCTTCTTCAACCCCACCGCCGGAGCGGCGTTCTGAGGTGGCGCAGTCGGAAATCGAGGGTTTGGAGATCGCCTTCCACAGCTCCCTTTCGGAGCCGGTGACGATCGCGGGCGTTCCGCAAATGATCGCTGTGCTGAACGGCACTCTGACGGCCGTCCTGGCGCTGGGCCTCCAGGTTCCCCTGATCAGCATCCCGATCGGCCTGGCCATCCACGGAGCCTGCCACTGGCTCAACAAGCGCGACCCCTACTTCTTCGACGCCCTCGGGCGGCACATCCGCCAACGGCCCTACCTGGACGCCTGACGACGGGCGCGCCCTTCGTCGGCGCGCGACCGAACCCTATCCAGCGCATCTCCACCAAGCGCCACTACGTTAAGGCGCCGGAGACCCCGGCCTAATCTTGACGCCTTCCTGACGGACGACGATTTCCAGGGGGACCTCGTGCCGCGCCTGGGCGGCGGCTATGTGCGAACCACCTCGGTGCGCGCCTATCCGGCGACCTCCTCGCCGGGCTTGCTGGACCGCCTGAACGAGCTGGGCAAAACGACCGCTGGGTGTGCCGCTTCCTGCCCCTCGACAAGAGAAGACGCCCTCAAGGCGGTGACCACAGTCCGCAAGCGCTGGTTCGCCAAGCGCAAGGGCGTCATGGCGCTGCTGAAGGAGGCCATCACCCGGGAGCCCTCGGTCCTGGAGGATCCCGACGCGGCGGCCAAGTCGATGGACGCCGATGCGGCGTTGGTCATCCTCGGTGGCGACTACGCCTCGATCGGCTATTTCACGCCGACGGTGACCTTAATGGACACCGACCCCGACCGGCTGGCCGACCGGGTTCGCGAGGTCGAAAGCGCCATCAACCGGGTCGGCTTCGTCTGCAAGGTCGAGGACGTCAACGCCGTCGAGGCCTGGATCGGCAGCCTGCCCGGCCAGGCCTACGCCGATCTGCGCCGGCCCCTCGTCTCGTCGCTGAACCTTTGCGACATGATGCCGATGTCGGCCATCTGGCCTGGCCCGACGCGCAATGAACACCTCGGGTCCGAATGCGCCAAGCGTGGCCACCCGGGCGACCAGCCGCCGTTGATGTTCACCCGCACGGCGGGGACCACGCCGTTCCGCTTCGATTTGCATCAGGGCGACGTCGGCCACACGATGTTGCCGATCTTCTTCGTCGCCTGGCTGGTCGGGATGGTCTACGGGATCACGCTGGTGCTGGTGATGTCCAGGCTTGAGCGCCTGGAGAATCCCGGCTCGCTGGCTAGATCCCTGTGGGCCGGCGTCTCGTCAAACTTCCCGTGGAAAACGATGCCCTTCCTGTTCAGCGGACGGCACAACAGCTTCAACGATCGCAAGTTGTCGCGCCTGGTGATGACCGGGCGGACGCTGCTGGTCCTCTGTGTGCCGCTATATGCCTACGTGTTCCTGCACGCCTGATCTAACGAGGCGATCAACACGGCCCGCTGGCCACCCGCTCGTAATCCTCCAGGCTGGAAATCCCGACATCGAGGTCGTTCACCAGGCCGTTGGCCAGGGAATAGACCCAGCCGTGCACCGACACGGGTTGGCCGCGCGCCCAGGCGTCGTGGACGAAGACGTCGGAGGCGACGTTGCGGACCTGGCGGATGACGTTCAGCTCGCACAGGCGGTTGAGCTTGTCCTTCTGCGTCGGCAGGGCGGCGAGCTCGTGCTTGTGCTCGGCGTGAACCTCGCGGATCGGGTGCAGCCAGTGATCGACCAGGCCACGCCGCTGGCCGTCGATCGCCGCCGCCACGCCGCCGCAGCCATAGTGGCCCACGACCATCACGTGCTTGACCTTGAGCACATCGACCGCGAACTGAAGCACGCTGAGATAGTTCGCATCCTGCGGCGGGGCTAGGTTGGCGACGTTGCGGTGGACGAACAGCTCGCCCGGGTCCAGCCCGACGATGTCGTTGGCCGGCACGCGGCTGTCGCTGCAGCCGATCCACAGATATTCCGGGCTCTGCTGGCCTTCCAGTCGCTTGAAGAACTGCGGGTCGGCCTCGGTCTTGCGCAGCGACCAGACCAGATTGTTGTTCTTGAGGTCTTCAAGCATGGAGGGCGTCCGGCTGGAGGTTGGGATGGGCGGCGGCGATGGTCGGATGCTCGGCGGCCCGCGCGGCGACGGCGCGGATCGCTGGAAACGGCGTCAGGTCCACCTTGAAGCGTTCGGCGTTATAGATCTGCGGAACCAGGCAGCAATCGGCCAGGCCGGGCGCATCGCCAAAGGCGAAGCCTCGGCCATGTTTGGCCACCATGGGCTCCAGCGCGGTGAAGCCGTCGGTGATCCAGCGCGTGGCCCAGGCGTTACGCGCCGGCTCCTCGACGCCCAGTCCGGTCAGGGCCCGCAGGATGCGCAGGTTGTTCAATGGATGGATGTCGCAAGCGACGATCTCGGCCATGGCGCGGACCACGGCGCGGTCGAACGGGTCGGCAGGCAGCAGGCGAGGCTCGGGAACCGTCTCGTCCAGCCATTCCAGGATCGCCAGGCTTTGGGTCAGAGCCCTGCCGTCCACTTCGAGCGTCGGCAAAAGCCGCTGGGCGTTGAGCGCGACATAGGCGGCTTCGTGGTGCTGGCTGTGGACCAAATCGACGGGGGCGACCTCATAGGCGAGCCCCTTGAGGTTCAAGCCAATCCGAACGCGATAGGGCGCGCTGGCCCGCCAGGCGCTGTGCAGGGTGAGTTTCATGCGCCGCCTCAGACTACCGTGAAGATAAGCTGGCCCACGCCCTCGACCTCGCCCGTCACCGTGTCGCCCCGCCCGATGGCGGCGACGCCCTCGGGGGTGCCGGTGAAGATCAGGTCGCCGGCCATCAGGGTCCAAAGTTTGGAGGCCTCGGCGATCACTTCCGGGATGGTCCAGATCATGTCGGCGATCTGGCCGAGCTGGCGCTCCTGGCCGTTGACCGACAGGCGGATGGCGCCGTCGACGCTGGCCTGGTCGATCGGGCGGATGGCGGTGATCGGGGCGCTGGCGTCGAAGCCCTTGGCGGCGTCCCACGGCTGGCCCTTGGCCTTGGCGGCGGCCTGCAGGTCGCGGCGGGTCAGGTCGACGCCGACCGCGTAGCCGAACACATGGTCCATCGCCGCCTCGACAGCAATGTTGGCGCCGCCCGACTTCAGGGCCACCACCAGTTCGATCTCGTGGTGCAGGTCGTGGGTTGCTGGCGGGTAGGGAACCTTGCCTGGCGCTGTCAGCACCACGACCGCGTCGGCGGGTTTGGCGAAGAAGAACGGCGGGTCGCGGTCGTCGCCGCCCATCTCGCGCCGGTGGGCGGCATAGTTGCGGCCGACGCAGAGAATGCGCCTTACGGGAAAGACCGCGTCGCTCCCTTCGACCGGGACCGTGGGCGGGGCGGGCGGGGGAAAGGCGAAGTGGGTCATGCCGTCTGATTAACCTCAAACCCGCGTCGCCAAAAGACCGCCGCCGTGAAAAGCCTTCCGCAGGACATGTTCCTGAAACATCCTACCCAAGTCCCGCGTCTAGACGTTCTTTCACTTGCCCCGACAGGCGACGACGAGTCATGACGGGTGAGACAATTGTGGCGAAAACCCGACAGACCCGGAATCGCAGGGACCTTGGACCAACGATGCTGATCATCGAGAACCTGACCCACGTCTACGCCAATGGCGTGAAAGCCCTCGACGAGGTCAGCCTGACGATCCCGCGCGGCATGTACGGCCTGCTTGGCCCGAACGGTGCGGGCAAGTCGACCCTGATGCGCACCGTCGCCACCCTGCAGGCCCCGACCTCCGGCCACATCCGCTTCGGCGACATCGACGTGCTCAAGTCGCCTGACCTGCTGCGGCGGACACTGGGCTATCTGCCTCAGGATTTTGGCGTCTATCCCCGGGTTTCCGCCTACGACATGCTCGACCACATGGCGGTGCTCAAGGGCATTTCCGGCGCCAAGGAGCGCAAGGACGTCGTCGAGAGCCTGCTGAACCAGGTCAATCTGTGGACCGTGCGCAAGAAGGCCATCGCCGGCTTCTCCGGGGGCATGCGCCAGCGCTTCGGCATCGCCCAGGCCCTGATCGGCGATCCGCGCCTGATCATCGTCGACGAGCCGACCGCCGGCCTCGACCCGGAGGAGCGCAACCGCTTCCTCAACCTGCTGTCCGAGATCGGCGAGAACGTGGTGGTGATCCTGTCGACCCACATCGTCGAGGACGTGTCGGACCTCTGCCCGGCCATGGCGATCATCTGCGAAGGCCGCATCGTGCGCGAGGGCGCGCCCTCCGAGTTGATGGCCCAACTGGCCGGCCGGATCTGGCGCAAGACCATCGACAAGGCCGACCTCGAAGCCGCCAAGGATCGGTATCAGGTCATTTCCACCCGCCTGCTGGGCGGCCGCACCGTGATCCACGTCCTGGCCGACCAAGACCCCGGCGCGGGCTTCGCCCAGGTGGAGGGCGGTCTGGAAGACGTTTACTTCTCCACCCTCTCCAATACCCGGCGAGCAGCCTAAGGGCGTGGGCATGTTCGGAAAAGTCGCCGCCTTCGAGTTCCGCTACCAGGCGCGCCAGCCGGTATTCTGGGTGGGAACATTCATCTTCTTCCTGATGGCGTTTGGAACGGTGGCGTCCAGCAATATCAACATCGGATCCTCGGGCAACGTCCACAAGAACGCCGCGACGGCGATCGCCGGCGGTAACCTGTTCTTCGCCCTCGTCTTCATGTTCGTCACGACGGCCTTCGTGGCCAATATCGTGGTGCGCGACGACGACACCGGCTTTGCGGGTATCCTTCGATCCACGCGCCTGTCGAAGTTCGACTACCTCTATGGCCGGTTTACCGGCGCCTTCGCGGCCGCCGCCCTGTCCTTCCTGGCGGTTCCAGCCGGCATGCTTCTGGGCACGCTGATGCCATGGGTCGATCCGGAGACCCTCGGCTCCTTCGTGATCGGCCACTACGCCTTCGCCTACCTGGCCCTGGCTTTGCCGGCGATCTTCCTGACCTCGGCGATCTTCTTCGCCCTGACCACGGTGACGCGATCGATGATGTGGACCTATGTCGGCGTCATCGCCTTCATGGCCCTGCAGTTCATGGGCGGCGTATTCCTTCGCCAGCCCGGCCTGGAACGGATCGCCGCCCTGTTCGACCCGTTCGGCGGCGGCGCCTTCCGACTGGCGACGCTCTACTGGACGGCGGCCGAGCGCAACACCCTGACCCCGCCGCTCACGGGCTATCTGCTGGCCAACCGCCTGCTGTGGACAGCGCTCGCCCTGGCCATTCTCGCGGCCGGCTACTGGCTGTTCGACACGCGCAAGACCGAGGGCGCGACAGGGCGGCGCGACAAGAGCCAAGCGGAGGTCCAACCGCCCACAACAACCACGGTCCATGCCCCGCCGCGTTTCGACGCGATCTCACGCTGGACGCAGCTGTGGGTTCGCGCCCGCCTGGACGCCCAGCAGGTTTTCCTGAGCCCCGCCTATCTGGTCCTGGTCGGCCTGGCCGCCGTGCTGGCCCTGGTCAATCTCTGGTACGCGACGGACGACAGCCTCTATGGCGGGGCGGTCTATCCGGTCACCCGGATCATGATCGGCGCCATGAACGGCATCTTCCCATTCATGACCATGATCATCGCCGCCTTCTATGCCGGCGAACTGGTCTGGCGCGAGCAGGATCGCAAGACGCACGAACTGATCGACGCCACGCCGATCCCCGATTGGGCCTTCGTGGCCCCCAAGACCCTGGCCATCGCCTTGGTCCTGACCTCGACCTTCCTGATCAGCGTCGCGGTGTCGATCGGCATGCAGCTGGCCAAGGGCTACACCCATCTGGAACTGGGAAACTACCTGGTCTGGTGGGTGCTGCCGCAGACTGTCGACTGTTTGCTGGTGGCCGTGCTGGCGGTGTTCCTGCAAGTCATCTCGCCGCACAAGTTCGTCGGCTGGGGCCTGATGGTGCTCTACATCATCGGCACGATCGTGGCGTCCAGCTGGGGTCTGGAACACAACCTTTATCTCTATGCCAGCGCGCCCATGGTCCCGATCTCGGACTTCAATGGACTGAGCCGGTTCTGGGTGGGGGCCTGGTGGTTCCGGCTCTACTGGGCGGCCTGCGCGGTGCTACTGCTGGTGCTGAGCCATGTCCTTTGGCGGCGAGGGACCGAGACCCGGTTGCGGCCTCGCCTGGCGGCCTTGCCGCGTCGGCTGATGGGGCGGCCCGGCCTGATCGCCGGCGGCGCCCTGCTGGTGTTCGTAGGCCTGGGCGGGTTCATCTACCTGAACACCAATATCTGGAATCCGTACCGCACCAGCCTCGGCAACGAGCGCTGGCAGGCCGACTACGAAAAGGCCCTGCTGCCGTTCGAGAACACGCCGCAGCCGAAGATCATCGCGGTGACTCTCGATGTCAGCATTCGGCCTGGCATGCCGCGCATCGACACCAAGGGTGTCTACGAGATCGAGAACCGCACCGACAAGCCGCTGCGCGAAATCCACATCCGCTTCGATCGCGACCTGAAGGTGCTGGCCCTGTCGATCGAGGGGGCTCGGCCGAAAAAGACCTTCGAACGCTTTAACTACCGGATTTTCGCCTTCGACACGCCGATGCAGCCGGGCGAGCGTCGCTCGATGTCGTTCAGCACCGCACGCGTCCAGCTGGGTTTCCCCAATAGCGGGGCCGACACAGGCATGGTCGACAACGGGACCTTCATCAACGATCAGGGCCTGGCCCCGACCCTGGGCATGGACCGCGCAGGCCTTTTGAAGGATCGCACCAAGCGCCGCAAATACGGTCTGCCGGCCGAGCTTCGCATGGCCAAGCTGGGCGATGGTCCCTCGCGCGCCTTCAACGGCCTGCGTCGTGATAGCGATTGGGTGACCGCCGACATCACCGTCACCACCGACGCCGATCAGACGCCGATCGCGCCGGGCTACAAGGTCTCAGAGAGTATCTGGCATGAAAGCGCCAAGCTGACGGGTCCGGTGACCAAAGCCGGCGACCGGCGGACAGCCCGGTTCGTGACCGAGGCTCCGATCCTGCACTTCTTCTCGATCCAGTCGGCGCGCTACGCGGTGCGCACCGAGCCCTACAAGGGTGTGCAGCTGTCGATCTATTACGACCCAGCCCATGCCTGGAACGTTGAGCGGATGCTGGACTCGATGAAGCGGTCGCTGGATTATGACCAGGCTAATTTCAGCCCCTACCAGTTCCGCCAGCTGCGTTATCTGGAGTTCCCGGCCTATGGCAATTTCGCCCAGTCGTTCGCCAACACCATCCCGTGGTCGGAGAATCTCGGCTTTGTCTCCAAGTATCAGGACCAGACCAAGATCGACATGGTCACCTATGTCGGGGCGCACGAGATCGCCCACCAATGGTGGGCCCACCAGCTGATCGGCGCCGACCAGCAGGGCGGGCCGGCTCTGGCCGAGACCCTGGCCCAGTACTCGGCCCTGATGGTCATGAAGAAGACCTACGGCGAGCCGATGATCCGCAAGTTCCTGAAGTATGAACTGGACCGCTATTTGCGGGCGCGGGGCGGCGAGGTGATCGAGGAACTGCCGCTCGAGCGCGTCGAGGAGCAGCCCTACATCTATTACAACAAGGGCTCGCTGGTCATGTACCGGCTGGCCAACGAGATCGGCGAGGACAACGTCAACGCCGCTCTGCGCGAGATGCTGACCGGCTATGCCTTCAAGGGCCCGCCTTACCCAACCACCCTAGAACTGGTGGCCGCCCTGCGTCGCCACGCCCCCGCCGACAAGCAGGCTCTGATCACCGACCTGTTCGAGAAGATCACGCTGTATGACCTGAAGACCACCTCGGCCAGCGCCCGCAAGCGTGCCGACGGCCAGTTCGACGTCACTCTGATGATCGACGCGAAAAAGCTCTATGCCGAGGGCCACGGTCGGGAACAGGCGGCGCCAATGAGCGAGCCCATGGACATCGGCCTGTTCTCGCTGGAGCCGGGCAAGAAGGGCTTTGGTCCCGACAAGGTGATCGCCATGGAGCGGCGGACCATCCGTTCAGGAACCCAGACCCTGACCTTCGTCACCAAGGTCGCCCCCAAGGTGGCGGGGGTGGATCCCTACAACGTGGTCATCGACCGCAACGGTGATGACAATGTCATCAAGGTCGATATGAAATGAGCGAGGCGGCGCTGAAGCTCGATGCGGCGGCTCTGAACGCCTTCCTGGCCAAGGCTTTTCCCGAGGCCGGGGCGCATCTGCCGGAGGTGGTCGAGGCGGAGCCGGGGCGGGTGCTGATGCGTCAGGCGTTCGCCACCCGGGCGCTGCGGCCGGGCGGCCTGATTTCGGGGCCGACCCAGATGGCCATGGCCGACACGGCGGGCTACGCCCTGGTGCTGGCCCATATCGGCGAGGTGGCGATGGCGGTGACCACGTCTCTCACCATCCACTTCCTGCGCGGCGCCAAGCCGGGGGATCTCTACGCGGAAGGAGCCCTGCTCAAGCTCGGCCGCCGCATCGCGACGGCCGATGTCCTGATCTGGTCGGAATCGCGCGAGCGAGCCTGCGCCAAGGCGACGGTCGCCTACGCGATTCCTTGAACCGTTCTATTTGGCCTTGTCGAAGCCGTTCTTCAGGCCTTCGGCCATGTTCAGATGTTCCTGAACGGCAGGGGCCGTGGCGGCGGCGAAGGCCTTGATGGCCGCGGTGTCGCCGTCTTGGGCGTAGCGTTGCATTAGGTTCAGGGCTGCTTGATGCACATCGACCTGATCGTCGGCATAGGTCTTGTCAAAGTCGCCGTCGCTGGACTTGTTCAAGTCGTCCAGCTTGTCCTGCAGATCGGCGGGCAAGGCGGTCGGCGGGGTGATCATCGCGCCGGAGGCGGCGATGGCGGCCTTCAGATCAGCCGTAGTCTTGGTGTGAGCCTTTTCCATCATCATGGCGAATTTCTTCACCTCGGCGTTGGTCGAGCGTTTGGCGACGACCTTGGACGCTTCGACTTCGTACATGTCGGTGGCGGCGGCCTTGGCGACGAAGGTGGCGGCCTTGGTCTCGTCCGACGGGGTCGGAACAGTGGCCGCCGGGTTGGCGTCCGGAGTCGCGGCCTGTTCGGCCGGCGTCGCGGCGCCCTTGGTCTCGTCGGCCTTGGGGCCGCACGCGGCGAGGCTGAGGGCGGCGAAGGCGGCGCCAACGATGAGAAGCTTGCGAGTCATGGCTTTCTTTCCCTGCGCGTTTTTCTAGAACGTTGATCGCTCAGGCGCCGCGCCGCGCCGTCGTGGCAATACAACTTCACGTGGCCGTGATGGTTCCGTGATGGTCGAGGGAACGAAGAACATGGCCAAGGCGCCTCTGGACGAGCTTCGGGTGATCGAGATGGGTTCGCTGATCGCTGGGCCGTTCTGCGGCCAGGTGCTGGGCGACTTCGGCGCCGAGGTCATCAAGCTGGAAGACCCGGGCGTCGGCGATCCGATGCGCCAGTGGGGCCGAACCAAGCCCAAGGGTCATTCGCCTTGGTGGCCGGTGATCGGCCGCAACAAAAAGTCCGTGACGCTGGATCTGCGCACGCCCGAAGGCCGCGACGTGGCTCGCGCCCTGATCAATACGGCCGACGTCGTTGTCGAGAACTTCCGCCCCGGCACGCTGGAGAAGTGGGGCATGGGCTATGACGTCCTGGCCAAGACCAATCCTGGCCTGGTGATGGCTCGGGTCTCGGGGTTCGGCCAGACCGGCCCCTATGCGCACCGCGCGGGCTACGCGCTGATCGGCGAGGCCATGGGCGGCCTGCGCCACATCACCGGCGAGCCCGACCGCCCGCCGGCCCGGGCGGGCATCTCGATCGGCGACAGCCTGGCGGGCCTCAACGCGGCGCTGGGCGTGATGCTAGCCATACACGCGCGTCACGCCACGGGCCGAGGCCAGGTGGTGGATGCGGCGATCTATGAAAGCGTGCTGACGGTGATGGAGAACCTGATCACCGAATATGACCTGTCAGGCTATGTCCGCGAGCGGTCCGGCGCCATCCTGCCCGGCATCGCCCCGTCCAACGTCTATCCCACGCGCAGCGGCGAACTGATCCTGATCGGCGCCAACCAGGACAGCCTGTTCAAGCGCCTGTGCGACGCCATGGGCCGGCCGGAGCTGGCGATCGACGCGCGCTATCGCGACCACGCGGCGCGCGGCGCGAACCAGGTCCAGCTCGACGCCACCATCGCCGGCTGGACGGTCGAGCACGACATCGAGACCTTGTTGCCGCTGCTGGAGGAGGCCGGACTGGCGGTTGGCCGGGTCTATCGCGCGCCCGACATGCTGAAGGATCCGCAGTTCATCGCCCGCGAGTCGATCGTCGAGGTGGCCCACCCGGTGTTCGGGACCGTCAAGATGCAGAACGCCTTCCCGAAGCTGTCGGAAACGCCGGGCGGCGTGCGTTGGCCGGGGCCAGGCTTGGGCGAGCATACGGACGCGGTGCTGGCCGAAGTGGCGGGGCTGTCGGTGGAAGCGATCGCGGGGCTGCGGGCGCGGGGAGTGATCTGAAGTCCTCCCCCGCAGGGGCAGGAATTGGGCTTTCACCCCCGTCCCGTCACCGAAGCCAGGGCCCGCGCGATCTGGTGGACATTGTAGGGCTTGCGAACGATCGGGGCGTCGAAGCCCATGGGCGCGGCCTTGTCGGCATAACCGGTGGCGAACACGAAGGGCCGGCCCTCGCGGCGCAGAACCTCGGCGACAGGCGCCACGGACTTGCCGTTCAGGTCGGCGTCGAGCACGGCGGCGTCGAAGGTCAGCTCCAGCATCTGCAGGGCCTCCGACAGCTCGGACGCGCAGCCCACCACCTCGACCCCGGAATCCTCCAGCCCCGCCTCCAGCTCCATGGCCAGCAGCAGCGAATCCTCGACGATCAGCACCTTGAGCCCCGCGATGTCGCCGGCCTTGAAGGTGTCCTCGCCGCTGCGGAAGGTCTCGACGATTCGCTCGGCTTGCGGCGCGACGGGCTCGGGCTCGGGGGTATCGACCAAGGCGTCGGCGGCGGCGTGTATCATGGCCGTGACGCCGCTGCGGCGGTATTCGATGGTCGCGCGGCCCTTCAGCTCGCGGCCGACGACGTCCTCGATCAGGGTCGCGCCGAAGCCCCGGGTGGCGGGCGGCGAGGTCAGGGGGCCGCCCGTCTCCAGCCATTCCAGATTGAAACCGCCGCCCGGCGCGGCGCGCCAGACCACCTCGACCCGGCCGGCCTCGGTCGACAGCGAACCGAACTTGACGGCGTTGACCGCCAGTTCATGCAGGGTCAGCGACAGGGCCGCCGCGGCGCGAGGGGTCAGAAACATCTCCGGACCGTCCCAGCGGGTCTGGTTGGGGGCGAGGCCTCCCAGCTCGGCGGCGGCGATCCGCGCCAGAGTGGCGCCGCGCCAGCGGGCGGCGCTGAGCAGGTCGTGGGCCGAGCTCATCGCCTTTAGCCGGCCGGTGAAGGCCTTGAGGAACCCGTCCAGCGACGAGGCCTTGCGCGCCGACTGGCCGGCCACCGATTGCACGGCCGCCAGCAGGTTCTTGATGCGGTGGTCCAACTCGGTCAGCAGGTTCTCGCGCTGATCGTCTGCGTCGCGGCGGGCGGTGATATCCTGCACCACCCCGATATGGCGGATGGGGGTGTCCTCGCCGTCAAGAACCCGCACCCCGGCGGCGCGGATCCACACCGTGCGGTCGGCGGGCGACACGAACCGCCGGAATTCCACCTCGTAGCGGCCGCCAGCCCTCAACTGCTCTTCGACTCTGGCGCGCGCCGCAGTGCGGTCGTCCGGATGGATGAAGTCGTAAAGCGTCTGGCTGGTCAGGGCGGCCCGATCGCCGACCGGGGTGTCCATGATTCGCGCCATGCGGGGGCTGATCTGCATGACATGGGCGTTCATATCCCATTCGAACTCGCCGAGATTGGCCGCGCCCAGAGCCAGGGCGATCCGCTCGCTGTCGAGCGCGCGCTCGGCGATATTGCGGGCGGTCTCAGCGTCGTGCAGCAGCTCTTCCATGGCCAGGGCCGCCAGCTCGGCCAGGGCCTCGACCAGGCCATTGTCGATCGCGTCGCGAGGTTGGGGATCCTCGACGGTCAGCAGGCCAACCACTTGGCCCGAGGGATCGGTGAGCGGAGCGCAGGCAAAAAACCGGCTGTCGGCGGCGAAGGGACGGATCGTCTGGTCGGGAACTGCGGCGATGTCGCCATGCGCGATGACACCGCAGTCGCGCAGGCGTTCGGTGAGGGTGGCGGGGCGGGCCTCTTCTCCATCCTGGAAGCCGATCCTGGCCTTCAGCCAGACGCGGTCCTTTCCGATCAGGCGGATCGCCGCCTTGGGGGCGTTGAACAGGCGTAAGGCCAGGCGGACGATCCGGTCGAACCGGGGGTCGAAGGGATCGCCGTCGATGGCGCGAAGGGCGTCGAGGGCGCGCAGTCGCTGCGCCTCTTGATCATCTGCCAGCGATCCGCCCGCATCGTCCATGAATCGACCATAGACCGGGTTCGCGTGATGCGCGAGATCGATAAATCTCGTGCCTCGCTGATCGTATGTGGTGAAGCTTCAGCCTTGGCGCTAGAATGGAACTTGTCGCCCTGGCTTTGCGTTTTGCGGGCGCAGCTTTGCCGCTGTCCGCCCCGAAGCCCGAGCCGCGAAACCGGAGACCTCCCATGTCCGACAACAGCCTGAACCCCGCGATCAAGGAGGCCAACAAGGCCTCGTCGAGCGCCGGCGCCGCTCTCGACCACGCCGAACGCAGCTTCGGCGAAGCCGCCGCTGCGGCCAAGAGCCACTTCACCGACACCAAGGCCAACCTGACCGACGCCGCCAAGCGCATCGAGCATTCGCTGACCCAGGGCCTCGAGACCCTGCGCGCCCAGACCCGCACCTATACCGACACCGCCGGCCAACAGGTCGATGAAGCCGGTCGCTATGTCAGCGAGCGGGTTCGCGAGCGTCCGATCACCGCTACCCTGGCCGGCCTCGGCGTCGGCGTCTTGCTGGGCCTTCTGCTGGCCGGAAATCGTAGCGGCCACAACAAGTGATCTTCGAAAAGACCCTGACCACCCTGGCAGCGGCTGCGGCGATCGCCGCAGCCGCTGCTGTGAGCGTCGTGGCCGCCGCCTTCGCCCTGTACGCCGTGATCCAGCCTCACCTGGGCGCGGCGGGCGGGGCCGCGATCGTCGCCGCAGTCGCCGCGCTGGTCGTCGGGATCGCCGGGCTGCTGGCGGCGCGCAAGGCGGAGGTCGGGGTTGGGCTGTCGTCGGCCCCGGCCCCGGACGCGCTGTTCTTCGCCGAGAAGGCGCTGGAGATGGTCAAGGCGCGGCCGATCCTCACGATCGGCGCCGGCTTGGCTGCGGGCTTGATTGCTTTCCGCAACCCCGCCCTGGCGGCGATCGTCGCCAAGGCGCTGTTCGACTCCCAGAAGCCGCTGCCGCGCTAGTCGCCCACGGCTGCCCCCCCTTGGTTTTCCGCGCCCCTCCTCTCATCTCCCGGGGGCGTCTTGCTCTGGAGCGATCATGTTCAAACTCCCCGACCTGCCCTATGCCTATGAAGCCCTGGAACCGACGATCTCGGCAAACACGCTTCATTTCCATCACGACAAGCACCATGCGGCCTATGTGAACGCCTTGAACGGGCTGCTGCTGGAGGGCGACAAGCGTCCTCTGGAAGCGGTCATCCGCGAGGCCGGTCCCGGCAAGGTGTTCAACAACGCCGCCCAGGCCTGGAACCACGCGTTCTTCTGGGACTGCATGAGCGCCGACCAGGCGGCCCCGTCGGCCGAGCTTTCGGCCGCGATCGCCGAGGCGTTTGGCGATCTGTCCGGCCTGAAGGAGAAGTTCGTCGCCGAGGGCGTCGGTCACTTCGGTTCGGGCTGGGTTTGGCTGGCCGTCCAGGCCGGCAAGCTGGTGATCCTCTCGACCCACGACGCCGACGACACCCTGACCAAGAACGGGGTCACCCCGCTGCTGGTCTGCGACGTCTGGGAACACGCCTACTATCTGGACCACCAGAACAACCGTAAAGGCTTCCTGGAAGCCTGGTTCGACGTCCTGCCCAACTGGGCGTTCGCCGATGCGCAGTTCGCGGCGGCCAAGGGCGACGGCGCGGCCTGGACCTATCCCGAACCGGCTTGACCTCAGCCTCTCGACTAAACGTTCAACGGCGCGACCTCGGTCGCGCCGTTTTCGTTTGAACATGGGACGCAGCGGCGCGGGACCGACCAGGTTCGCCAGACCGTGAACTGAGTGCGCTCCCAGGCCAGGGCCGTGATCTTGATGTCGCCGTCGTCGACCTCGATGACATTGAAGCTAGGCGGCACGCCACGTTCGCGCACCGACAGGGTGCCCGAGCCTACCGCCTGGGTGCAGCCGTCCGAGAACGGGTAGGGGTGCACGAAAGGCGCGTGGATGTGGCCCGTCAGCACCAGATCCACCCCAGCGCCGGCGAAGGCCAGGGCGGCCGCCGTACCGCCCCGCACCTTGGCGGTCATCGGCCCGCCCAGCATCTCGATCAGCGGATGATGGCAGACCACGATCTTCAACGCGTCCGGCGCGGCGTCTTTCAAAGCCGCGCAAACCTCGCGGATCTGTCGGCGCGACACCGCGCCCTTCGACCAGTTCAGCCGGAGCTGGAAGGCGCGAGCGGAATTGAGGCTGACCACCGTGACGCGCGGGTCGTCCCAGTCTCCGTTCATCCGCTCGCCGAACCGCTGCTCATAGCGTCGCCACGGCGCGAAGATGCGGTTGAGAATCTCGCGGGGGCCGACGAACGGGGTGTCGTGATTGCCTGGCGTCACCAGCTGCGGGCGAGGCAGCCGGTCCAGCCAGGCCTTGGCGGCGTCGAACTCAGTGGTCTTCCCATCCTTGGTCAGGTCGCCGGCGGCGATCACCAGGTCGGGCCGCTCGGCATGGATGCGTTCGACCGCCGCCTCGACGGCGTCCTTGTGTTCGCCGCCGAAATGGATGTCGGAGACTTGGACCAGTTTCAGCCTTTGGCTCATGCGGCGGGCACCAGGGCGCGGAAGGCTTTTGGGCGGAAGCGAATGCTGACCGTATCGTCCAGCCGGACCGGCTCGCCGTCCAGGATAGCGGGAATCCGCCCGCCGGCCCAGACCTTGCCGACCCGGCAGCGGCCGACGATCACCGACGGATCGTTGCGCCAGTTGCCGGTCACGGTGCTGACGCCGAGCCGGAAGATGTCCAGGGCGTTCGACGGATCGACGGCCGCAGCCTCAAGCGCCTGCTCGTCGGCGTGCAGGTCGGCCGAGACCAGGGGGCACATCAGGCTCAGCGCCTCGGTCTTGCCCTTGGGGCGGCCGTCGAGGACGTAGCGCAGGCGGGTGGAGAAGGCCTGTCGCAGCGCCCGCCGGGCCCGCATCAGCGCCAGGTCGGCGCGCCCGGCCCGGGCGGCCTCGCGGGCGGTGGCCCACAGGGCCGGACTACCCAATATGGCGGCGACGAAGAACAGTCGGCCACTGACTTCGCCGCCGGAAATCATCTTGGCCTCGCCGTTCTTCAAGCAGGCGGCCATGGCCTCGGGCCAGGAAATCGCGCCGTATAGCGCGTGGGGCAGCATGTTCATCGTGCCGCCCGGCAAGGGCGCGATCATCGGGCCGTCGGGACCCGACATCTCGGCCGCCGCGCGGGCCGTGCCATCGCCGGCCACGATCAGGATAGCGTCGGGGCGACGCTCGATGGCCGCGCGGATGCAGGCGGTTAGCTCCCGTTCGGTCGGCGCATGCACCTGACCCTCCACGCCATGTTCGGCGAGGATGGCTTCCGCCTGGGCCGGCGCGTCCTTGCCCACCGAGCCCGAGGCGGTATTGACGATCACTTCAACGCGCATGCGAAACATCCAAAAGCGCCAACGCGCGGAAACATTGACTTGGCAAACGGCGCAGCTTTGCGAGGGTTCCCGGAACCGTTGGCCTCGCCCCGCCGTTTGCCTCTCGGGACAAGCTCGAACGGGAGAGCCACAATGAAGAAGACCTTGATCGCCTTGCTGGGCGTCGGTGTGCTGGCCAGCGGCTGCACCGCGACCGGCAACACCGAACGCAACGCCGCCGGGGGCGCCGCTCTGGGCGCTCTCGCCGGCGCGGTCATCGGCAACAATGTCGGCGGCGGCAGCGCCAGCACCGGCGCCGCCATCGGCGCCGCCATCGGCGGCACCGCAGGCGCCGTCAAGGGCTGTCGCGAGGACGGCGGCTGCGGTTCGACCAACGCCAATCGCCGTCAGTACTATGACGAGCGGGCCGGACGGTACTACTACTACGACTCGCGTAGCGGTCGTTACTACTGGGAAGACGGCAGCCCCCGTTAAGTCGGGGTCGCCTGAAAGACCTGGAAAGGGCGGTCGGCATGCGCCGGCCGCCTTTTGCGTGGCCGCAGCACGAGAGGGCAAGCGATGAGAAGAGTCGAACTGACGGCGATTGGTGTTGTCGTCGCCGCCGGGCTAGCCGCGGGTTGCGCCAGCAATTCCGGACCCAAGTCGCGATCCGATATCGTGATGACGCCGCCGGCCTGCGAAGACTTCGCGGTGGAGATCTATTTTGAGAGCCAGTCCAGCGCCCTGACTAGCGAAGCGCGCTCCGTGCTCAAGAACGCTGGCGCGATGGCCAAGGGCTGCCAGGTGAACTCCGTCCGCGTGCTGGGGCTGGCTGACGCCGTGGGGGCCGCAGACGCCAACCTGGCGCTCTCCAAGACGCGGGCGAGCGTGGTCACCGGCGCCTTGGCGAAGGTCGGGTTCCGCAATGTGGAGATCGACGTCGCCGCTGCTGGCGATAGCGGCTCCCTGACAGGCTCGGGCGAGTCCCGTCCTCTGCGTCGCCGCGCCGACGTCAAGATCGATTTGAACGGACCGCGGGGCTGATCACGCCTCGCCGCGCTTACGCCAAAGCAAAGGGCGGATCCGCAAGGGTCCGCCTTAAGGCCTTGGAAGTGTGGGGTGCGGAGGCGACAGGCTAACTTGCGCTAGCCTCAAGTCGGGGGGGCGTCGCCGCCTCCGCAGATTGAAAACGTGAACGAGAAGGGGCGGTTCCCGCCCGATGAATATTTTCTCGCCTATTCCGCGATTTTTCTTGAGGCCATCACTCGGCCACTGCCGCAGGGAACAGCGGCGAAAGCCAGACGTTGATTTCCCGAAGGCGATACGGCCTCGAAGCTGGGGAGTTACGTCGTGATCCGCACCTACCAAGCCGAGCATGGCGGACTGGTTTTCGACCAGGCGCCGACGCGTCGGCAAAAGACCGTCCGCAACCGCATGACCGCCTTGACGGTGATCGTCGTTATCGCGGCGTCGGCCGGCGTGCTCCAGCATTTCAACAACCCCGCACACGGCGGTTCGGCCGAGCTCAGCTCGGGCGGATATTCCGCCGCGCGATAAGGAAGCCTGCCATGCCCGCCGATCTCGACCGTTCCGGTCCCGTCCTTAACGAAACCCGCGCCCGTCAAGGTCGCCGCGGCAAGCACGTGTTCTGGGTGCTGATCATCTCGACCGTCTTGGCTGCTATTGGCTTGTTCGGGGCCTGGGCCATGCGCTCTGGCGACCTGGCCAGCGTCGAGCACAACAACGGCGCCAAGACCACGCAGGAAGCCGGACGTTATTCCACCCCCCAGACACCGGTGAAGCAAACGCCGGCTGGCTAAGCGCTTTGCATTTGCGTCACGAGCGACACGCATACGAAAAAGGCCCCGGCGACGAACCGGGGCTTTCCTCGTTTTCAGGCCTGAAAGATCAGGCCGCCTTCTGGGTCCGGCGCGGATGGAAGAACAGCGCTTGGCCGATCGCCGCCTTCACCGTTTCCGGCTGGAAGGGCTTGGTGATCAGGAAGGTCGGCTCCGGACGCTCACCGGTCAGCAGGCGCTCGGGGAAGGCGGTGATGAAGATCACCGGCACGTCGAGACGCGCCAGAATATCCTTGACCGCATCGATGCCCGACGAACCATCGGCCAACTGAATGTCGGCCAGCACCAGGCCCGGGGTGCGGCGGTTGACGGCCTCGACCGCTTCACCGCGGGTGGCGGCGATGTCGATGACGTCGTGGCCAAGCTCACGCACCAAGGCCTCGATATCGGCCGCGATCACCGGTTCGTCCTCGATGATGAGGACGTCAGTGGCCAGTTCGGCGTCGATCTCTTGCTGCGCTTCAGAAATCAGGCGCTCGACCTCGGCGAAATCGCAGTCGAGGATCTGCGAGGCCTCGGTCGGGGTGAAGCCCTCCAGCGCCGTCAGCAGAAACGCCTGCCGCGAACGCGGAGCGATCCGCATCAGCCGCTGCGAGGCGTCGTCACCATGACCAACGACGTCGTCGCGCCGCGCTTCGAGCTGCGCGCCGGAGGACAGCCAAATGGCATGGAACACGCGATACAAGGCGACGCGCGGCGACAGATTGGCGTCCAACGACCTTTCACCGGCCGCCAGAGCCTCGAGCGCAACGCGCACATAATGATCGCCAGTGGTCTGGTCGCCAGTCAGCGCGCGAGCGTAGCGACGAACATAAGGCAAGTGCGGCGCTAGCCGGGCAAGAAGACTCATGACCCCTCCCGTTTGAGTGTCTTGGGAACAAAAAAACGACCGTCGCGGCAAAGCTGCGCCGTTCGCCATCGAGCACTAAACGCGGCGCGCCCTGCGCGGTTCCATTTCGCGGCGCGTCGGGGTTCCTCGAGCGGACTAGTTTTGCCACCATATGCTCAAGCTTGCGGAACCTCATACGGAATTCGACGTTGTCATCCTGCGGACACTCATTCGGCCAGGGGGCGGGCGTCGCGTTTTATCGGCGTCGAGGACATGATTGAACACGTACCCATGGAAGATCATCGCAAGGGGGCCGCCGCCCTCGATGAAGCCCGGCTCCGTCAGCAGGCTATCGGCGTCAAGCTTCGTCAGATGTTCGACGAGGTCGTGAACGAGCCTGTACCCGACGAATTCCTCGACATCCTTCGCAAGGCAGAAAAGCCTTCGGGAGAGCGTTGAACCATGACGGAAGCGCAAGTCGGCCGGTCGCCCTTCGACCCGGTCCGTGACGTGGCCTTCAAGAAGGAACTTGTCACGCTCATCCCGCATCTTCGCGCCTTCGCTCGTACTTTGACCGGCGACCCCACCGCGGCCGATGATCTGGCGCAAGACGCCATGATGAAGGCGTGGGACGCTCGGGCCAGCTTCCAGCTGGGCACCAACATGAAGGCCTGGACCTTTATGATCCTGCGCAACCAGTTCTATTCTGAGAAGCGTCGCTCCTGGCGCCAGAGCCAGCTTGATCAAGAGGCCGCCGAGCGCACCCTCGTGGCGGTTGATGATCCCGAGGCCCCGGTTGCGTTGGACGAGCTGCGGCTCAGCCTGGCCATGCTGCCGCCAGAACAGCGCGAAGCGCTGATCCTGGTGGGCGCGGGCGGGTTCGCCTACGAGGAAGCGGCCGAGATCTGCGGCTGCGCGGTCGGTACGGTGAAGAGCCGCGTCAGCCGGGCCCGGCGCGCCCTGCAGGCCATTCTGGAAGCGGGCGCCTATGACCGCGACGGTGGCGCCGCCGGCGACGCCATGTACGCCATCCTGGCCGACGCGGAGAGACTGAGCACCCTGCGGTGAAGTCTTCTCTCGGGCGCGGTTCCGACGTCGTCGGCTCCATTCGGGTCCGGTTGGCCGGCGCGCTGTTCATCGCGCTCCTCCCCGTCCTCGTTCTGGGTGTTCTTCAGTCGGTCTTCGCCTTCAAGGCGGAGGCAGATTCTCGACGTCAAAGTCTCGAACTGGCGGCAGGGCGCAGCGCGGCGATCGCCCGCGCTCGCATTGAGGCGGCCGGCGTTCTGCTGCAGACGCTTGGTCCGGGTTCGGTTGGGCTATCCTGCGCCCAGCGCCTCGACACGGTGAAGAGCCACCTTCCGGGCTATGCCAATCTGATCCGCTTCGACGCCTATGGCCGGGTGTCTTGCGCCGCCGCGACCACCCCCCCCGACGCCGCGCGTTCGGGTCGGTCCTGGTTTCAGAACCTGGCGGCCGGCTCGCACATGGTCGTGGCCAGCGTGCCGGGGGTGTCCTATGCAGACGAGCCTTCGGTGCTGACCGCTGTGCGGGCCGAGGACGCCAATGGAAAGTTCGGCGGCGCCATGGCCGCCATCCTCACCCTGTCCAGTCTGAAGCCGGAGACCGCCAATCGCTATCTGCCTGGCGGCGCCGAGGTGGCCCTGGCCGATTCCGAGGGCCACGTGTTCGCCGCCACCGATCCTCGGGCGTTCAGCGCGCCGCCCCAGGCCTGGCGCGACCGCGCCGCCAAAACCGGCTCGGCCCTATGGTCGGGCTTCGACGCGGATCATGGCCATCGCGACTTCTCCGCCGCGCCCCTAGTCGGCGAGCAGGTGTTCGTCATCCTGTCGGCCAAGGCCCCCGGCTTGGCTTCCTGGGCCTGGCTGAATCCAGCGTTGCGCCTGCTGGCCCCGCTGCTGGCTTTCGTCCTCGCCCTGGCGGCGGTGCTCTACGCCACCGAGCAGGCGGTGATCCGCTGGATCGTCTATCTGCGCCGGGTGGCGGCCATCTATGCCCGGGGTCGCTTCACCGTCCGGCCGCTGCAGGCCGAGCGGGCGCCGCCGGAGATCCGCGAACTGGCCGCCACGCTCGACGACATGGCCGCCGCCATCGTCGCTCGCGACGCGTCCCTCCGCGACAGCCTGGGCGAGAAGGACGCCCTGATGCGCGAGATCCATCACCGGGTGAAGAACAACCTGCAGATCATCTCCTCGCTGCTCAACATGCAGCAGCGGGCGCTGACCGACCCAGCCGCCCGCACCGCCCTCAACGACACCCGCCAGCGGATCACCGCCCTGGCCCAGATCTACCGCGCGCTCTACCAGGGCCCCGACCTCAAGCGGGTGGACCTGCGACCGTTCCTCGAGGAATTGACCGCCTTGCTGCTGGCCGGCGACTCGATGGGTAGCGGGCCGATCCGCACCGAGGTGCATGCCGACCCGCTGGTCATCGATCCAGACCGGCTTGCGCCCCTGGCCCTGTTCGCGGTCGAGGCCATCACCAACGCCCAGAAGCACGCCCTGGGCGAGCGGGGCGGGACGCTGACCGTCGATTTCTTCGTGCGCGGCGAAGAGGCTGAACTGGCGATCGGCGACGACGGTCCCGGCGCGCCCAAGGGTCCGGTCGAAGGCGTTGGGCGGACCCTGATGACCGCCTTCGCTCGGCAGCTGCGCGGGAAACTTCTGTTCGAGGCCTCGCCAGCTGGCGGCCTGCTGGTGCGACTGATTTTCCCGACGCCGCAAGCGCCGCCGGTCGAGAGCGTAGGCGGAACCTAGCGGCGCCGCAGACGTTCTGCAGGGGCAACACTTTCAGACGCCCGTCGGGCGACCATCGGAGAACTTCCATGCGCAAGCTCATCATCCTGGCCGCCATCGCCGCCAGCCTGTCCGTCGCCGCCTGCAACACCGTCGAAGGCGCCGGCAAGGATGTCTCGTCGGCCGGCCACGCCGTCAGCGACACCGCCAAGGACGCCAAGTAAGCATCTAGCTGCGGACTAAAGATTGAGCCCGCCGGTCAGTCGACCGGCGGGCTTTTTCGCGGGTGGGCCGGGGCCTGAGGCGCCTAGGCGGCTGCGCGGAAGTTGGGGTCGCGGGTGAACAGGCCGGGATGATCGGCGACCGGCAGTACGGCCCCGGTGACCTCGGTGAGGCTCTCACCCTCGCCCATCAGCAGCACGCCGTCGTCCTCGAGGCGCGCGGCCAGGCTCTCGATAACCCGGGCGTGGACGCCGGGATCGAGCCCCGGCAGCACATTGCGCAGCAGGATGGCGTCGAACTTGCCCAGAGGCGATAGGTCGGCCATCAGATTGATCCGCCGCCAGCGCACCGCCTGGCGGATACGCGGGCTGATCGCCCACATTTCATCGGCGTTCTCGAAATGCTTGACCAGCAGCCGGATCGGCAGGCCGCGCTGCACCTCGAACTGGGTGTAGAGCCCGCTCTGGGCCTTCTCCAGGCAGCGGTCGGAAAGGTCCGACCCGAAGAATTCAAAGCGCGCGCCCGGCTCGACGCCGCGCGCGTCCGCTGCGGTCATGGCCAGGGAATAGACTTCCTGGCCGGTCGAGCAGGCGGCGCTCCAGATTCGGATTGGGCGATCGCGAGTCTGGCGCGATAGGGCCGGCAACAGCGTATCGCGCAGATGGGCGAAGGTCTCGCGGTCGCGGAAGAAGGCGGTTTCGTTGAGGGTCAGGGCCTCGACCACGGCCCAGATCAACCGGTCCTCGCGATGGGCGCGCAGGGCGGCGATCATCGCTTCAATCGACTCGAAGCCTTCACGCCGGGCCAGCGGCCCGAGACGGCTTTCAACGAGGTAGGTTTTGTCACTCTCGATCCGCAGACCGGCGCGCTGGCGGGCCAGGGCGGCCAGAAGCTCCATGTCCTCGGGAATCACAGCAGGCCCGCCTCGGCGAATTTCGCCGTGATGATGTCGCCGTCGAACGGCTTCATGATGTATTCATTGGCGCCGCAGTCCAACGCCTGGCGGATGCGCTCGATGCTGTTCTCGACGGTGCAGAACACCACGACCGGAGCGTCGCCGCCCGGCTCCTGGCGCAGATGGCGCAGGAATTCGATCCCGTTCATCACCGGCATGTTCCAGTCCAACAGAACAGCGTCAGGCATGGCCGCCCGGCACCAGGCCAGGGCCTCCACGCCATCGGCGGCCTCGGCGATCTCGAAGCCGATGTCCTCCAAGACGCGCCGGGCGACTTTTCGGATCACCCGACTGTCATCGACGACGAGGCAGGTCTTCACGGCATGCTCCAATTCAAGACCCCCAGATTGGCGCGGCGGGGGTTAAGGAGCAGTGACGTTGCGGACGATGTCCGGTCTTAATCGTCGCGAAGGGGCCTAAGCGGGAACCCACGCGGCCAGGCTGACCCGGTCTTCAGCCAATTCGACCCCGACCTGGCCGCCGGCGGCGCGCACCAAGGCGTGAAGATAAGCCGCCTGCACCCAGGGGCCGCCCAGCCCCTCGGCGAGGGCCTCGCCCTTCAGTCCGGCCAAGACCTCCGGGCGAAGCCGGGCGCGGGGGCCCAGCGCGTCGGCGGTGATGGCCACACGGCCGTCCAGGACCACGGCCTTTAGCGTCGCCACCCCGCCAGCGGGCAGGGCGCTAGCCGCGAGTTGGGCGATGTTGAGAATGGCCCGCGCACTGGCCTTGTTCAGCACAGTGGCCGGTATGTCCCACACCATGGTCGGGCGGACATGAGCGAACACACCCTGCGACAACTTTTCCAGCTCACGGGAGTCGAAGTTCTCCGCCGAGGCAGACGCGCCGAACGCGACGCGCGTGAACTGGAGCAGGTCGGCCAGCTTGCGGGCGCTGGAGGCGATCAGGCTCATGGCGTCCTCGCGCATGTCCTGGGCCGACGGGTCCTCCAGCAGGTCCAGGCCCGAGACGATGGCGCTGGCCGGACTGATGAAGTCGTGACAGAGCCGCGCGGCGACCATCGCGGCGAAGTCGGGGCCCCCTATGTCGAGCTTGGGGACGTTCAATTCCGGAGCGGGAGCGTCGGTCAGGGCGGGCGAGGGGGCGTCGGCTTCGGTCATGACGCGATCTTTGGCGTGATTTGTGGCTTTGGCAAACGGGACCGGTCGCCTATCAGGGGCGGGTGATGGATCCGTTTCTCGAGCCCGGCGTCCTCGTGCGCCATCCCGACCAGCCCGACTGGGGGCTGGGCCAGGTGCAATCGGTGATCGGCCATCGCGTGACCGTCAATTTCGAGGACGCCGGCAAGCAGACGGTGGACGCGACGCGCGTCAGCCTGGTCTTCGTCGGCGACGACCCCAGAGGGACCTAATGAGCACTCAAGATTTGGCCGACATGGGCCGATATCTGGCGACCATCGTCGAGGCGGCCGCCGAGGTCATCCTGCCGTTCTGGCGCACCGATCTGGACGTGGTCCGCAAGGCCGATGAAAGCCCGGTCACCGAGGCGGACCGGGCTGGCGAGCGGCTGATCCTGACCCTGCTGGCCGAACGCTTTCCCGATATCCCGGCGATCTCCGAGGAGCACGCCAGCGAGTTCGGCGCGCCCGACGTCATTGGCCCGCGCTTCTTCCTGGTCGATCCGGTGGACGGCACCAAGGCCTTCGTGCGCGGCGATCCCAATTTCACGGTCAATATCGGCCTGATCGACAACGGGGTTCCCGTGGCCGGCGCGATCTGCGCGCCCGCCACGGGCGAGATTTGGTTCACGACCGCCGACGGCGTGATCAAGCGCGACGGACCGGGCGCTGCCGAGGTCGCCGTGCGCGCCCGCCCTTGGCTGAAAGGCCAGGCCCTGGCCCTGGTCAGCCACACCATGAGCGAAGAGCGCGCGACCGAACTTGCGGCCGAATACGGCTTTGATCTGCGCGCGCCGATGGACAGTTCGATCAAATTGGTCCGCATCGCCGAGGGCGCGGCCGACCTCTATCCGCGCCACGGCCCGACCATGGAATGGGACACCGCCGCCGGCCACGCCATCCTGCTCGCAGCCGGAGGTCGCTTCACCGCGCCGGACGGCGGGCCGTTTGTCTATGGCAAGGCCGACAAGGGCTTCCGCAACGGCTGGTTCGTGGCGCGGGGGGCTTAGGGTCAAGTCCTGCCCTTGTGGGGGAGGCGATCGCGAAGCGATCGGTGGGGGGAGTTTAGGGCCATAGATCCTGCAGGAGATCACCTGCCGACCACTCCCCCCTCCGTCGGCTTCGCCGAGACCTCCCCCACTGGAGGAGGAGCTGGACCGCAGACATGGAAACGGCCGCTCCCTTTAGGGAAGCGGCCGTTTTGGTGGAGCTTAGCGGAGTCGAACCGCTGACCTCTTGCATGCCATGCAAGCGCTCTACCAGCTGAGCTAAAGCCCCAAGAGTTCAAGGATTTCCAAGTGGAAAAACCCGGAATGTCTCGGTGTCTGCGGCGGCCCCGATTGGGTGGCCCCCGAAGAGGCGCGGAACCTATGCCGGGAGGATTTTTGGATCAACCCTCCCGGCACATTTTTTCGGATATTTTTCGAGATCGTCGTTCCCGAAAAATATCTTCAATGAAAGGGCCTAGCGATCGTCGTCGTCGGCGCCCGGCAGGCCTTCGATTTCGTCGTCGAGGACGTCTTCCTCGTCTTCGTCCTCAAGGAACGGAACGTCGTCGGCTTCGTCCTCGGCCAGGTCTTCGTCCTCGGCGAAATCAACGCCCAGCTCGTCGGCGCCGGCGGCCGGGGTCGCGACCGGGTCGGTGTCGTCCTCGGCGTCGACCACATCGGCTTCCACCGCCTGGTCGATTTCCGGGGTCTCATCGACCTCGTCCTCGTAGCCGTCCGGCTCCTTGGCGGGAGCGACGGGTTTTTCGTCCTCGGCGTCATAGTCCGGCGTGATGGCGCGCGCGCGAACCCGACGCGACTTCAGCGCCTCTTCAGGATCGAACGACTCGCCGCACTTGGGACATAGGGCCGGGCGGCGGCCCAGGTCGTAGAATTTCGATTGGCAGTTGGGGCAAATTTGTTTTGCGCCCAGTTCGGGATTGGCCAAGTTGGCGACCCTTTGATCCAGATGGGGAAAGCGGCGGGTCACTTGCCATGCTAGGGAGCCGCTGTCAAAAGCAATCCCCTCGCGAAAAGCTCATGATAGGGAGGCCGGTGGCGGCATGACGGCGGCTGGATTGAAGAGCACCCCTGGCGGGCCCCTGCGCGGAACGGTCCGCGCGCCCGGCGACAAGTCGATTTCGCACCGCTCGCTGATCCTGGGCGCCCTGGCTTCGGGGACCACCACGGTCGAGGGTTTGCTGGAGGGCGCCGATGTCCTGGCGACCGCCCAGGCCATGCGATCGTTCGGCGCGCGGGTCGAACAGGAGGGCGGCGGCCGCTGGCGGATCGAGGGCAAGGGCGGCTTCGTCGAGCCGTCGGACGTCGTCGACTGCGGCAATGCCGGCACCGGCGTGCGGCTGGTCATGGGCGCGGCGGCGGGCTTTCCGCTCTGCGCCACCTTCACCGGCGACCAGTCGCTGCGCGGCCGGCCGATGAGCCGGGTGCTGGATCCCCTCGCCCGGATGGGCGCGACTTGGCTGGGCCGCGACAAGGGCCGCCTGCCGCTGACCCTGAAGGGCGGCAACCTGCGCGGCCTGCAATACACCCTGCCGATGGCCTCGGCCCAGGTGAAGTCGGCCGTGCTGCTGGCGGGCCTTCACGCCGAGGGCGGGGTCGAGGTGATCGAGCCCGAAGCCACCCGCGACCACACCGAGCGCATGCTGCGCGCCTTCGGGGCCGAGGTGACCGTGGAGGACCGCGACAATGTCCGCCACATCCGCCTGCCGGCCGGCCAGAAGCTGACCGGAACCCATGTGGCGGTGCCCGGCGACCCGTCGTCGGCGGCCTTCCCGCTGGTGGCTGGCCTGATCGTCCCAGGCTCGCAAGTGACGGTCGAAGGCGTGATGCTCAACGACCTGCGCACCGGCCTGTTCACGACGCTTCAGGAGATGGGCGCGGACTTGGTGATCGCCAATATCCGCGAGGCCAGCGGCGAGCAGGTCGGCGACATCACCGCCCGCTACTCCCCCGACATGAAGGGCGTGGTTGTGCCGCCCGAGCGGGCCCCGGCGATGATCGACGAATATCCGATCCTGGCGGTGGCCGCGGCCTTCGCCGAGGGCTCCACGGTGATGCGCGGCATCGGCGAGATGCGGGTCAAGGAAAGCGACCGCATCGCCCTGACGGCGGCGGGCTTGAAGGCCTGCGGCGTCACCGTCGAGGAAGAGCCCGAGGGCATGACGGTGATCGGTACGGCGCGCGCCAATCATCCTGTGCGCGGCGGCGGCCTCGTCCACACCCACGGCGATCACCGCATCGCCATGAGCCACCTGATCCTCGGCATGGCCGCCCAGCAGCCGGTCGAGATCGACGAGCCCGGCATGATCGCCACCAGCTTCCCCGGCTTCGCGGAGATGATGCGCGGGCTGGGAGCAACGCTCGAGGACGCCTGAAGCGCTAGATACGCCATCCCACTACCGTTTTCCCAGCGAAGGCCGGGACCCAGATTCATCCTGAGCGGCTCGTGGGTTTCACCTGAGCCCCGGCCTTCGCCGGGGAGACGGATTAAATCCCTTCCGTCCGTACGTCGGGAGCGAAAGCGGAGCCTATTCATGGCCTTCATCATCGCCGTCGATGGTCCCGCCGCCTCGGGCAAGGGCACGATCGCCTCGCGCCTGGCCAAGCTCTACGGCTATCCGCTGCTGGACTCGGGGTTGCTGTACCGCGGCGTCGGCCTGAAGGTGGCGCAAGACGGCGGTGATCTCGACGACGTGAGCGTCGCGACGGCGGCGGCCCTGGCGCTGCGGCCTTCCGAACTCGAACAGCCCGAACTGCGCACCCGCGCCGCCGGCGAATTGGCCAGCCGAGTGGCGGTCCATACCCCGGTCCGGCAGGCGCTCCGCGAGTTTCAACAGCGGTTCGCCGCCCAGGAGCCGGGCAGCGTCATCGACGGCCGCGATATCGGCACGGTCATCGCGCCCGCCGCGCCGGCCAAGCTCTATGTCACCGCTTCCGCCGAAATCCGCGCCGATCGTCGCTGGAGGCAGCTTGTCGGCCAGGGCGAGGCCGTCGCCTATGACGAAATCCTGGCCGACATCAGGAAGCGCGACGAACGCGACGGCGGCCGCGCCGATTCGCCGATGACCCAGGCCGCCGACGCCGTCTTGCTTGATACGTCGGAAATGACTATAGACCAAGCCTTCGATGCGGCCCGCCGCATTGTCGAGACGGCGCGCGCCCGGTCGGGGAACTTCCCGGGCTAATCCACCGCCCGCCTCGCCGCCGCTTTGGAAGCGCCGGACCCGCCTCAAAAAACCCCACACCCGGAATCCCGAGAACCGTCATTCGACGGCTGCTCACCGCAGGGCTTCCCTCAACACGAGACTAAACATCAGCATGGCTGACGATATGAGCTTCAACCCGACGCGCGACGATTTCGAAGCGCTGCTGAACGATTCCATGGGCGGCCGCGACTTCGCGGAAGGCACCGTCGTTAAGGGCATCGTTGTCGGGATTGAAAAGGACTTCGCGATCATTGACGTCGGTCTGAAGACCGAAGGTCGCGTGCCGCAAAAGGAATTCGGTGTCGACGAGAACGGCAAGGCGACCATCAAGGTCGGCGACTCGGTCGAAGTCTTCCTGGAACGCCTGGAAAACGCCCTCGGCGAAGCGGTGATCAGCCGCGAAAAGGCCAAGCGCGAAGAAGCCTGGACCCGTCTGGAAGGCGTCTACGCCAAGAACGAACCCGTGCTCGGCGCCATCGTTGGCCGCGTCAAGGGTGGCTTCACCGTCGACCTGGGCGGCGCCTCGGCGTTCCTGCCCGGCTCGCAGGTCGATATCCGCCCGGTGCGCGACGTCGGCCCGCTGATGGGCAAGGAACAGCCCTTCGCCATCCTCAAGATGGACCGTCCGCGCGGCAATATCGTCGTCTCGCGCCGCGCCATCCTGGAAGAAGCCCGCGCCGAGCAGCGCACCGAACTGGTGTCGCAGCTGCAAGAGGGTGAAATCCGCGAAGGCGTGGTCAAGAACATCACCGACTACGGTGCGTTCGTGGACCTCGGCGGCATCGATGGCCTGCTCCACGTCACCGACATGAGCTGGAAGCGCGTCAACCACCCGTCGCAAGTCCTGGCCGTCGGCGACACCGTCAAGGTGCAGATCGTCAAGATCAACCCCGACACCCAGCGCATCAGCCTCGGCATGAAGCAGCTGCAGTCGGATCCGTGGGATGGTGTTGAAGCCAAGTACCCGGTCGGCGCCAAGTTCACGGGCCGGATCACCAACATCACCGACTACGGCGCGTTTGTTGAGCTGGAAGCCGGCGTTGAAGGCCTGGTCCACGTCAGCGAAATGTCCTGGACCAAGAAGAACGTCCACCCCGGCAAGATCGTCTCGACCTCGCAGGAAGTCGACGTGGTCGTGCTGGACGTCGATCCGTCCAAGCGCCGCGTGTCGCTGGGCCTGAAGCAAGCCCTGGCCAATCCCTGGGATTCCTTCGTCGAAACCCATCCGATCGGCTCGACCGTCGAAGGCGAAGTCAAGAACGCGACCGAGTTTGGTCTGTTCATCGGCCTCGACAACGACATCGACGGCATGGTGCACCTGTCGGATATCGACTGGAGCGCGTCGGGCGAAGAGGCGATGTCGCGCTACAAGAAGGGCGACATGGTCAAGGCGAAGGTTCTCGACGTCGACGTCGAGAAGGAACGCATCTCGCTGGGCATCAAGCAGCTGGGTGGCGATCCGATGTCGGGCGACACCTATCGCAAGAACCAGACCGTGACCGTCACGGTGACGGAAGTCACCACCGGCGGCATCGAAGTTCGCTTCGGTGAAGACGACGCCCTGATGACCGCCTTCATCCGCAAGTCGGACCTGTCGCGCGATCGCCAGGAACAGCGCCCCGAGCGCTTCGCCGTGGGTGACCGCGTCGACGCTCAGATCGTGAATATCGACAAGGCGGCTCGCCGCGTTTCGATGTCGATCAAGTCGCTGGAAATGGCCGAGGAAAAGGAAGCCATCGAGCAGTTCGGCTCGTCGGACTCCGGCGCCTCGCTGGGCGACATCCTGGGCGCCGCCCTGCGCGAGCGGGCGACCCCGAAGGAATAGTCTTCTGCTCTTTTTGAGCTGAAGCAACGGCGGCCGGAGCGATCCGGCCGCCGTTTTCTTTTATCGACCCTCGATCAAGTCAGTCGTCCAGCCGACCGAATGGCGCCGTTAACCGAAGCTTTTCCTTGAAGACTCAGGGTTCCTTGGGCAAAGGTCGGACCCGCGCCAGACCCTTCTCCCCAGGGCCGCTTAGGGCGTCGGGGATATCGATGATCAAGTCCGAACTCATCGCCAGGCTCGCGAACGAGAATCCACACCTGACCCAGAAAGACGTCGAACGCGTTGTCGGCGTCATTCTCGAGCGCATGATCGGTGCGCTCGAGGAAGGTGGCCGAGTGGAACTTCGCGGTTTCGGCGCCTTGTCGGTGCGTTCGCGTCCGGCCCGCGCTGGGCGTAATCCGCGTACCGGCGAGACCGTTGACGTGCGCGCCAAGCACGTGCCGTTCTTCAAGAGCGGAAAGGAATTGCGCGGCCGCCTCAACGCCGACGAATAGGTCCAGCATGAGCGTGGTGAAGGACTTCCGCGAGTTCATCTCTCGCGGCAACGTCATCGACCTGGCGGTCGGCGTCATCATCGGCGCGGCGTTCAACGGCATCGTCAAGAGCCTGGTCGATCAGGTGATCATGCCGCCGATCGGCCTGCTGATGGGTGGACTCGACTTTTCCAAGCTGGAATGGGTGCTGAAGCCCGAGAATCCCGCCACCACGGTCGTCGAGAAGGTGGCTATCCAGTACGGCGCCTTCATCAACACCGTGATCCAGTTCGTGATCGTGGCGACGGTAGTGTTCCTGCTGGTCAAGTTGGTCAACAAGATCCGCCGCGCCGACGCCGAGGACCCCGCGCCCGAGGCGCCGGCGGCCCCGACACCGGAAGAGAAGCTGCTCACCGAGATCCGGGACCTGCTCGCCGCCAAGGGCTGACCTTCCAAGTCCTCCCCCCACAGGGGGAGGACTTTCACTACTTCCCCTTCACCAGGGTCGGGCTGTCGAGATCCAGCTGGCTGACAGGGATTTCCACGGCGCCCGGCAGCACGGCCTTGACCGTGCCGCCGAAGGTCTTGGCGTCGCCCACCACGATGACGCTGGTCTGGGCCGGGTCGAGCATGGTCTTGGAGAAGGCCTGGACATCGGCGGCTGAGACCGCCTCGATCTTGCTCGTGAACACCTGGATCTCGTCCAGCGGCACGCCATAGATCGCCAGATTGCCCAGTATGCCCCCCAGGCCCTCCGAGGTGCCCAGGTCACGGCCAAAGTCGCCGACCAGCACCGACTTGCGGGCCGCCAGTTCGCCGGTCGAGGCCGGGGTGTCGCCCAGCCGGGCCAGCTCTTCCTTGATCAGGGTCACCACCTGGGCGGCCGACTCGTTCTTGGTCTGGACATTGGCCGAGAAGCCGCCGGTCGCGGCGCGGGGCGACAGGCTGGACCCTGCCCCGTAGGAGAGGCCGCGCTTGATGCGGATCTCCTGGTTCAGGCGCGAGGAATAGCCGCCGCCCAGCACGCCATTGGCGACCAGGCCGGCATAGTAGCGCGGGTCGCTGCGCAGGATGGCCGGCTTGACCACCACCACGGCGGCCTGACCGGCCCCCGGCAGGTCGATGATCAAGTTGCGCGGCGCATAGCCGGTCGGACCCTTGATCGGGGCGGGCGCGGCGCCGGCCGGCCTGACCCAGCCGCCGAACGCGGTCTCGGCCAGGGCGAAACCCTGCTCGGGGGTCAGGTCGCCGGTCAGGACCAGGATGGCGTTGTCGGGCCGCCAATAGGCGGCGTGGGTCTTGACCAGAGAGTCGCGGGTGATCTTCGGTAGAGACCCCGGTGTGCCGCTGGCCACATGGCCGTAGCCCGATCCGGCATAGATCACGGTCGGCGCCGCGAAGCCGGCCACCGCCCCGGGACGCTGCAGGCTGACCGACAGGCCGTCCAGGGCCTCGGCCTTCACCCGCTCCAGTTCGTCGGCCTTGAAGGTCGGGTTCTCGGCCACGTCGGCCATGATCGCCAGGCCCTGAGGGGCCTTGTCGGCGATGATACTGAGGGTCAGGGACGAGGCTTCCCAGCCTGAACCCGCTTCCAGATTGGCGCCCAGGGCCTCGGTGGCGGCGGCCACCTGGGTGGCGGTGCGGGTCTTGGTGCCTTCGGTGAGCAGCTCGGCGGTCAGGCTGGAGACGCCCGCCAGGCCGGCTGGATCGGCGCCCGAACCGCCGCGAACGGTCAGATCGGCGGTGATCAGCGGCAGGTCGCTGGACTTGGCGACGATCACCCGCAGGCCGTTGGCCAGAGTCTTCTCGACCGGCGAGGGCAGGACCGGGGCGACGGGCGCGCCGGCGACGGGCGGGGCCAGGCGTTCGGCCTCGGGCGCCAGGCTGGTGACGGCCCCGTTGAAGGTCACCGACGGCGTCGGCTTGGGCGCGTCGAACGGGTCCCTGGCCCCGGCCGGACCGGCTGACTCCGGCAGGTAGCGGACGGTCACTTTGCGATCGTCGGCCAAGTACGTCTTGGCCACCCGCTGGACGTCGACGGCGGTGACGGCCTGCAGGGCGGCCAGGTCGGTGTTGGCGCGAGCGGCGTCACCCTCGGTGCGCAGGGCGTAGCCGATGGCGAAGGCGCGGCCATCGATGGTCTCGCGACTGCGGACGGCGTCGGCCAGCAGCCCAGCCTTGGCCTCGGCCAGTTCGGCGGCCGTCGGCGGCGCGGCGCGCAGCTTGGCGACCTGGGCGGTCAGCGAGGCCCCGCCCTGCTCCACCGTCTTGCCGCCGGCCATGATCGCGCCGACATAGAAGATCCCTGGCTGGGCGTTGGTGCTGGTCGAGGAGAAGATCGATTGGGCGATCTTCTGGTCATAAACCAAGGCGTCATACAGTCGCGACGACTTGCCAGCCGACAGGATGGCGTCGAGCACCGACAGGGCCGGAGCGTCCGGATCGGCGGCGGCCGGGGCCAGCCAGGTCATGGCCACGGCCGGCAGCGGCACGTTGGGACCATAGGTGGTGACGATTTTCGCCCCCGTGCGCGGCGGCTCGACCACGGTGACCGGCTTGATCGCCGACGCCGGGGTCTTCAGCGGCGCGAAATACTGGTCGATCCAGGCGTTGAGCTGGGCCTCGTCATAGTTGCCGACCACGATCAGGGCGGCGTTGTCGGGGCGATAATAGGCGGCGTGGAAGGCGCGGACATCATCGACGGTGGCGGCGTCCAGCTCCTCGATCGAGCCGATGCCCGGGCGCTTGTAGGGGTGCTGGGCGAACGAGGCCTGGGTGATGTTCAGCGAGAAGAACCGGCCATAGGGATTGGCCAGCACCCGCTGGCGCAGCTCCTCCTTGACCACGTCGCGCTCGGACTTGAACACCGCGTCGTCGATGACCAGCGAGCTCAGGCGCTCGGCTTCGGCCCACAACAGGCGCTGCAAGTGGTTGGCCGGCACCACCTCATAATAGTTGGTGAAGTCGTCATAGGTGGAGGCGTTGTTGAAGCCGCCGACGTCCTCGGTCAGCCGGTCGAAATATTCGGTGGGCATGTTACGCGTCGATTTGAACATCAGGTGTTCGAACAGGTGCGCGAAGCCCGAGCGGCCTTCGGGATCGTCCTTGCTGCCGACGCCGTACCAGACCTGCACCGTCACGTTAGGCGTGGTGGCGTCGCGGGCGGTATAGACCTTCAGGCCGTTGGCCAGGGTCCGTTCCTCGTAGACGATCGGCGGCACGGTCACGCCGGCGGCGGGGGCCGTGGGCTTGGTCTGGGCGTGGGCGATCGGCGAAAGAGCGGTCGTGGAGAGAGCCAGCGCCACGAGGGCGGCCTTGGCGGCGGGACGGATCATGAGGTCGACGCTCCGGAAATCTGAAGGCGCGACCCTATCACCGGTGTCGGAGGCGCCAAGCTTACCGTCTTGTCATGAAAGCCGGCCGATTCACCGCGCCGCCGCCACGCTCTCGCGGCGCAGGGCGCGGAGGGCGGCGGGCACGTCGCGGCGCATGGCCATGGCCGCCAGGCCGGACGGCATGCCGTAGGGGGCGCGGGCCCGGTTCTGATAGGTGACGCGCGTGGCCTTGCCGCCGTTGCGCGACTCCAGCAGCCACGCGCCCTCGCAATCCTTGATGTCGCCATCCACGCAGCGGAAGACGATCTTGCGGGGCGGATCCAGTTCCAGGCGCGAGACCGAATGGAAGGCCGGCAGCAGGAAGCTCCACTTGATCACGTGCTCGCGGGTCTCGGTCCGCCCGGAGGGGTCGCGCGACAATACCGTGCAGCGCCGAACGCTGGGGGTCATGCGCGCGGCGCGCTGGCAGTCGAGGATGGTGCGCCAGACAGCGTCCGGCGGCGCGTCTATGTCGATCATCGCCCGCACCGATCCGCCGCGGCCGCCCGCATCGGGATGGGCGTCCAGGGCGATGTCGCCGCGTTCGACCTGGCGCACCCAATCGGCGTTGGTCGCGTTCGCGGCCATGGCGAGCTCCGGACAGGCCAGCATCATCACGGCAACGACGAAACCAAGTCTGGGCATGGGCGGAAGCCTAGAGCATTCCGATCTGATTACATCAGATCGAAAGCTCTAGATTTTGACTTAGCGCATTTTCTTCACGCGAACCGGAATCCACTTCGCTCGAAAACGCTACGGCCGGTTTCCGCCCCGGCGCGCATCAGGCGTTGGCTCTATTTTTCACCAGATCCTCGACCACCGACGGATCGGCCAGGGTCGAGGTGTCGCCCAGGCTGCCCAGTTCGTTTTCGGCGATCTTGCGCAGGATGCGGCGCATGATCTTGCCCGAGCGGGTCTTGGGCAGGCCCGGCGCCCATTGCAGGATGTCCGGCGCGGCGAACGGTCCGATCTCCTGGCGCACCCAGAGGATCAGCGTCTTGCGCAGCTCGTCGGTCGCCTCGACGCCCGACTTCAGCGTCACATAGGCATAGACGCCCTGGCCCTTGATGTCGTGCGGATAGCCGACTACCGCGGCCTCGGCGACCGTGTCATGAGCCACCAGGGCGCTCTCGATCTCGGCGGTGCCCAGGCGGTGGCCCGAGACGTTGATCACGTCGTCCACGCGACCGGTGATCCAATAATAGCCGTCGGCGTCGCGCCGGCAGCCGTCGCCGGTGAAATACTTGCCCGGATAGGCGCTGAAATAGGTCTCGAAGAACCGGCCGTGGTCGCCGTAGACGGTGCGCATCTGCCCCGGCCAGCTGTCGGTGATCACCAGATTGCCCTCGGTGGCGCCCTCCAGCACCTGGCCCTCGGCGTCGACCAGTTGCAGCTTGACGCCGGGCAGGGGCTTGGTGGCCGAGCCGGGCTTAAGGGCGGTGGCGCCGGGCAGCGGCGAGACGAGGATGCCGCCAGTCTCGGTCTGCCACCAGGTGTCGACGATTGGCAGGCGGTCCTTGCCGACCACGCGGTGGTACCAGAGCCAGGCCTCGGGATTGATCGGCTCGCCGACGCTGCCCAGCAGGCGCAGGGACGACAGGTCGTTCTTCGTCACCCAGTCGTCGCCCTCGCGCATCAGGGCCCGCAGAGCCGTTGGGGCGGTGTAGAAGATCTCGACCTGGTGCTTGTCGACCACCTCCCAGAACCGCGCCGGGGTGGGGTAGTTGGGCACGCCCTCGAAGATCAGGCTGGTCCCGCCATTGGCCAGAGGGCCGTAGACCACATAGCTGTGGCCCGTCACCCAGCCGACATCGGCGGTGCACCAGAACACTTCACCGTTCTTGCCTGGAGCAGAGGGTCGGTAGTCGAACACGACCTCATGGGTCCAGCTGGCCCAGGCCAGGTAGCCGCCGGTGGTGTGCAGCACGCCCTTGGGCTTGCCCGTCGAGCCGGAGGTATAGAGGATGAACAGCGGATCCTCGGCGTTCATCGGCTCGGGCGGGCAGTCCGCCGAGGCGGCCTCTTGGACGTCGTCCCAGACGATGTCGCGGGCGTGCACCAACGGCACGTCGGCGCCGGTCCAGCGGACCATAAGCACCTTGCCCACCCAGGGGCAACTCTCCAGCGCCTTGTCGATATTGGCCTTCAGCGGCACCCGCTTGCCGCCGCGCCTGCCCTCGTCGGCGGTGATCACGAAGTGCGAGGCGCAGTCCTGGATCCGCCCGGCGATGGCGTCGGGCGAGAAGCCGCCGAACACCACCGAATGAACCGCCCCGATCCGCGCGCAGGCCAGCATGGCCACCGCGGCGATCGGGATCATCGGCAGGTAGATGGTCACCCGGTCGCCCTTCCGGACACCCTGGTCCTTGAGGACATTGGCCATCTTGCAAACCTGGACGTGCAGCTCGCCATAACTCATCTTCGACGACACGCCCGGATCGTCGCCCTCGAAGATCAGGGCTACCTCGTCCTGGCGATGCGGCAGGTGGCGGTCCAGGCAATTGACCGAGGCGTTGAGCACGCCGTCGGCGTACCAGTGGATGCGGAAGTCGTCCTTGGCGAACGAGACGTCCTTGATCTGGGTCGGTGGCGTGATCCAGTCCAGCCGGGCGGCCAGGTCGCGCCAATAGGCCTCGGGATCGGCCTCGACCCGCGCCAGGGCGGCGTCATAGCCGGCGGCGTCGATATGAGCCTTGCCCGCCCAGTCGTCGGAAACCGGAAAAACCTGTCCGTTGCTCACGCCCTGCACTCCCTTGATCTCGTTGCGGCGGAGTTATGCGCGGCGAGCGGAGCGACGCAAGAAGACCATTGGGGATTCTGGCGGCGCGCCCCATTTCTCTGTATCGCCGCCGCATCGGCGTTAAGGCATCGATAGTCTCTCGCGGAGTTCCAGCCATGCTGCTCGCCCTTTCGACCTGGCCCGAGATCGAGGCCTATCTCGCGACGTCGAAGACCGTAGTGGTGCCGATCGGCTCCAACGAGCAGCATGGGCCCACGGGTTTGCTGGGGACCGACTGGTTGTGCCCGGAGATCATCTCGCACGAGGCCAGCAAACTCTCTTCGAGCGTGCTGGTGGCCCCGACCTTCAATGTCGGCATGGCCCAGCATCACCTGGCCTTTCCGGGCACCATCTTCCTGCGGCCCACGACCTTCATTGCCGCGATCGGCGACTGGGTGCGCTCGCTCGGCGCCCACGGCTTCGAGAAGATCTATTTCCTCAACGGCCATGGCGGCAATGTCGCCTCGATCGAAGCGGCGTTTTCCGAGGTCTACGCCGAGTACAGCTTTCGGCGCGAACGCGCGCCGTTCGCGCTGAAGCTCAAGAATTGGTGGGATCTGAGCGGCGTGCTCAGTCTGGCCAATCAGCAGTTCCCGGTCGGCCACGGCAGCCACGCGACCCCGTCCGAGATCGCCGTGACCCAGTGGGCCTATCCGGGCAGCATCAAGTCGGCGGACTATGAGCCCAGGATCGCCCCGACCGGCCCGATCCGCGAGGCTCTGGACTTCCGCGCCCGCTACGCTGACGGCCGCATGGGCTCCGACCCGGCCCAGGCCACGCCCGAAAAGGGCGGCGCGCTGGTAGCCCAGGCGGCCAAGTCGCTGATCGACGACCTCGCGGCGTTCTCGGCGGAGGGGCGGGTGTAAGGATCGTGGGCGCTGATGGGGACGTGCGCATGCGCATGTCCCCAATCGCATCTACCGCGGGATCTCGCTGATCTTGGTCAGGGCCACCTGGCGGTACACCGCCGTGATCTCGAAATAGCGCCCGAACGCGCCGTGGAACTGGTCCACGGCCTGCTTGACGCCGGGGCCGCCGATTTCGCTGATGTCGTGCCAGTAGTCGTCGAGCACCATCAGGCCGCCGACGCTGAGCAGGCTGGCGCAGAAGCACAGGTCGATCAGAACGGCCAAGGCGGTGTGGCTGCCATCGACATAGATCAGGTCGAAGCCTTCACCGACCTGCAGCATGCGCGGCAGCTCATAGGTCGAGAACCCCTTGCGGGCGGTCATCGACCGGAACGAGGTCTTGGCCATGTTGCGGTGAAAGCGCGGCTCGACGGCGTGGTATTTCTCTTCCGGGTTCAGGGCCTCGTCGAACCAGGGGTCGATCACCGTGACATCCAGGCGATTGGGGATCAGCCAGTCCATGAAGGCCAGGTTGCGGCCCTCATAGGCGCCGATCTCCAGGTATCGGATCGGCGCGTCGCCGCGTTTGGCCGCGAAGTCGCGCAGCAGGGGCGTGACGAACGGAATGTTATTGGACGCCCAGCCCGAGGTGAACTCGTAGCCAACCTGTTCGCTGTGGGCGTCGAAGGCCTCGACCACCGTGTGGTCGCGCTTGGCCAGCAGGGTGCGGGCCAAATCTGGAGCGAAGCGCGGATTGACCTTGGCGAACGAGCGCAGCTTGTCGCCCAGGCCGCGCGCGTCGTGGGCGTCGGTCAGCTCGGCGTCGAAATTCGGATTGGACCCGTCGGCCATGGCGCGGTTTCCCGGTTTCAGTCGGCGAGAAGCCTAGGCGGAACGGGTTAAGGGCGGGTTCTTTCTCAACAAATACCGCTCATTCCGGCGAATGCCGGGACCCAGCTGGAGTAGCGCTGGGCCTGACGCCAAGAGCGCTGAGCCCCTCCATCAGCCACACCGCTATGGGATCTAAGTCCCGGCATTCGCCGCGATGAGCGGAGTCAGAGCGTGACGATCTGGCCATCCTGCACGTCTACCGGCCACGGCGTCAGCGCCACGTTCTGACACGGTCCCGCCACCATGGCGCCATCGTCGATGCGAAACAGGGCCGCGTGGCCGCCGCACAGGATCAGGTCATTGTCGCGAGTCAGAAATCGGCCGCTCGGACCGGCCAATGGCCAGCCGGCATGCGGGCAGCTGTCGACATAGCCGACCACCGCTTCGCCCCGCCGCACCACGAAGCCGGCGAACACCGCGTCGCCCTCGCAAAAGCGAAACCCCCGCGCGCCCGGCGAGGCGATCTCGTCCAGCAGGCAAAGCACGGCGCCAGACGTGGGGCGGGCGGGGTTCACGGCGCGTCGATCCCCACCGGCCACTCGTGGATGTCGATCCGCGCGAACAGCTTGGCCAACGTATAGGGGTCGTTGGCCGAGAAGCGCCGGGCGGCGGCGAGGTCCGCGCACTCCACCGCCATCAGCGAGCCGCACATCGCCCCGCCCTCGTCCAACAGATAGGCCCCGAACCGGTACTCGGCCGCCTGGGCGCGGACATAGTCCAGATGAGCGGGCCGCGTTTCGGCGCGCAACGTCGTGGCGTGGGGGCGGTCCAGGCAGTGCAAGGCGAAGAGCGGCATGACGGCTTAGAGGCTGCCGATCGCCAGCCGCCAGGGATGGACCTCGACGCTCTCGAAAACGCCAGCGGCGGTGAAGGGGTCGCCATCGGCCTGAGCCTGGGCGCCGGCCAGGTCGTCCGCCTCGACCACGATGAGCGAACCGATCGGACCGCCAGCGTCGTCGAGCAGGGCGCCGGCCAGCTTCAGGTTGGGGCTGTTGTTCAGATAGTCCAGGTGGGTCGGGCGGGTGGCCAGGCGGGTCTCGAGCGCGCCGGGCTTGTCCTTGCAGATGATGGCGTAGAGCGGCATGGGGCGGGTCCTTTTGGAATGCCGATTGGGGACAGGCGCATGCGCCTGTCCCCAATCGTGGTTTAGGCTTCAGCCTTTAGCGGTCGCGACAGTAGGCCGAGGATCGCGCTGTTGACATCGACCTCGCCGGCCAGGATGGCGGCGACGGCTTCGCAGATCGGGGTCTCGACACCCAGGGAGCGGGCCAGGGCGCGAACGGCGGGGGCGGAGGCCACGCCCTCGGCCACCGAGACCTTGCCGGCCAGGGCCTGTTCCAGGGTCTGGCCGGCCCCAAGCGCCAGGCCGACGCTCATGTTGCGCGACTGCGGGCTGGAGCAGGTGAGCACCAGGTCGCCCAGGCCGCACAGGCCGGCCACCGTCTCGGCCTTGCCGCCGAGGGCCACGGCCAGACGGGTCAGTTCGGCGAAGCCGCGGGTGATCAGGGCGGCGTGGGCGCTGCGGCCCAGGTCCTTGCCCTCGACGATGCCGCAGGCGATGGCCAGCACGTTCTTGACCGCCCCGCCGGCCTCGGCCCCGATGACGTCGGCGGCGAGATAGGGGCGGAAGGCCGGGATGGCGATGGCCTCGACGATGGCCATGCCCAGGGCTTCGTCCTCGCAGGCCAGGGTGACGGCTGTGGGCAGGCCGCGCGCCACCTCGCCGGCGAAGCTGGGACCCGACAGCACGGCGATCGGATTGTCCGGCAGCACCTCGGCGGCGACCTCGCTCATGAGTTTGAGCGAGCCCTGCTCAACGCCCTTGGAACACAGCACCACCGGGACGCGGGGCTGCAGGTGCGGCTTCAAGGCCGTGAGCGCCGAGCGCAGGTGCTGGGCCGGCGGCACGGCCAGGATCAGGTCGCAGGCCGCCAGAGCCGCCATGTCGGCCGAGGCGATGACCGTGTCGTCCAACAGCACGCCGGGCAGGAACATGGTGTTCTCGTGGCGGACGGCGATCGAGGCGACCACCTCAGCCTCGCGGGCCTGCAGGGTGACCTTCAGCCCGGCCCGGGCGCAGACCTGGGCCAGGGCCGTGCCCCAGGCTCCGGCGCCGATGACGCCCGCGTGCGTGAAGGTCATGCCTTGGCTCCCTTGCGGCCGAAGTTGTTGCTCGGATGGGATAACGCTGCGGCCTCGTCCAGCGGCCAACGCGGACGCGCCACGGCGTCCAGGTCGTCTGAAATCCCGGCCGCCAGCCGCTCGGCCCCGGCCAGGGCGATCATCGCGGCGTTGTCGGTGCAATAGGCCAGGGGGGGCGCGTCGAAGGAAAAGCCGTTGTCGTCGCAGGCCTTGCGCAGCGCGGCTTTCACGGCGCCATTGGCCGCGACGCCGCCGGCCACCACGAAGCGCAAGGCCTGGCCCGGATGGCTGCCGGCATAGAGCTTCATGGCCCGGTCGGTGCGTTCCGACAGCTGGCGGGCGATGGCGAACTGCACGGCGGCGGCCAGGTCTGCGCGCTCGGTGTCGTTGGTGACCTTCTCGGCCAGCCGCGCGGCGGCGGTCTTCAGGCCGGAGAACGAGAAGTCGCAGTCCTTGCGACCCAGCAGGGCGCGCGGCAGGTCGAACTGGGTGGGGTCGCCGCTCGTCGCCAGCTTTTCCAGGGCCGGGCCGCCGGGATAGGGCAGGCCCAGGCTCTTGGCGATCTTGTCGAAGGCCTCGCCGGCCGCGTCGTCGATGGTGGTGCCCAGGCGCGTGCAGGCCCCGACGCCGGCCACTTCCAGCAGTTGGCAATGGCCGCCGGAGACCAGCAGCAGCAGGAACGGATAGGCGATCTCCGCCCCCAGTCGCGCCGAGACCGCGTGGCCCTCCAGGTGGTTGACCGCCACCAGCGGCAGGTCGCGGGCCAGGGCGACGGCCTTGCCGAACGCCAACCCGACCATCACCCCGCCCACCAGGCCCGGCCCGGCGGTGGCGGCGACGCCGTCCAGGTCCGCGAAACCGAGCCCCGCCGCGCGCATCGCCTGGGCCACCACGCCGTCGATGGCCTCGACATGGGCGCGCGCGGCGATCTCGGGCACCACGCCGCCGAACGGGGCATGCTGCTCGAACTGAGTGCCTACGATCGACGACAGCACCTCGACGCGGCCGTCCGCGCTGCGCCGCACCACGGACGCGGCTGTCTCGTCGCAGCTGGTCTCCAGCCCGAGGACGGTCAGGGTCGATTGCGTGGGGCCAGGTTGCTTAAGGGTGGTCATTCGGTTGCGGGGTTCCCGCCGCTCCTGTAGCAGCGAAGGCTTCTTATCGCTCTGCAGGTAACGCCCCCACCGTGTCCCGGCAACCCATCCGCATCGGCGCGCGCGGCTCCAAGCTGTCGCTGGCCCAGTCTGGCTTGATGCAGGCCCGCATCGCGGCCGCCCTCGGCGCGGGACCCGACGACATCGAGTCGTTCGCCCAGCTGATCCCGATCGTCACCAGCGGCGACCGCATCCAGGACCGCCGGCTGATGGAGATCGGCGGCAAGGGGCTGTTCACCAAGGAGATCGAGGAGGCCCTGATCGAGGGTCGCATCGACTGCGCCATCCATTCGCTGAAGGACATGCCCGCCGAGCTGCCGCCAGGCCTGGTGCTGGCGGCCGTGCCCGAGCGCGAGGACCCGCGTGACGCCTTCATCAGCCACTTCGCCGAGCGGCTGGAAGACCTGCCCAAGGGCGCGCGCCTGGGCACCGCCTCGCTACGCAGGCAAGCCCAGGCCCTGCACGTGCGGCCGGACCTCGAGATCGTCATGCTGCGCGGCAATGTCGACACCCGCCTGGCCAAGCTGGAGCGTGGCGAGGCCGACGCCATCCTGCTGGCCCAGTCTGGCCTGAACCGCCTGGGCCTGGGCCATCTGCCGCGCAGTTGGCTTGATCCGATCGCCGCCCCGCCGGCCCCGGGCCAGGGCGCCCTGGTCATCGAGACCCGCGCCGAGGATGTCGACCTTCCCTGGCTGCAGGCCGTGCGTTGCCAGGCCACCACCCTCGCCGTGGCCGCCGAGCGCGGAGCGCTCTACGCCCTGGAAGGCTCGTGCCGCACGGCGGTCGGCGCCTATGCCCGGCTGGAGGGCCTGACCCTGACGATGATCGTCGAGGCCCTGACTCCGGACGGCGCCCACCGTTTCCGCCGCGAGGGCTCGGTCACCCTGTCCAGCCTCGACGCCACCGACCAGGCCCGAGCCCTGGGGTTGGAGCTGGGCGGCGCCGTGCGGGTCGAGGGCGGTCCGGCCCTGATCCTCACCGAGTAGGGCCATGACCGGCGAGTCGCGGCGGATTTGGGTCACCCGGGCCTCGCCGGGCGCGGAGGCCACCGCCGCTCGTCTTGAGGCCATGGGCTTCACACCGCTGGTCGATCCGTTGCTGACCGTGCGCGACCTGTCGCCGGTGATCGACCTGACGGGCGTGGCGGCTCTGGCCTTCACCAGCGTCAACGGCGTCTCGGCTTTCGCCCGCGCCAGCCCTGACCGCTCGCGTCGTGCGTTCGCGGTTGGTGACCGCACCGCCGCCGCCGCCCGCGAGGCGGGCTTTGCCCGGGTGGAGTCCGCTGAAGGCGACGTCGAGGCCTTGGCGTGGCTGATCGCGGGCGAGGCCGCCGAGTTGGACGGCGTCGTGCTCCATCCCGGCGCCCTGGAACCGGCCGGAGATCTGGTGGCGCCGCTCGCCGAGGCGGGAGTCACCGCGATCCGCCTGGCGCTTTACGAGACCGTCGCGCGCGATCCCGCCCCGACCACCTTGGCGGCGATCGACACCCTCGCGGCGGCGCTGGTGTATTCGCCCCGAGCCGCGCGGACCTTGGCGGCTCTGCTCGCTCACTGTCCCGCTCCGCGTCTGAGGATCCTGTGCCTGTCGCCCGCGGTCGCCGCGCCGCTTGGAGCGTTGGGCCTTACGGGAGGCCTAAGGTCTGTGACGTGCGCGCCGCGCCCGACCGAAACCGCGCTGTTGAGCTTACTCACGCTGTAGCTGAGCGATTGCGCGGCGCGGCGGCGTGGGGCACGAATGGACTCATGACCACTGCTTCCGACCCCGCTGAAATCGTCGCGCCGCGCGACCCGGCGCTCTATGCGCCCCGGCGCCGGCTGGGCCTGGGCGTCTGGGCGGTCGTCGTCTTCGGCCTGGTCTGCCTGGCGCTGGGCGCGGGGCTGTCGCGATTCGGCCCGACGGCGTTCCCCCATGCCAAGCCGCCGGCCCCGGCGGCCCCCGTGTCGGATATCGCATCGGCCCCCCCAACCTACCCCGTCCTGCCTCCGTCTGTCGCAGCCGCCGCGCCCGCGCCCGATATCGAGATCGGGCGCCTGGAGGCGCGTCTCGCCGTCCTGGAAAACGGCCAGCAGCGCGCGATCGACGCCGCCGCCGCCGCCCTGGCCGCCGCCACTCTGGCCGACACCGCCGGCACGGCGCGGCCCTTCAGCCAGAAACTGGCCGGGCTGGAGCGCATGTTGCCTCTGTCGTCCGACCTGCGCGCCCTGAACCGCCTGGCCCAGACCGGCGCCCCCACCCGCTCGGGCCTCGCCGCCGAGTTCGAGGCCCTGGCCGGCCGTGCGGACGTCGCCGCCCGCGATCCGGGACGCGCGGGCGATTTCCTCGCCAAGCTGCGCCACGCCTTGTCGAGGATCGTCTCGATCCGCCAGGTCGGCGCGACCCAGGGCTCGACCCCGGACGCCCTGCTCGGCCGGGCCCAGAAGCTGCTGAACGAGGGCGACATCGAAGGCGCGCTGGCGGCGATCGAGCCGCTGCCCGCAGGCGCTCAGACCATCCTGGCGCCTTGGCGCGCCACTGCGGAGCGCCGGGTCGAGATCGATCGCCACATCGCCGCCCTCCGCGCCGACGCCCTGGCCGGCCTGGTTCAGGTGACCCGGTCCCCAGCGGCCGCCCCGGTGGGGACGCCATGATCCGCGCGGCGTTCGTCTTCTTCGTCGTCGCGGCCATCGCCGTGGCGGTGGTCGCCCTGACCGGCGAACCGGGCGCGGCCAGCCTGGACTGGATGGGCTGGCGGGTCGAGATGACCGCCGTGGCCGCCGCCCTGCTGACCCTGTTCACCGCCCTGCTCGCGACCATCCTGTGGCGCGGCCTGCTATGGGTGGTCGAGGCGCCGCGGCGCGCCGCCCGCGCCCAGGCCGAGTCCAGGCGCAAGCAGGGGATCGAGGCCCTGTCGCGTGGCTTTCTGGCCGTGGCCGCCGGCGACGGCTCCGAGGCTCGCCGCCTAGCTCAAAAGGCCGCCGAACTGGCCGAAGACGCCCCCGCGCTGATCCGGGTGCTGGCCGCCCAGGCCGCCGAGGCCGCGGGCGATCATGTCGCCGCCCGCCAAGCCTACAACGCCATGCTCGGCTTTCCCGAGATGCGGCTGGCCGGCCTGCGCGGCCTGATGCAGACCGCCTTGGCCGAAGGCGACAAGACCCTGGCCCTGCGCCATGCCGAGACCGCCTATGGTCTGGCCAAGACCGCCCGTTGGGCCTGGCGGGCCCTGCTGGAGGCGCGGCTGGAGGTCGGAGACTGGAAGGCCGCTCTTGATCTCGTCCAAGGCGCGCTGGAGCGCAAGATCGTGCCGCCCTTGGTCGCCGAGCGGGCTCGCGCCGCCTTGCTGGCCGCCTCGGCCGCCGCCCTGGAAGAGTCCGACGATCCCAGGGGTCTGACCCAGGCGCTCGACTTCGCCGTTCAGTCGGCCCGGCTGAAGCCCGACTTCGCCCCCGGCGTGGTCATGGCCGCCCGCCTGCTGGCTGACGACGGCAAGGCCGCAAAGGCCTGCAGCCTGCTGGAAGCGGCCTGGAAGCTGTCACCCCATCCGGCCCTGTGGTTGGCCTATCGCGACCTGAAGACCAATGAGACGCCCAAGGTCCGGTCCGCCCGCCTGGCGACCCTGGCCAACCTCAAGCCCGAGGCGCGAGAGAGCCAGTTGCTGAAGGTGGAGAGCGCCCTGGTCGGCGGCGATCCGGTGGCGGCCCGCGCCGCCGCGCGCCTGCTGCCGCAAGAAGCGCTGACGGCGCGGATCGCCGGCCTGATGTCGCGCGTCGCCTACGCCAACGGCGAGGCCGACGAGGCTCGCGCCTGGATCGTCCGCGGCGCGGCCGCTCCGCAGGAAGCCGACTGGTCGGACCTCGACCCCGAGGGCCGGGCCTTCGCCTATGCCCGCGAGGACTGGGCTCGGCTGACCGTCAGCTACGCCGAGACCGGCGAGCTGATCCACCCGCGGTTCGAGCGCCGCGAGCGCACGATGAGCGAACGGCCCCAGCTGCCCTCGGCCTATGCCGAATCCACGCCTTTCGTTCGCGCCGCCGAGACTGGTGGCGCCCTGATGCCGATCCCCGACGACCCCGGAGTCTTCGACACCAGGGTCTCTTTGGATGGCGGATCGGACGGCGGACCCGACGGTCCGGCGCCCCGTCGCAACGCTGGTTCACGCCGACGCTTGGCAAGTGGCCCGCGCGCCGCTAAATAGGCCCCTCTTCGCGCCGCCCAGTGATTTGGGCGGTGGGAACACCAGGTCCCAGGCCCGTCCTGGAACGAAGCGCGCCGCTTTAGCTCAGCTGGTAGAGCACCTCATTCGTAATGAGGGGGTCACAGGTTCGAGTCCTGTAAGCGGCACCACCTTCTCTTGCTCCCTGTGGATTTGTCTTGGGCCGCGCCGCGGATCAGGTGGATTTTCGGCGTCCGACCTGCGTCCCGAAGCCGCAGCGAGGCAGTTTCGGCACGTTGCGACAAAATGTCCGTCGACGGACATTGCCCAACTAGAATCTCCGCATCTGGAAGTTCTGACCCTGTTCAAGCGTGGCCTTGGCCAGGAATAGCAAGTTGTTGGGGAGCCGGATCTTCCTTTGTTGAGCCAGACAAACCGTGCTGCATCGCAAAAACGGCCCATACACGACGTATTGCTTGTAAAAATTGAGAATAGATCTGACGATATACTTCTATTGGTTAGTAGCAAATATCCGGATTGGCCCGGAAGGACGTAGAAGATACCAGCGTTATGTGAAGACTGTTACGGCCTTGTTTACAAGTCTGGCGGCATTAGACGCTCCTTGAAGCCCGGAAGAAGCTCGGGCAGGGGATGCAAGAAATGTCGAAAAGAAACACTCGGAGCGTTGTCACGCTCTGTGCCTTGGCGCTGAGCGTCGCGCCGTTGAGCGCCCACGCCGACGCCACCAAGGACATCCAGGTCGCCGGTCGCGCCCTGACCTTCCTGGAGAACGGTCCTACCGGCAAGGCCGTGCTGGGTATTGTCTTCGATCCGTCCAAGCCTGCCTCGGTCGCCGAAAAGAACGCCGTAATGGCCGCCATCGGCGGCGGCATGAGCGCCGGGGCCGTGACCCTGACCGCCAAGCCGGTTGAAGCCAGCGCCGTCTCCGGCGTGTCCGGCGTCGCCGCCCTCTATGTGACCACCGGCGTCAATGTCGGCGCGGCCGCCAAGGCCAAGAAGCTGATCACCATCGGCTCGGACACCTCGTGCGCCACCAGCGGCAACTGCGTGATGAGCGTCTCGGCCGACCCCAAGGTCGAGATCGTCGTCAACCGCGCGGCCGCCGCCGCCGTGGGCGCGGTCTTCAAGGCCGCCTTCCGCATGATGATCCGCGAAGTCTGATCCAGCTCGAGCCCAGAGATAAAATCATGAAAAAGACTCTTCTGGCCGGCGTTTCGGCCACCTTCGCCCTATCCATGGCCGCCACGGCCGCTCATGCCCAGTCGATCGACTACGGCGCGATGGAGCAGCTGTTCAACGAACCGGTGACGACCAGCGCCACCGGCTCGCCGCAGCGTTCGACCGAGGTTCCGGTGGCCATGGAGATCATTACCGCCGCCGACATCAAGCGCTCGGGCGCCGTCGACCTGCCGACCATCCTCAGCCGCGTCGCCGGCCTGGACGTGCTGAACTGGGGCGCTGGCGCCTCGGACGTCAGCGTCCGCGGCTATGACCAGGCGATGTCGCCGCGCCTGCTGGTGCTGATCAACGGCCGCCAAGTCTATCTGGACCACTATGGCTACACCGCCTGGGCGACCCTGCCGGTGCAGCTGTCGGAGATCCGCCAGATCGAAGTCGTCAAAGGCCCCAACAGCGCCCTGTTCGGGTTCAACGCCGTGGGCGGCGTGGTCAACATCATTACCCAGAACCCGAAGTTCGACAACGACGGCTCGGTCTCGATCACCGGCGGCACGAACGGCTATGGCGAACTGTCGGTGGTCAAGTCGGTCAAGCTGGGCGAGCGCTTCTTCGCCCGTCTGTCGGCCGGCGCGGCCCAGATGGACGAGTACAAGAACACCATCGCCACGGCGTCCAACCTGCTGACCAACCCGGCCCGCGTTTCGGCCAACATCGACACCATCACCCAGCTGACCGAAAAGACCGAACTACGCATCGAAGGCTCGTGGTCGAACGTCCAGATCAGCGAGGCGGTCTCGAACAACGCCTATTCGCCCAGCAAGTACGTCACGACCTCGGCCAAGGCGACCCTGGCCTCGGACACCAAGCTCGGCTTGCTGCAGGGCTCGGTCTATCAGACCAACCTGACCGCCAAGCAGACCGTCGCCGGCCAAAAGGCCCGCTTCGAGAACAAGATCACCGTGGCTAGCGTCCAGGACCTGTTTAAGATCGGCGCTCAGCACACCTTCCGCATTGGTGGTGAATATCGCGAGAACGAGGTCAACACCGCCCCGCTGGCGGGCGGCAAGGTCAGCTACAAGGTCGCGGCGGTTTCGGGCATGTGGAACTGGGCCGTCAGCGACAAGCTGGCCCTGACCCTGGCCGGTCGCTACGACAGCCTGGACCTGTCGCGGGAAGGCACGTTCCCGGCCGGCTATCCGCCCGTGACCAACGCCTATTGGGACCGCTCGATCAAAGAAGCCAGCTACAATGCCGGCCTCGTCTATCGTCCGACCGACGCCGACAGCATCAAGCTGACCGCTGCGCGCGGCGTGCAGGTTCCGACCCTTGTCGACCTGGGCGCGGTGCAATTGCGGGTCAAGGTCGGTCCCTACACCATCGGCGTCGTCGGCAATCCGACCCTGAAGCCGTCGATCGTCACCAATTACGAGATTGGCTACGAGCGCACCCTGCCGGGTCTGCTGGACGCCAGGGCCGGCGTCAGCGTCTTCACCCAGAAGACCGAGGACGTGAAGGGCCAGCCCAGCTCCGGCCAGATCGATGTCATGCCGACCGTGCCGGGCGTGATGCCGCTGCTCAGCTATCGCAATGTCGGCGCCAGCAAGATGTGGGGTGTCGAGCTGACCGCCTCGGGCAAGATCGCCGGCGGCTACCACTGGAGCGGTGACTGGACCTTCACTGATGTCGACGACCAGCCGGCCGCCGGCTTCACGCCGCAGGTCCGCTTGGTCGCCTATTCAGCGACCACGCCGGAAGTGCGCGGGAATGTCGCCTTCGGTTGGGCCAACGCCCAATGGTCGGCCGACGCCTTCGCCCACTACACCGGCGACCACGACGGCTATGCTTCGGCAGGCGCGCTGGTTCCGATCGACGGCTATGTCACCCTGGGCGGCCGCGTGGCCCGTTCCTTCGACCAAGGCCTGACTCTTGCGCTCAGCGGTCAGAACCTGACCGAAGGCCATCAGCGCCAGACGTCCGGCCTGGAAGTCGAGCGCCGGATTTTCCTGTCGCTCAGCAAGAGCTGGTAAGCTCAACCTTCCGAAGCGCAGAAGGGCCCCGTCGAGAGACGGGGCCTTTTTCGTTCAGTCGTCCCAACCAGGGCGTTTCTTCTTCTTCCCAACGGCAAACAGGCCCGGATAGGGACCTTTACCGGCGCGGTAGAGGCACCAGTCGTCGTCCTTCCTGCAACCGCCGTCGAAGCCCGCCTTCTTTTCCGGGTCGATGGCGGCGTAGAGGGCGGGGCCGTTCTTGTTCCGGGCGCCCAAGGCCTCGGCGCAGGCTTGGCGCTCGGCCGTGGTCAGCTTGACGATATCGGCTTCAGTGCAGCTGCTTCTACGCGCCGCCTGGCGCAGGGCTTCACCACCGCCAGTCAAGGTCCCGCGCGCGGTAAAGCCGGGCGGGGCGACGATCTGGCGGGCGGGTGGGGCCGGCGGGGACGGCGACGCAGCAACGGGCGGGGGTAGGGCGGCGAGGCCCGGAACCGCGACGGGCGCCACGGCTGGTGCGTCGTCGCTTTTGGATTGCTCGTGGCGAGGTTCGGGTGGTTTGGCGGGCGCGGCGGCGGTCAGCTCGACGACGACGCTGCGGGGTTCGATCGGCACGGGACCGGGCGGGATCGCCGCCAACAGAGCCCAGCCCAACAGGCCGTGCAGCGCCAGGGATGCGGCCCCGACGCCCAGCCATCGACGCGTCCTGGGTTTCACGCGCATGAGCGCTCAAAACGGCGCTCGCATGGGCGCATCGGCAGCTCCTTCACGCCCCCGCGTCGTCGTTCCAGCTAGCGTCACCGTGCGGCGAGACAATGTCCGCCGTGAGACCACCCTGACATGGACGCCCGGCTCCAACGAAAAAGGCCCGGCGTCGCCGCCGGGCCTTTCCGTGTTTCAGCAACCTACCGGGTTTAGGCGGCGGCCTTCTCCTTGACGCCGAAGCGGCTGTAGAAGGTCTCGCCCTTGGCGGCCATGTCGCGCAGCAGCTGGGGCGGGGCGAACCGCGCGCCGTACTTCTGGGCCAGGGCGTCGCAGGCCTCGACGAACTTGGCGACGCCAAGCCCGTCGATCAGGCTGATCGGACCGCCGGTCCAGGGCGCGAAGCCCCAGCCCAGAATGGCCCCGACATCGGCTTCACGCGGGTCGGTGATGACGCCCTCCTCGAAGCAGCGAGCGGCTTCGACGGCCTGGCGGTAGAGCAGACGGGTGCGGATTTCCTCGATGCCGGCCTTATCGACCTCGGCGATCTTCACCGGGGCGAGATCGGCCAGGCCTTTCCACAGGGTCTTGGGGCCGTTCTCTGGATAGTCGTAGAAGCCCTTGCCATTCTTGCGGCCATAGCGGCCCTCGCCATCGACCATCTTCTCGATGATCGCTGTGAAGGGACGCTCCTCGTACTTGTCGCCGAGGTCCTTCTTGGTCTGTTGGGCGATCTTGTAGGAGAGGTCCAGCGCGACGTCGTCGTGCATCTCCAGCGGACCGCGCGGCATGCCGGTGGCCCGACCGACATTGTCGATGATGGCCGGGGCGTAGCCGTCGGACAGCAGCTCCATGCCCTCCTGCACGAAGGTGCCGAAGCATCGCGAGGTGTAGAAGCCGCGGCTGTCATTGACGACGATCGGGGTCTTCTTGATCTTCAGGACATAGTCGATCGACTTGGCCAGGGCCTCCTGCGAGGTTTCCTCGCCCATGATCAGCTCGACCAAGCCCATCTTGTCGACCGGCGAGAAGAAGTGGATGCCGATGAACGAGGCAGGTCGCACCGACGCCTTGGCCAGGCCGGTGATCGGCAGGGTCGAGGTGTTGGAGCCAAAGATCGCGGTGTCGGCCAGCTGGACTTCGGCCAGCTTGGTCACCGAGGCCTTGACGTCGCGGTTCTCGAAAACCGCTTCCACCACCAGGTCCGAACCCTTGACGTGGGCGTAGTCCGAGGTCGGGTGGATCAAGGCGAGAATGCCCTCGCCCTTCTCCTTGGTCATCTTGCCGCGCGACACGGCCTTGGTGACCAGGGCCTGCGCATAGCCCTTGCCCTTGTCGGCGGCTTCTTGCGTCTGGTCGATCAGCACGGTCTCGATGCCGGCCATGGCCTGCACATAGGCGATGCCCGCGCCCATCATGCCGGCGCCGAGCACGGCCACCTTCTTGACGTCGTAGTGCGGCACGCCGGCCGGGCGGCCCGAGCCCTTGCCCAGCTCTTGAAGCGAGAGGAACAGGGTGCGGATCATGCCCTTGGCCTGGGGCGACATCAGGGTCTTGAGGAAGTAGCGGGTCTCGATGCGGATGGCCGCGTCGAACGGCACCTGGGTGCCCTCATAGACGGCCTTCATGATGTTCAGTTGGGCGGGATAGTTGCCATAGGATTGCTTGCGCAGCATGGCGTTGCCCATCACGAACACCTGGCTTCCGGTGGGGGTGTAGGGACCGCCGCCGGGCAGCTTGAAGTCCTTCTTGTCCCACGGGGCGACGGCGTCGCCCTTGGTCTTGATCCAGGTCTTGGCCGCCTCGATCACCTGGTCGGCGGGGACCACTTCGTGGACGACCTTCAGGGCCAGGGCCTCGTCCGGCTTCATCGACTTGCCTTCCAGCAGATACGGCGCCGCGGCCATCACGCCCATCAGGCGCACCAGCCGTTGGGTGCCGCCGCCGCCAGGCAGCAGGCCGACCTTGGCTTCCGGCAGACCCAGCTGGATCTTGGGATTGTCGGCCACCACCCGATAGTGGCAGGCCAGGGTCATTTCCAGGCCGCCGCCCAGGGCCAGGCCATTGATCGCCGCCGCGATCGGCTTGCCGCCGGTCTCCAGGGCGCGGAAGGCCTTGTTCAGCGCGAAGCCGGCGTCAAAGGCCGCCTTCAAATCACCCCCACCGATGCCGCCCTCGGCGCCGCCGAGTTCGCCCAGGTCGGCCCCGGCGCAGAAGCCGGTGGTCTTGCCCGAGGTCAGCACGGCGCCCTTGATGGCGTCGTCGGTCTTGATGGCCTCGACCACTTCGCCGATCTCGCGGATCACCGAGGCGGTCAGGGTGTTCATCGTCCGGCCGGGCACGTCGAAGGTGACGAGGGCGATCCCGTCGCTGTCGACCTCGATCTTGAAGTTTTCCATGATGCTAAATCCTAGATCCTAGACGCGTTCGATGACGGTGGCGGTGCCCATGCCGGCGCCGACGCACAGGGTGATCAGGGCGGTTTCCTTGTCGGAGCGCTCCAACTCGTCGAGCATGGTGCCCAGGATCATCGCGCCGGTGGCGCCCAGGGGGTGACCCATGGCAATGGCGCCGCCGTTCACGTTCATCTTGTCGTGCGGGATGTTCAGCGCCTGCATCATGCGCAGAACGACGGCGGCGAAGGCTTCGTTCAGTTCATAGAGGTCGATGTCGCTGACCTCCATCTTCAGCCTCTTCAGCAACTTCTCGGTGACCAGCGAAGGGCCGGTCAGCATGATCGAGGGCTCGCTGCCGATTGAGGCCGCGCCCTTGATGCGGGCGCGTGCCTTGAGGCCCAAGGCCTCACCCATTTCCTTGGTGCCGATCAGCACGCCAGCGGCGCCGTCGACGATGCCAGAGCTGTTGCCGGCGTGGTGGACGTGATTTACCTTTTCGACCTGCGGGTAGCGCTGCTGCACCACCGCGTCGAAGGCCATGTCGCCCATGCCCTGGAACGAGGCGTTCAGCGCGGCCAGAGTCTGCATGGTCGTATTGCCGCGCACGGTTTCGTCGTGATCCAGGATGGTCAGGCCCAGCTGGTCCTTGACCGAGATCACTGATTTCCTGAAGCGGCCGTCGGCCCAGGAGGCCGCCGCGCGCTTCTGGCTTTCCACCGCATAGGCGTCGACGTCGTCGCGGCTAAAGCCGTAGAGGGTGGCGATCAGGTCGGCGCTGACGCCTTGGGGGGCGAAATAGGTCTTGAAGGCCGAGGACGGGTCGGTGGGCCAGGCGCCGCCGTCGCTGCCCATGGGCACGCGGCTCATGCTTTCGACGCCGCCGCCGATGGTCAGTTGGGCCTCGCCCGAGGCGACCTTGGCCGCGGCCATGTTCACCGCTTCCAGGCCCGAGGCGCAGAACCGGTTGATCTGCACGCCGGCCACGCTCTCGGCATAGTCGGCGGTCAGCACTGCGGTGCGGGCGATGTCGCTGCCCTGTTCGCCGACCGGAGCGACGCAGCCCAGCACGACGTCGTCGACATAGGACGTGTCGAGGCCGTTTCGATCGCGGAGGTTCTCGAGAACCTGGGTGGCCAGGGAGAGGGCGGTGATCTCGTGCAGAGATCCGTCCTTCTTACCCTTGCCGCGCGGCGTGCGCACGGCGTCAAAGATGTAAGCGTCGGCCATTTGATGGCTCCTTCCTGCGTAGTCTTGGATGGTTCGTTAACCAAAAAAGCGTCTGATTCCGGTGATCTGGAGACCAGGACGATGACGGTAGCGGAGCGTTCGACGAACGAAGCCCACCCGGTGGTGAGCGACTTCATCGCGCGCGGTTATCATGTGTTCGAGGCCGGGGTGGACCCGGCGGGCGCCGGCGAACTGCTGGCCAAGATTCGCGACCTTCGGACCTTCGATGCGGACCTCTTCCTGTCGGAAGCGCAGTTCGACGCCGATCCGCAATATATAGGGGTCAATCCCGCGCCCGGCAGGAACCTGCTGGAGCGGTTCGAGGCCGACCTGGCGTTCGTCGAGAACGACCCGGCGATCGTCGCGGCGCTCGAAGCCCTGCTCGGCGAGGGCTACGAAATCCTGCTCAAAAAGCTGATCTGCGGCGTGCCGTCCAGCGTCGTGCCCGACTGGCTGAAGGCCCGCATCGCTGGCAACCCGGTCAACAACCTGGGCGCCTATGTGAAGGCTCCGTTCCGGGACATCACCTATTTCTACGGCATCGACTTCCACCAGGACTTGATCGACTACAAGGACCGGGAAGCCGACTTCATCACCCTGTACATCTATCTGCACGACGTCGGGACGCACGACGCCCCGCTGTTCCTGCTGGAGGACAGCCACAGGCTGGGCGGGACGCTGTTTCCGCACGCCCTGACGAAGAAGGGTGACGGCTGGCTCTATCGCGACGGTCGCGGCCACGAGGTCCAGACCCGCCAGCACCTGCTGACCGGCACGACCGGCTATGCCGCCATGTGGCACGCCTGCACCCTGCACGGCACCCAACCCGACGCCGCCGACAACGAGCGGCTGAGCCTGCGCTACCTGATCGCCCGAAGGCCGGGCGTGGCGGCGCCCGGCATGGACGCGGTGAACGCCACGCTCTTGGGTCCGCTCAGCCTCGAGGCCACGCGCCAGGACCTGGACGCCCGCGGGGCCGCCAAGATCAAGGCCAACAGCGTCAACGAGGCCTGAGGCGCGGGTCACTATTTCCACGTCCCGATCGGGGCGCGAGACTTCGGCGCGCAGGCCAAGCCCCGGGCGCCGGCCTGGGCCGAATAGGTCACGGTGTAGCCAAATTCCGGGACCGGCAGCTTGCAGGCCGTGAAGCCGGGCGTGTTCACGCTCAGCGACCACTGCGCCACCTTGGAACGCAGCAGGTGGTTGCACTGCGGCTTGCCCGCCGTCAGCGGCAGATCGAAGGCCGTGCCGGCCGGCGGCTTGTAGCCGGGCTTGGTCGCGACCAGCTGGCCTGAGAAGTTCAGCGGCCGGCGGCCGGCCGCGATCACACAGACCATGGCCGAGCGAGCGTCTGGCGCGACGGCGGGGGCAGGGGGAGCGGCGGCGAACAGCATCACAGCGTCCTAGCAATCAGCAGCTTCATGATCTCGTTGGTGCCGCCGTAGATGCGCTGCACGCGGCTGTCGCGGTACATCCGGGCAATCGGATATTCGTTCATGAAGCCATAGCCGCCGAACAGCTGCAGGCATCGATCGACGATCTTGTTCTCCAGGTCGCTGACCCAGTACTTGGCCATCGAGGCGGTGGCGGCGTCGAGCTCGCCTTTCAGGTGGCGCTCGGTGCAGTGGTTGACGAACACCTTGGCGACGGTCGCCTCGGTCTTACATTCGGCCAGCACGAACTGGGTGTTCTGGAAGTCGAGGATCACCTTGCCGAACGCCTTGCGCTGCTTGACGTAGTCGATCGTCAGCTCCAGCGCCCGCTCGATCGTGGCCATGCCCTGGACGGCGATGTTCAGCCGCTCTTGGGGCAGCTGGCCCATCAGCTGGAAGAAGCCCTGGCCCTCGTCGCTGCCCAACAGGTTCTCGGTCGGGATCTTGACGTCGTTGAAGAACAGCTCGGAGGTGTCCTGGGCATCGTGGCCCAGTTTGTCGAGATTGCGGCCGCGCTCGAAGCCCTCAGCGCCGTCGGTCTCGACGATCAGCAAGCTGGTGCCGCGCGCCCCGGCCGCGGCGTCGGTCTTGGCGACGACGATGATCAGGTTGGCGGTCTGGCCGTTGGTGATGAAGGTCTTGGACCCATTGATCACATACTGGTTGCCGACCTGCTTGGCGGTGGTCGTGATCCCCTGCAGGTCCGAGCCCGCGCCGGGCTCGGTCATGGCGATGGCGCCGACCAGTTCGCCGGTGCACAGGCGCGGCAGCCAGCGCTGCTTTTGCTCCTCGGTGCCGTAAACGAGAATGTACGGAGCGACGATAGCGTTGTGCAGGCTGATGCCGAAGCCATCGACGCCCTTCAGGCCCAGCTGTTCCATCAGCACGGCCTCATGGCGATAGTCGCCGCCAGCCCCGCCGTAGGCTTCCGGAACGGTCAGGCCCAGCAGTCCGGCTCGGCCGGCCTTGTTCCACATCTCGCGGTCGACGACGTGGTTCTTGCGCCAGGTCGCCACCACGGCCTCTGGGGCGTGTTCGTCGAAGAACTTGCCGACCGCGTCCTCGAAGATCGAGATGTCTTCTTCAGCCATGAAGGCCGGCTTTTCGACTTGGAGCACGCCCATGATCAGAAAGCCTCCGCAGGCAGGGCCATCAGGGTGGCCGAGCCGGTCTTCAGCTTGGCCAGATGCGCCCCAGCGTCAGGCAAGACGCGCTCGATGAAATATTTGGCCGTGACGATCTTGGTGGTGAAGAACGGGTCGGTCGAGCCGGCGGCGATCTTGGCGTTGGCGGCCTTGACCATCAACGTCCACATGTAGGCCAGCCCGGTCAGGCCAAAGAGGTGCATGTAGTCGGTGGAGGCGGCGCCGGCGTTGTCGGGGTTCTGCAGTCCGTTTTGCATCAGCCACATCGTGCCGTCCTGCAGCTGGGCCTTCACGCCGGCCAGGGCGGTCACGAACGGTTTCAGGGCCTCGTCGGTGTCGTTTTCGCCAATGAACTGGTCGACTTCCTGGAAGAAGGTCATCACGGCGCGGCCGCCCTTGGAGGCCAGCTTGCGTCCCACCAGGTCCAGGGCCTGGATGCCATTGGTGCCCTCATAGATCAGCGAAATGCGCACATCGCGCAGATATTGGCTGGCCGGGAAGTGCTCGGTAAAGCCGCTGCCGCCGTGAACCTGCATGGCGTCCGAACAGATCTTGAAGCCCTTGTCGGTCAGGTAGCCTTTCAGCACCGGTGTCATCAGGCCCATATAGTCCTCGGCCTTGGTGCGGACGGTCTCGTCGGGGTGCTGGTGGGCCAGGTCGCCGTGCAGGGCCGTCCAGAACAGGAAGGCGCGGCCGCCTTCGATCAGGGCCTTGCTCTCCAACAGCATGCGACGCACGTCCGGGTGGACGATGATCGGGTCGGCCGGGCCATCGGGGTTCTTCGGGCCGGTCAGCGAGCGGCCTTGCAGGCGGTCCTTGGCGAAGGCGGCGGCGGCCTGATAGGCCGCCTCGGCCTGGGCGATGCCCTGCAGGCCGACGCCGAGCCGGGCCTCGTTCATCATCACGAACATCAGCTTCAGGCCGCTGTTCTCCTCGCCAATCAGCCAGCCCTTGGCGTCCTCGTACTGCATGACGCAGGTGGCGTTGCCGTGGATGCCCATCTTCTCTTCGAGGCCGACGCACTTGACGCCGTCGTTGCGCTCGCCAACCGAGCCGTCTTCCTTCGGCAGGAATTTTGGCACGATGAACAGGCTGATGCCCTTGACGCCGGCCGGGGCGCCTTCGATGCGGGCCAGCACCAGGTGGACGATGTTGTCGGCCATGTCGTGCTCGCCGGCCGAGATCCAGATCTTCTGGCCGGTGATGCGGTAGGCGCCGTCGGCTTCCGGAACCGCCTTCGTGCGCAGCAAACCCAGGTCCGTGCCGCAGTGCGGCTCGGTCAGGTTCATGGTGCCGGTCCACTCGCCCGAGACCATCTTGGGCAGGTAGAGGTCTTTCTGAACGTCGCTGCCGCCGGTGTGGATGGCCGAATAGGCGCCGTGGGCCAGGCCAGGATACATCGAGAACGCCATGTTGGCCGAGCTCGACATCTCACTGAAGGCCAGGTTGACGACATGGGGCAGGCCTTGACCGCCATAGGCCGGGTCTGACCCCAGGCCCGTCCAGCCGCCTTCGCACAGTTGCTTGTAGGCGGCGGCGAAGCCGTCGGGGGTCTTGACCGTGAAGTCGCTGTTCCAGACGCAGCCCTGCTGGTCGCCGATGTGGTTCAGCGGGGCCAGGACCTCGCCGGTGAACTGGCCGGCGGCTTCGAGGATTTGCTCGACCGTCTCGAACGACGCGTCGGCGAAACTGGGCAGGTCGCCATGCTGATCAATGTTGAGCACGTCGCGCAGAAGGAAGGCGTATTCGCGAACGGGCGGCTGGTAGGTCATGAATCAGTCCTGGTCAGGCAGGTCGGGAGAGGGCGGGTCGAAGACAAGGGATGTGGATCCGCTCGCGATCGCGGTCGTGTGCAAAGCGAGCGGAAACGCAGTCTATTTGCCGAGGGCGACGTCGCCGTGACCGTCGAGCCGGGCGCGGAGCACCTGGTCATAGTCGGCGGCGCGGGGCAGCAGGTCGGGCCGAATTTCGGAAAGCCGCCGCTCAAGGCGGGCGCAAGCTTCGCGCAGTTCGATCAGGGCGCCGTCGATGTCCTCGCGCTGCTGTTCCAGCGCATTGGCGCGCTCCCGGAACTTCTTCAGCGAGCGGGCCATCTGGGCCGCGCCGTCATCGTTCTCGTCATAGAGGTCGAGCAGTTCGCGGATTTCCGACAGCGACAGGCCGACGCGCTTGCCACGCAGGATCAGCTGCAGGCGGACGCGGTCCTTGTGGGAATAGACGCGGTTGAGGCCCTCGCGGGCCGGGGTCAGCAGACCCTTGTCTTCATAGAAGCGCAGCGCCCGCGGCGTGGCTTTGAACTCGTTGCAGAGCTGTCGGATGGTGAAAGTGCGTTCTGGACGTCGAAGGTCGGCCAACATCAAAACCCTCCCTGGGCAGGCCCGACTTCTGGGGACGGGCCGGTTGGTTATCGACGATCACCATATGCCCGCGACAATCCAACGTCAACGTTTACGTAAACGTCAACTAACCCCGCCGAGGTTAGGTTTACATTCCTAGGGCGTAGGCATATTTTCAGGACGCCTTTCCAGGCTCAGGAACGCCCTATGTCGTCGCTGTCGCACACCGAAATCTGGACCGCGATCGACGCCTTGGCTAGGCGCTTCGACATGAGCCCCTCGGCCATGGCCAAGATGGCGGGCCTCGACCCCACCAGCTTCAACCGCTCCAAGCGCGGCGAGGGCGACACCCGGCCGCGCTGGCCTTCGACCGAAAGCTTGGCCAAGGTTCTGGAAGCCACCGGTGTCGGATTTTCCGAATTCGCGGCCCTGACAGAGCGGGTCCGGCCGCCTAATCCGCGCGCTGTGCCCTTGATCGGTTTCGCCCAGGCGGGGTCCGACGGCGTGTTCGACGAAGCGGGCGCGCCGGTCGGGACCCGCTGGGACCAGATCGATTTTCCGGGACTAGGTGAGGACGGGGTCTATGCCCTGGAGATCACCGGCGACGCCCTTGCCCCGCTATTTCGCGACGGCGACCGCATTCTGGTTTCGCCATCGGTCGAGCCCCGCCGTGGCGACCGGGTGGTGGTCAAGACCGCGAGCGGCGAACTGCTGGTCAAGGAGCTGGCGCGGGTCACGGCCCGCAGCGTGGAATTGGCTTCGCTGACGCGAGAGGGCCAGGATCTCACGCTGGACCTGGCCGAGGTGGTGTGGATCGCCCGCATCCTCTGGGCAAGCCAGTAGGATCGCGGCGCGACCGTTAAGTACGGGGGCAGTCGCCGTGCTTGGTCTGCAACCAGGCGGTCAGGTCGCCTTCCCACGGCGCGTCACAAGAGACATCGACCCGGTAGGACGCGAAGTTGTCGTTATGCGCCGCCTCGACATGCGCCGCTGGAAACTGAGACGCCAGTTCGCCGAGCAACGAGTCGAATTCGGTACGATCTGAAGGGCGAAGGGTAAAGGAAGCCATCGGTCTAACCTTGGTTCTGATAACCACAGACTAGACACACAATTGCGGACAGACCCTTAACCGCGGGTTCAGACTTCGTTCATCTGTTGAGGCACGGTGTCGCAGTCGCGAACACCGTGCCTGCCTAGGCCAGCTTTTCTTCGATCAGCGCCACGGTGCGGTCCAGGCCGAAGATCGCGGCGAAGGAGCCAAAGCGCGGGCCCTGGCTCTGGCCAAGCAGCACTTCGTACAGCGCCTGGAACCAGCCGCGCAGCGGGTCGAAGGCGTGGTCCTTGCCGACAGCGAACACTTCGTTCTGGATCAGCTCGGCGTCCTGGCAGCCGATAGGCAGGGCCTTCAGCCGCGTCGCCAGGTCGAGGATCGCGGCGCGTTCCTGATCGCTCGGCGCGCGGAAGGCCTTCGTGGGCTTCACGAAGTCCTCGTAATAGTTGATCGCGTAGTCGGCCAGGCGGTCCAGCAGCGGTTGGCCCTCCGGCGTCGCGCCAGGAATATAGCGCGACAGGAAGCCCCAGAGGATCGCCTTGTCCGAGGCGTTGGCGGCCGACACCAGGTTCAGCATCAGGCTGAACGACACCGGCGAGCCATATTGCGGCGGCCGGCCCGAATGGACGTGCCACACGGGGTTATCCAACTGCTTGGCCGGCTCCTGCTTTTGGTAGGCGTCGAGCTGCTGGAGATATTCGTCCGTCGCCTTGGGGATGACGTCGAAGAACAGCTTCTTGGCCGATTTCGGGCTCTGGAACATGTAGTAGGACAGGCTTTCCGGCGCGCCGTAGCGCAGCCAGTCTTCCATCGACAGGCCGTTGCCCTTGGACTTGCTGATCTTCTGCGAGTTCTCGTCGAGGAACAGCTCGTAATTGAAGCCCTCCGGCGGCACGCCGCCCAGGGCCTTGCAGATCTGAGCTGAGGCCTTGACCGAGTCGATCAGGTCCTTGCCGCTCATCTCGTAGTCGATGTCCAGCGCCGTCCAGCGCATGGCCCAATCGGGCTTCCACTGCATCTTGACGTGGCCGCCGGTGACGGGGACCTCGACCTTGGAACCGTCCTCGTCCTCGAAGACGATCGTGCCCTTCTCGACGTCGCGCTCGAGCGTCGGGACCTGCAGCACGCGGCCGGTCGAGGGGCTGATGGGCAGGAACGGCGAATAGCTGGCGCGGCGCTCCTCGCCCAAGGTTGGCAGCATGACCTTCTGGATGGCGTCGAAGCGAGCCAGGGCGGTCAGCAGGGTCTCGTCGAACCTGCCGCCCTTGTAGCACTCGGTCGAGGAGACGAACTCGTACTCGAAGCCGAAGCCGTCGAGGAAGGCGCTTAGGCGGGCGTTGTTGTGGGCGCCGAAGCTCTCGTGCGTGCCGAACGGGTCGCGGACAACCGTCAGCGGCTTGCCCAGGTCCTCGATCAGCGGCTGCTTGTTCTCGATATTGTCCGGCACCTTGCGCAGGCCGTCCATGTCGTCGCTGAAGGCGATCAGGCGCGTGGGGATGGCGTCGTCGGTCAGGGCGCGGAAGGCCATGCGCACCATGGTCGTGCGCGACACCTCGCCAAAGGTGCCCAGATGCGGCAGGCCCGAGGGCCCATAACCAGTCTCCAGGATCACCGCCCGGCCCAGGGCCGGGAAGATTTTGACGGCTTCGTTGGCCTTGCCGCTGTTGATCAAGACCGAGGCGAGATCGCGCTCGGCGTCGGACAGCCGCAGGCGCAGCACGCGGGCCAGCAGGGCGCGCGCCTGCTCGAACGGCCAGGCGCGAGCGTCGCGGGCGAGGGGGGAGAAGCCTTCAAACATGCGGGCGGTATAGGGGGAAGTGTCGGTGGTGGCTAGGTTTTGGGTGAGGTCTGGTCCGCAGGCGCCACAACCCGGATCGACAATCCCAAATCTCCGCACCGATCGTTGCGCGATCGCCTCCCCTTGTGGGGCCGAAAAGGGGAGCAGAACGCAAACCTAGAGCATTTTTCGGGCGAAGTGGTTCCGGTTCGCGTGAAGAAAAATGCGTCAAAACAGAAGATTAGAGCTCACGGCCTGACGCAGTCAGGTCGGGAAATGCTCTAAAGCTTCCGAAACCGCCCGCCCTGGCTGGCCATCAGCGCCAGGGCCCAGTCGTCCGGGATCAACTTGGCCAGCACGGCGATGGCCTTGTTCGGCGCGCCGGGCACGCAGACGACACGGTTGGCCTCGGCGGCCTCGTAGCCGGTGGCGGCGACTTCGTCAGCGCCCAGCCACAGCCAGGTCGGCAGCGACTGGCTGACCTGGGCGCGGGTGCCGTTGACGTCGTGGAATTCCGACCAGGTGAAGCCGGGGCACAGGGCCGAGACATGCACGCCCGTTGCCTGGTTTTCCAGGTGCAGGCTCTGGGAAAACTTCACCAGGAAGCTCTTGGTCGCCGCGTAGAGCGTGTGGCCGGCCGCGCCGGGGGTTAGGCCGGCTAGCGAGGCGACATTGACGATCCGGCCGTAGCCGCGCTCGACCATGCCTGGCAGCACCTTGTGGGTCAGGCCGCAGACCGAGACCAGCAGCACCTGCAGGAAGGCGGCCTGGTCCTCCCAGCGGGTGGCGGCATAGGTCCCGGGCAGGCCGTAGCCGGCGTTGTTGACCAGGGCGTCTACGACCCGGCCCTGGGCCTCGATCCCGGCCAGCACCGTGTCAACGCCGGCGGGGTCGGCCAGGTCGGCTGCGATCGGATAGGCCTCGACGCCGAACCGCAGGCGGATCTCGGCGGCCAGGGCCTCCAGCCGGTCCAGCCGCCGGGCGGTCAGGGCCACGTCATAGCCGTGGCTGGCATAGATGCGGGCGAAGGCGGCCCCGATGCCGGCGGAGGCGCCGGTGATCAGGGCGAGACGGCGGGCCATGCGGGGTTATGTCCAAGCGAGGTCAAGGGTCGCCAAGACGAAGCACGGCGGCCGATTTGGTGCAAGCGCGTCCCTGACGCACGAAAGAAGCGAGTGGGCGCTCGGGCTCAGCGCCCCAGGCCCGTCCTTCGGACTGGGGGATCAGGAAGGATGGACGGTGGTGTCGGCTAGGCGGCTTCGCTCAGCGCCGGCTGGGCGCCGCGCGTCCAGCGCACGGCCGCTTCGGCGACGCGGACGCCCAGCAGGCGGGCGGTCTCGCGGTCGCCGGCCGGCGGGGTGATCTCGGGCGGCGGTGGCGTCGGCGAAGACTTTGAACACGCCGGAGACGTCGCCCATATAGGTGGGGGCGCCGAAGACGACGGCGTCGGCCTGGCTGATCTTGTCGATCAGCGGCGCGAAGTCCTGGGCGGCGTTTTCGATCTTCAGCAGGACCGGGGTCTGGCCGGCGTCACGGACGCCTTCGGCGACCCTTTCGGCCAGGACGGCGGTGTGGCCGTAACCCGAGCGATAAACGATGGCGACTTTGCTCATGGCGGATGCCCGTGATACCGGTGGCCGTTTCGAAACTGAAACGGTAGCGATTACATAATCACGGTCCCGGCGACGGCAGGAGATCAGTAACAGTTAATGGTGCAGTTATTCTGAGGGCCGCTTCAGGCGGCGTGACAGCGCCAAGCTCGACAATTCCGATGTGACCCGCCAGGGTGACGAGGTGGATCGCTGACCCAGGGAAAAATCTGAATGTCCTACCTGAGATCGGCGTCGTTTGGGGCGTTGTTCGTGGTGACCTTCACCATTGCGGCGACCTGTCAGTTGGCGTTCTCCGGCCTCGGGCTGCTGATGGTGGCGACGGCGCCGGGGATGTTCAACATGAACGGCCAGGCGGCCACCAACCCCGCTCAGGCCTTGGGCGTTCTGGCCTTTCTTCTCGTGATCGGCCTGTTCATGAACGCTGGCATATCGGCGATCGGCTCAGGCGTCTGGATCCTGGTGCGTCGCGCGCTGCCCGGCGCGAAGCCGACCGCCAATGCGGCCGACGTCTTCTAGACTAGGCCGCAACCGACGACGCGTTCGCCGCGCCCGACAGCAGGTCGGCCACCGAGATCTGGGCCAGACGTTCGGCTACGGCAGTGTCGGCGGCGGCCATGGCGCCGCGCACGGCGTCGGGAATCTTCTCGCCGACCGGGCAGCCCTTGACGCCCTTGGGCGCGACGCCGAGGTGGGCGCAGCCGTTCACGGCTCGCAACACCACGTCCAGAGTGATCTGTTCCGGCGGCTTCAGCAGCCAGGCGCCGCCATTGGCCCCGGCCCGCGCGCCGATCAGTCCCGCCTTGCCAAGCATGGCGGTGACCCGGCGAACCACCACGGGGTTGGTCGGGACGGAGGCGGCCAGTTCGGCGCTCGCCACGGCGCGATCCGCCGAAAAGGCGTTCTTGTGCGCCAGATAGGCGAGGGCGTGGGCCGCCACGGGGAATTTCTGACTGTCGGACATTTTTCTGTGGCAGGACCCTAAGGGCGTCGCTCGCGCGTTCAATCAAAAATTATCGGCGGCGAAAAACCGCCTAGGGCGAAAACTATCGTTGTTATACCGGATCAGGTCGCGATTGAACCGGAGCAGGATTGGGTGTATCGCGCCCCGCTTGACCGATATGGGGCTCCGCACCGCGTTTTGCGAGGGCGACCCCGGAGGGATTGAATGGCTTCCGAAGCCTCTGGCGCACCCGCTCCCAATAGCGCCGCCCCATGTGACGTCCCTCCGCAAGCAGGCCATGCCGTAAAAGGTCATAGTTTCCTGGCCCTGGCCGTCGGCTCTGTCGGTGTCGTGTTCGGCGACATCGGCACGAGTCCGCTTTACGCCTTCAAGGAAGCGCTGCACGCCGCCGCCAAGGACGGCATCACCCGATCCGAGATTCTCGGCGTGGTGTCGCTGGCCCTGTGGGCGCTGATCCTCGTCGTGACCGTCAAATACGTGCTGTTCATCATGCGCGCCGACAACAAGGGCGAAGGCGGGGTGTTGTCGCTGATGGCCCTGGCGCAACGGGCCATCGGGCGGCGCACGACGCTGGTCTTCGTGCTGGGCGTCACCGGCGCGGCGCTGTTCTATGGCGACGCGGTGATCACCCCGGCCATTTCCGTGCTTTCGGCGGTCGAGGGCTTGAGGACCATTCCGGCGCTTGAGGCCCACGTCACCACCCAGGTGGTGCTGGTCATCGCCACCGTGATGCTTCTGGGCCTGTTCTTCATCCAGAGCCGGGGCACGGCCACGGTCGGCAAGCTGTTTGGCCCGGTCTGCGCCGTGTGGTTTGCGGTGATGCTGGTCCTGGGCGCCTATCACCTGGCCGACAATCCCGGCATCGTGGCCGCGATCAACCCCTACTACGCCGTCGCCTTCCTGTTCGACCATGGCATGGCCGGCTTCATCGTGCTGGGCGCGGTGTTCCTGACCGTCACCGGGGCCGAGGCCCTGTCGGCCGACATGGGCCACTTCGGGCGTTGGCCGATCCAGGCCGCCTGGCTATTCTTCGTCCTGCCCTGCCTGGCGGTGAACTATCTGGGCCAAGGCGCCTTCGCCCTCCACACCCTCGACGTCGCCGAAGCGGCAGGCCGGCCGATGCCGGAGCTGAACTGGTTCTTCGAGATGGCTCCCGAGTTCCTGCGGCTGCCGCTGGTGTTGCTGGCCGGCGCGGCCACCGTCATCGCCAGCCAGGCGGTGATCACCGGAGCCTTTTCCCTGACCCAGCAGGCGATCCAGCTGGGCTTGATGCCGCGCCAGGATATCAAGCGCACGTCGGAGACCCAGTCAGGCCAGATCTTCGTGCCGCAGCTAAACACCATGCTGCTGTTGGGAGTGTTGGCGATCATGTTCACCTTCCAGACCTCGTCGGCCCTGGCTCACGCCTATGGCCTGGCGGTGACCGGCACCATGGTGGTCACCACCTGCATGGCCTATATCGTCATGCGCCGGCTGTGGAACTGGAAGACCCCCGCCGCCCTGGCCTTCCTGATCCCTTTCATGCTGCTGGACCTGACCTTCCTGTCAGCCAACGCCTTGCGGTTCTTCACCGGCGGCTGGCTGCCCGTGTTGATCGGCGCGGCGCTGTTCACGATCATGGCCACCTGGGTGCGCGGCAGCCAGATCCTCACCGACAAGACCCGCCGGGACTCCGTCCCCCTGGTCGACCTGATGGAGATCCTGCGGGCCCGCGCGCCGCACCGCTGCCCCGGCACGGCGATCTTCCTGACCTCAGATCCTGACATGACCCCGGTCGCGCTGATGCACAATCTCAAGCACAACAAGGTGCTGCATGAGCGCAATGTGGTGCTGACCGTCCGTACCGCCGAGACCCCCCGGGTGGCCGAGGACGACCGCATCCGCACCCAGGCGATCAACGCCGATTTCAAGAAGGTCGAGATCTTCTACGGCTTCATGGAAAGCCCCAATGTGCCCAAGGCCCTGGCCTTGTTGCGCAAGCAGCAGGGGCTGAAGTTCGACATCATGGCCACCAGCTTCTTCCTGGGCCGCCGCTCGATCGTGCCGTCGGCCAATAGCGGCATGCCGCTCTGGCAGGACCGGATCTTCATCTTCCTGATGAAGAACGCCGCTAATCCGACCGACTTCTTCAAGATCCCGCCGGGCCGGGTGGTCGAGCTGGGCGCGCAGGTGACGGTCTAGATGACCGCAGGCGCGATCCTGCTAGGCGTTTGGGTCGCGGTCGTTGCGGTGTGCGCCATGCTGGCGGGCAAGGCGTGGCGTCTGACCAAGCCCTTCGAGGAAATTCAGACACGCCAGTGGGGATCGTGCACGCGAAAGAATTCCCGGCTTCACATCTGGGGGCCGCTCTCGATGGCTGTTCTGGGTGGAGGCCTGATCCCTGCTTTCGTCCGTGAGGATGGGGCGTTCGATCTCGCGTCAGGCTTTGTGATTTTTTGGCTGTTTGGGACAGTCTTCATGCAAGCGGGATGGCTTGCGGCGGTCAAACGTCAAAGAGCCCGTCGTGCTGAGACACGCTCGTGAACCTCCTGGGCGTCATCGGCGACGTGCTTTGGATCCTGTCGCTGTCGATCATGGCCGGGGCCTCGCGGATGGCCTGGGGCAAGATCGGCAAGGACGTCAAGCTTCCGGTGCTGTGGTCGCCGGCGGGGGCCACGGTGTGGCGGGCCTCGCGCGGGGCGGCGCTGATCGCCCTGCCGGCCGCGACCTTCCTGCTCAGCCTGTGGCTGATGGCCGAGAGCCGCAAGCCGGCGGGGCTGGACGTGGCGATCATCCTGCTGTGCGTGCGGGCGATCCTGGCGGCGATCTTCGCGGTGGTCCACCTGACCCAGGTCCGCCGCGCGCTCAACCAGCTGGCCGAGGAAGGCCAGATCAAGCTCTGAGCGTCTGGCGCCAACGCTAGCGTTTCAATCGTCGCGAAACCGCGCTAAACGCCCCCGCGAGCCTTGTTTCTCCGACTTTTGTGTTTTTCTAAAAGGACTCCCGCCCATGGCCGCCAAGCCCGTGAAGAAGGTCGTGCTTGCCTATTCGGGCGGTCTCGACACCTCGATCATTCTCAAGTGGCTGCAGACCGAATATGGCGCGGAGGTCGTGACCTTCACCGCCGACCTGGGCCAGGGCGAGGAAATCGAGCCGGCGCGGGCCAAGGCCCTGGCCGCAGGCGTCAAGCCGGAGAACATCTTCATCGAGGACGTGCGCGAGGAGTTCGTGCGCGACTACGTCTTCCCGATGTTCCGCGCCAACACGGTCTATGAGGGCCAGTATCTGCTGGGCACCTCGATCGCCCGGCCGCTGATCGCCAAGAAGCAGATCGAGATCGCCCGCAAGGTCGGCGCCGACGCGGTCAGCCATGGCGCCACCGGCAAGGGTAATGACCAGGTCCGTTTCGAGCTCGGCTATTACGCGCTCGAGCCCGACATCCACGTGATCGCCCCGTGGCGCGAGTGGGACTTCAAGTCGCGCGAGGCCCTGCTGGACTTCGCCGAGAAGCACCAGATCCAGATCACCAAGGACAAGCGCGGCGAGGCGCCGTTCAGCGTCGACGCCAACCTGCTGCACTCCTCGTCGGAAGGTAAGGTGCTGGAAGATCCGGCCGTCGAGGCTCCCGAATTCGTGCACATGCGCACCATTGCGCCAGAAGACGCGCCCGATAAGCCGCACGTCTTCACCATCAATTTCGAGAAGGGCGACCCGGTCGCCATCGACGGCGTGGCGCTTTCACCAGCCAGCCTGCTGACCAAGCTCAATGAACTGGGCCGCGACAACGGCGTGGGTCGGCTGGATCTGGTCGAGAACCGCTTCGTCGGCATGAAGTCGCGCGGCGTCTACGAGACCCCAGGCGGCACGATATTGCTGGCGGCTCACCGTGGCATCGAGAGCATCACCCTCGACCGCGGCTCGATGCACCTGAAGGACGAGCTGATGCCGAAGTACGCATCGCTCGTCTACAACGGCTTCTGGTTCGCCCCCGAACGCGAGATGCTGCAGGCGGCCATCGACTACAGCCAGGCCAAGGTCACCGGCCAGGTGCGGGTCAAGCTCTACAAGGGCAATGTCTCGATCATCGGCCGGACAAGCCCTTACAGTCTCTATGATCAGGACCTGGTCACCTTCGAAGAGGGCAAGGTCGCCTACGACCACCGCGACGCCGGCGGCTTCATCAAGCTCAACGCCCTGCGCCTGCGGGTGCTGGCCAAGCGCGACCAGCGCGAAGGCTAGGCCGGGTTCGGGCATAGATCGAACGTCTGGGCCCTCTCCCTCTCCCTCTGGGAGAGGGAGCATGCGCGCCTCAGCCGCTGGCGCCATCCGTCGGCTGCACCAGGTTGGGCGCCAGGTTAATCCCCGTCTTGTTGAAGATCACCCAGCCGATCACCTTGAACGCCGCGTTCAGGAGCTGCTGCGCCAACACCAGGGTCGTGAACTTCGTGAACTGCAGGGTCTGGTTGAAGGCCAGTTCCTGGTTGTGGATGATCATGTCGGCCGCTTCGGGCGGGATCTGCTGATTGAACAGGGCGGTCCGGGTCTGCATCGTCGCCTCGGCCAGGCTGCGCAGATAGCCGGCGACCACGCCCTTGTTGGTGTTCCACCACTGGGTCGAGACGCCGCCCAGCTCATCTTCGAGCACGGAGACCAGCTGATCGACGCTGTCGATGTCGAGGGACGCGAAGTCGGTCATCGGAGCCCGCCTTAGTTCTTCATCGCGCCGACGGCCTTGGCCGCCTGGTCGCAGCTGACCATCATCGCCGTCGTCGCCCCCGTGCCGGTGACGATACCGAAGGTCTTGTGAAGGGTCGCCAGGCCCGAGACCTGGCCGCTGCAGCCCTTCAGAAAGCTCACCGTCAGGTCGCGTGCCTCCCCCGCCGGCTTGCCGCCGACCGGCGCGGAGCCGGCGCGGATAGCCGCCACAGCCAGGGCGGCTTGGATGTCGGCATAGGTTCCGATCTTGCCGGTATAGGTGGCCTTGTCCTGATAGAGGCCCATCTCGGCCTCGGCCGCCAGCCTGGCCACGCCCTCGTAGGCGGTGGTGGTCTTCTGGTCGAGCGTGGCGTCATAAGGCGGGGCGAACACGGCGCAACTGGCCAGGACCAACGCCGCGCAGCCGACCAGGGCCATCCGGAATCCATGAGCGCCGAGCATGAGCAACCCCTGTGAAGTTGCCATCATGAGATGTTAAGGCGGCAAACTCAAGTCTAAGTTGTCAACGCGTTTCGCCTGGCCGGTAGCGGCGCTCAGTGTGACCCGCCAGCTGGTCGGGATAGAAATAGACCTCCCGCAGGTCGCCGCCGGCATAGCGCGGGACCTGGTCGGCGAAGTGGGGCGAGGCCGGATCGCTGCTCTCGCCACCCGCCGAAACGGCCATGGCCTTGACGCGGGGGCCGAACTCCACCGCCGCCACGAAGCTGTTGCCGCTGGTCCCGTAGTACCTTTTGGTCCCCGGATAGCGCTTGGCCCCGAACGAGGCCAGCGAGCCCCATTGGGCCGAGGCGAAGGGCACAGGGATCGAGGGCTTGGCGTCGTCGAAGGTCTGGACGATGGCCCCATCGTTGCGCTGGAAGCGGTTGATCTGGCCCCAGGGCGTGCGCCAGTCGCCGAAGTCGGCGGTCAAGCTATCCGAGGCCTCCGCCAGGGCCGCCAGCTTCTGGGCGGGCATCGCCTCGGCCATGGCCTTGTAGGCCGATATGCCCTGCTTTTTGGCCTCGGCCGCCGACTTCGCCCACAGGGCCTCGCCCCAGAAGACCGCCAGTGAGGTCTCGGTCGAGGTGGCCGACCACCGGTAATCCCAGCCCTTCAGCGCCGCCATCTGCGCGGCCAGGCGGGCCTTGGTCGGATCGCCGTCGGGCGTGGCGTCATAGGCCTTGGCCAGCGTCGGGATCAGTTCGGCGAAGGCGGTCAGATAGGGGTCATAGGCTGCGGCGATCAGGCCGGGCAGGGTGAAGTCCTTGCGGCCGCTCAGCACCAGGGTGGCGTGGACGCCCCGCGGTGTCTCGCCCACGGTGTCCATGTAGCGCGGGAAGTCGGCTTGCTTGGGGCTGTAGGGGCCGGCCATCGAATAGGGCCAGTTATTGGTGTTCATCAGCCAGCCATTGGGTGGGGTCTTCATATGCGGCGCTTCGGACAGCGTGTGCAGGCCGTTCCAGTCCGTGGCCGGGTCGGCGCCATCGACCGGCTTGGTGTAATCGAAGCGGTCGTCGCGCTGAGGAATGAACTGCGGGTGCAGATAGGCGATCTCGCCCTTGTCGTCGGCGAACAGGGTGTTGTTCGACGAATTGCCCTTGAGCTCGGCCACCTTGAGAAAGCTGGCATAGTCGCTGGTCTTGGTGCGCAGATAGGACTGCTGCAGCGCCTCGACCGGACGGTACATCATGGCGAAGGCGATCCACTTGCCGTCCTGGGCGCGGACGATCGGACCGTGATGGGTGCGGTAGGTGGTGAAGGTCTTCTTGGCCAGCAAACCATTGGCGGTCCTGTAGGGGACCTCGACGGTCGCTGCCGTCACTGGGCGTTCCTCGGTCCCATAGCGGTAGACCAGCTTGCCGTCCTTCTTCTGAATCGTCTCGGCAAACTCATCCACCACATCGACGGTGCTGGAGGTGTGCATCCAGCCGGCATGGGCGTTGAAGCCCTGATAGATGAAGAACTGCCCCCAGGTCGCCGCGCCATAGGCGTTCAGCCCCGCGTCGCTGGTCATCTGGAGTTCGGAGCGGAAGAAGAACGAGGTGTGCGGGTTGATCAGCAGAAGGGCGTGGCCGTCCTGCGTGATCGACGGCGCGATGGCGATCCCATTGGAGCCGGTCGGCTCCTTGAAGGCCATGGCGTCTGCGACCTCTCGGGCCCGCGTCTCGGCCAAGGCGACGGGCTTGCCATAGAACGCCTCCAGCTCGCCCAGCGAGATCCGCTCGACATCGCCGCCGATGCTGCCTTCGGTAAAGCTCAGCGCCATCCACGGCTCGAAATGGGTGATGACCTTGGGCTTGGTGGCCGGATGGGTGGCCAGGTAGAAGTTCAGCCCGTCGGCCCAAGCGTCCATCAGCGCCTTCAGCCAGGGCGGGCTGGTGGCGTAGCGGGCCTGAAGGTCGGCCGGATCGACGAACAGCTTCATCCGCAGGTCCTGCCAGACCGCCTTCTCGCCGCCCCCCAACGCCACGGGCGCCTCGGCCGTGCGGCCCAGGGCGGTCAGGTAGTTGGTCTCGACGCGGTTGAAGTCGTCCTCGGCCTGGGCATAGACCATGCCGAACACCGCATCGCTGTCGCTCTTGCCGTGGACATGGGCGATCCCCCAGTCGTCGCGGACGATCTCGACCCGGGCGGCGATGGCGCGCTGGCGGGCCAGGTCGGTCCCGGGCGCCGCCAGGGCCGAGCCAGCCAGGGCCAGGCAGGCGGTCGTCATCAGCAGGAATTTATGGATATGCACGACAGACCCCTCAAGCCTGGGCCCTGCCCCCGGCGAGGGACGGTCGGGCGCCGCGCGGGCCTTGTCCAGACCGAACAGACAGCGATGCGTTCGGCCGACCGGCGGGCGAGAAGCTAGGAGGGCAAATGCTGAACTGCCGGGCCTCGCTGACCCGATCGCCTAAACCTCACGCGATCCCCGCCGACGAGGGAAGGCGTCGTAGCCCGCCTCGCGCCAGGCCTTGCGCTGAAAATGGGTCATGTCGGAGTCAGTCACGTTCGCCCACCATTGCGGCCGAGTGGCGCTCTTAGGGAGCATGGCGCGTTCCGTCATGCTGAATGGATGGCCAAGTACGATCCCCTGTGCGGACACTTGCGTCGCCAACGGCACGCTGAGTTCGAACTAACCTTCGTCGAGATCGAGCGCATCCTCGGCGCGATCCAGACCCGTCGAATCCGTTACCAATACAGCTTCATTGGAGAACAGGCTTGAAATGGAGCAGCGCAGCCTCTTTGTTTCGGTTGTCGCTGCGTAACAGGCGCGCCGCAGCGTCGAGTAAGGGCGACTGCCATCCGAAGGAAGTGGCAACGCGCCTGTGGAAATCCACAGGTGTGCGGATCGGCCGTTCGAGGCCTCCTCTGTCCACGATGCGTCATGTCGACGCCGCCAAGCCCAGTCCGGCGCCGCAGGCCCAGACCAAGACCGAGGGCAGTCCGCCCCATCCGACCCACGCGCCGATCGCGCCCAGGAGGCGCGGATCGCGGTCCCCCATGCCTGCCGGCCGCGCAGCTTCTCGTAGGCGACCGCGATCGCGGCCAGGGCGCCGTAGCCGGCGAAGCTCCCGATGCAGGGGGCCAGCGCCAAGGCGACGAACGTCCAGAGAAGATCGGTGGTCACCGTGCCGGCCCCTGTCCTCGCGCCTTGGCTTCAATGGCTGCATGGCATCGACGCCCGCGACAATTCGTGACGGCCGTTCCGCCCATGGTGGCGCGCGCGCCAGAGATAGCGTCCCGGACCTGGAGGGACCGCGCATCAGGAAAAGGTGTCTGCTCGTCTATAAGGTACTAAATCCAAGCTGCGCGGCCAAGCTCAATGGATGAACGGCGCCGGCCCCTATCCGCTCCAAACCGCCGCATGAGGTGTCACTCTAGCGCGATAAAAATGAGGGGAAGTCTGTGGGATCGCGCAGCGCCTGGCATGGAGTTGCTGAGTAGAATTCGTATCTTAAGAGCAGTCCTTGGTGGAGCCGAGGGGAATCGAACCCCTGACCTCCTCATTGCGAACGAGGCGCTCTACCATCTGAGCTACGGCCCCAAGGAAGCGGGGGAATACGGCGGGGCGGCTTATGCGTCAAGCACGGTGTTGCGTCCTTGGCGCGATACGGCCGAAGGGCTACATGCGTCTCCATAACGTCACGTAGGGAACGCCCATGGGCTCGGCTATCGTCTGGTTGGTCAACACCGTTATCGGCATGGCCATCTTCTTCATCTTCGCCAGGGCGATCGTCGGCTGGCTAGTGCAGTTCGACATCATCAACACCCGCAACCACTTTGTCTTCCAGGTGCTGACCATGTTGGAGCGAGTCACCGACCCGGTGCTGCGTCCGATCCAGCGCGTGGTCCCGCCGCTCGGGGGCATCGACTTCAGCCCGGTCGTCGCCTGGTTGGCCCTGACGGTGATCCGCATCCTGTTCAACGTCTATCTGGCCCCGCCGCTCCTCGTCCTGGGCTAGCCACACATCGCCGTGCGGACATACCCCGCGCGGCGATAGAGCGGCGTCGACAGCTGAGTGGTCGAGGCCGGCGGACGACCCTATCTGAAGGTGCGGGTCGCCGCCCCGCCCGTCGAGGGCGCCGCTAACGCTGGCCTGCTGGTCTTCCTCGCCAAGACCCTGGACCTGCCCGGATCGGCCCTCACCCTTGTCTCCGGCGCCGGGGCGCGGCTTAAGCTGATGCAGATCTAAGGCTGCGACCCGTTGTCGCTGCAGAGAAAGTTCGGCGTCCGCCCGGCCACGCCGCCTGGAACCGCGGGACAAGGAACGGTCGCGAATCTCACCTTATGTCGCGCTCGCGGTCAAAAAGCCCCTGTTGGGCAACGTAGCAGGTTGGTTTCGGTCGCCACGCGCCAAGAGTCGCGCCGATGAGACGCCGGCTTTCATCCCCTCTTAGTCAAAGCGTTCTATGCTATGAGCTAGGTCCATCGCGCGACGGGGGTCGCGGGATCACCCGGGGGCGGCGTGAGCATCAACGAACATCAGTCGGGTGAGGTGCGGGCGGCGATCGCGCGGCGGGGCAACGTTTATCTGCGCGTGCTCGCCACCGTGATGATCGCCCTGATGTTGCACGTCTTCATCGGCGCCGCCTGGACCTGGGTCTGGGCCGGCGTCTATGCGAGCGCCCAACTGGTGGAGCTTTTTCTGATCCAGGCGGCGATCAAGCATCCCGGGGTCGGCTTCCAGGGCTGGCGGCGGATCGCGGTGGGAATCATGCCGGTCGTCACCTCGGCGATCTTCGGTTTTCTCGCTTTGCCGCTGTTCGCCTCGCACGAGCGCTTCGCCCCCACCCTGGGCGGCCTGCTGCTGGCCGGGGCCCTGCTCAATGTCATCGTCGTCAACAGCAGCCTGAGGTCGGCGACGATCTCGGCCGCCGCGCCCCACCTGATCTATCTGATGATCGTGCCGTTCGTGGCCAGGGCCGCCAATCCCGGCGCCCCCCTGGCCAACGCCCTGTGGTTCGGCGTCATCCTGCTGATCATCTCGGTCGCGGTGGCGGGCCGCACCCTGGAGAAGGCCATGAATGCCGAGGCCGCCGCCAAGGACGAGGCCGAGCGTCGGCGGCACGAGGCCGAGGAAGCCGTGGCGGCCAAGTCGGCCTTCGTGGCGATGATCAGCCATGAGCTGCGCACCCCGATCAGCGCCATCCTGGCCGGCGCCGCGCGCCTGCACAGCGACGTGCCCGACGCGGCCTCCAAGACCCACGCCCAGTTGATCGGTGACGCCGGCGCCATGATGCGCACCCTGCTCAATGACCTGCTGGACCTGTCGCGTCTCGACGCGGGACGGATGGGTGTCGAAAAGGTCCCGTTCGACCTGCGCCAATCGATGGCCGACACCCTGCGCCTTTGGCGCCCCGACGCCCAAAAGAAGGGCCTGCGTCTGCGGGTCGAGGGCGCGGCGCATCTGCCGCGTTGGGTGGCCGGCGATCCCATGCGCCTGCGCCAGGTACTCAACAACCTGCTGTCCAACGCCATCAAGTTCACGCCGCGCGGCGCGGTCACCGTGCGCCTGGCCGCGCGCGAAGACGGCGAGGCGCTGATCTTCGAGGTCGTGGTCGCCGACACCGGGCCTGGCCTGAGCGAAGAGCAACTGGACCGGCTGTTCACGCCGTTCGACCAACTGGCCTCGGCCGTGGTGCGCGAGCATGGCGGCTCGGGCCTTGGCCTAGTGATCAGCCGCGAGCTGGCGCGCCTGATGGGCGGCGACCTGACGGTGACCAGCAAGCCCGGCAAGGGTTCAAAGTTCCGGCTGGAAATCCGCGTCGAAGCGGCCGAGCGCGCGGACGACCGCGTCGCCGGCGCTTCGATCGCTGGCGCCCGGGTGCTGGTGGTCGACGACCACGTGGTCAACCGCCGGGCCATCGAGCTGGTTTTGCAATCCTTCGACATCCAGCCCACCCTGGCCGAATCCGGCGAGCGGGCCCTGGAGCTGCTGCAGTCCGAAATGTTCGACGTCATCTTGATGGACATCTACATGCCCGGCATGGGCGGCCGCGACGCCACCCGGCAACTGCGGGCGAGCGAAGGTCCCAACCGCGACATCCCGGTGATCGCCGTCACCGCCTCCGCCACGCCGAAAGACTGGGAAGCCTGCCACGCCGCTGGCATGAACGCCCACGTCGCCAAGCCGATCGACCCCAGCCAGCTCTATACGGCGCTCAGTGAAGTGCTGTCGGCGGGGGTGATAAGCGCGGCGGCGGCTTAATCAAATCCTCCCCCACAGGAGGAGGATTTCTTGAGCACCTCCGCTAGCCTGCCCTCCAACGCCTCCCGATCCTTCATCTGACACTCCCACACCGTCTCCACCCGCCAGCCATCCGCCGTCAGGTCAGTGAGGTTCCGCTGGTCGCGCGCCACGTTGCGCGCCACCTTGGCGACCCAGTAGTCGCGATTGGCCTTGGGGACTCGCGACCCGCGCGCGCAGTCGTGCCCGTGCCAGAAACAGCCATTCACGAAGATCGCCAGCCGGCGTCCTGGCATCACCACGTCGGGCGAGCCCGGCAGGTCCTTTCGGTGCAGGCGGTACCGCGCGCCCAGGTCGGTGAGGATCCGGCGGATCAGCAGCTCGGGCTTGGTGCCGGTGCTCTTCACCCGCGCCATCACCGCCGAGCGCTTGGCGGCGTCATAAACGTCGGTGGTCGTGGCGGTCATGGCCTCGTAACGCGCGGAGGCGACAGACGACCGTCGCCCCCGGGGTCAGATCAGAGTCCTTCGAACAGCGCGGTCGAGAGGTAGCGCTCGGCGAAGCTCGGGATGATCGCCACCACCAGCTTGCCGGCGTACTCGTCGCGCATCGCCAGGTCGAAAGCCGCTGTCAGGGCCGCGCCCGAGCTGATGCCGACCGGCAGGCCCTCGGTGGCGGCGGCGCGGCGGGCCATGGCGAAGCTGTCGTCGTTGCTGACCTGGATGATCTCGTCGATCACCCCGCGATCCAGGATGCCCGGCACGAAGCCTGCGCCGATGCCTTGGATCTTGTGCGGACCGGGCGCGCCGCCCGACAGCACGGCCGAGGCTTCCGGTTCGACCGCCACCATTTTCAGGCCCGGCTTGCGGGCCTTCAGCACCTGGCCGATGCCGCTGATGGTGCCGCCGGTGCCCACTCCCGAGACCACGGCGTCCACGGCGCCGGCGGTGTCGTTCCAGATCTCTTCCGCCGTCGAGACGCGGTGGATCAGCGGGTTGGCGGTGTTTTCAAACTGCTGGGGCATCACCGCGCCTGGGGTAGCGTCGATGATCTCCTGGGCGCGAGCGACGGCGCCGCGCATGCCCTTCTCGGCCGGGGTCAGCTCCAGCTTGGCGCCCAGCAGCAGCAGCATCTTGCGGCGCTCGATCGACATGCTCTCGGGCATGACCAGGGTCAGCTTATAGCCCTTGGCGGCGGCCACGAAGGCCAGGGCGATGCCGGTATTGCCGCTGGTCGGCTCGACGATGACGCCGCCCGGCTGCAGCAGGCCCTTGGCCTCCAGATATTCGACCATGGCCACGCCGATCCGGTCCTTGACCGAGGCCAGCGGGTTGAAGAATTCCAGCTTGGCCACGACCGTGCCCTGGGGCTTCAGCTCGGCGGTCAGGTTGGGCAGGCGCACCAGCGGCGTGTCGCCCACCGTGTCGAGGATCGAGTCGTAGATCTTGCCGCGGCCGCTGCGCTTGAACCGCGCTGCGTCGTAGGTCGAGGAGGCGTCGTCCATGGGAAGTCTCGCTGTCGGAGGTTTGGGGCCGGCCCTGGGTTTAACCCACCTTAGGCCGTGGGATTTGGCGTGTCAGCGGGTCATTCGGCGGCGAGGCGCGCAGATTTCCTGAGGACGAGCGGGGTCAGAAGCTGTTCCGCCAGCCAACGCACCACCGGGGCCGCCACCCCGTCGCCGATCACATGCAGGCCGGCGGTCTGGCTCCTGGGCAGACGATAGCTGTCGGGCAGACCCATCAGCCGGGCGCCCTCCCGGGGGCTGATAAGACGCGAACGGACCTGTCCCCGGTCGATCACCAGCAGGGTCTGGCGCGAGGAGCCGCCGCGCGGGGTGCGCAGGCAGCCGGCCAGGCCGTCGAACCGCACCTCGGCCCGCTGCTCGCCGCCGCGCATGCGCTTGAACACCGCGCCGACCGCGCGTTCGCCCGAGGCCCTGCGAGCCTCGACGGCCGCGCGATGGGCTGGGGCCATCAGGTCGAGGAGGGTCCGGGTGGCCACGTCGGTTCGCCAGGCCATGTGGTCGTCGGTCTCAAGCACGGCGGCCAGGTCGGTATTGCGGGCCGGCGGCGCAGCCAGGCCCCACCAGGTCCAGGCGCCCTGCAAATCGGCGGGCAGGCGGGCATGGGCTTCGCGCACGGCGCGGGTGTGGAAGGCGCTCTCGCCGGACAGGCCCTCGACCGGCAGCCGCGTGGCGATCACGAACACCCGGGGCCGTGACTGGGGTGTGAACCGCGCCGCGTCGATCTCCAGCGCACCAAAGCGGTAGCCTTGCTCGGACAGCGCCCGGCACAGGGCGGTGAAGTCGGCGCCGCCATGCGAGGTCAGCAGGCCCACCACGTTTTCGACCACCACGGTGTCGGGGCAGCGACCTTCAGCGCTCAGCGCCTCCATCAGCCTCCAGAACCCGAAGAAGGCCGAGGAGCGGCCGCCCTGCAGGCCCGCGCGGGCCCCGGCCAGGCTGAAGTCCTGGCAGGGGCTGGAGGCCCAGGCGAGGTCGGCTTGTCCGGGCAGGTCGTCCGGCGCAATCTTCCAGACGTCGCCTTCATGGAAGTGCCCCTCGCCATTGGAAGAGCCGGCGTCTGCGTGATTCTCGCGATACGTCTTCGCCTTCACGGGGTCGAAATCGTTGGCGAAGGCGCAGGTCCAGGCCTCGCCCAGGCCCAGGCGCGCCATGCCGCCGCCGGCGAAGAATTCGTAGAAGGTAGGAGAGCCGTTCCGATTCATCGCGGAGGAGTCTAGCGTGAGCTGGCCCAATGAGGATAGCGCCGCCATGCTTCGTCCCACCGTCGCCGTTTGCTCGATCCTGTTGCTTGCGGCGTGCGGTGAGGCCCCGATGGGGGCGTCCGAGGGCGCGTCCTCGGCCCCGGCCGATGCGCCGGCCACAGCCCCGCCCGGCCCGGACTTCTCCGGCGACTTCAACCTGGTGGGGACCGAGCCGTTCTGGGGCGGAAAGATCAGGGCCGACGGCGTGAGCCTGTCGCGTCCCGATCAGTCGGAAGTCACCGCGGCCAACACCGGCGTGAAGGTCGAGGGCGAGGTCGGCGCGTGGGGCGTGGGCCACATGGTCATCAAGCTGACGCCCGAGGCCTGTTCGGACGGCATGTCGGATCGAAAATACGCCTATCGCGCCGAGGCGACGCTGAATGGCGAGGTGCTGAAAGGCTGCGCGGATCGGCCGGCGGCGCTGGCGGCCCAGCAGCCCTAGGCGCCGGCGAGCCTAGTTCGCCACCTCCATCAGCTCGTGCCGGCCCTGCATGTTGACGTCCTTGTGGACGCCGGGGACCGGCAGCAGCAAGCCGATCGACACGGCGGCGACGGCGAGCAGGGCGAACAGCGACTTGATGGCGGCCATGGCGGCGAGTCCTGGATCCCGCTCCGATGAGCGGTGATCGGCAACACAGATGGTTGCGGATATCCGGCGTTCAAGGGCGCGCACCTGGGGTGCGGCTGGGGACATGCGCATGCACATGCCCCCAATCCTTGTCCTCAGAAGATCTCGAACAGCCCCGCCGCGCCCATGCCGCCGCCGATGCACATGGTCACCACGCCCAGCTTGGCGCCGCGACGCTTGCCCTCCAGCAGCAGGTGGCCGGCGCAGCGGGCGCCGGTCATGCCGAAGGGGTGGCCGATGGCGATGGAGCCGCCATTGACGTTGTACTTCTCGGGATCGATGCCCAGGCGGTCGCGACTGTAGAGGCACTGCGATGCGAAGGCCTCGTTCAACTCCCACAGGTCGATGTCGTCGACCTTCAGGCCATGGCGCTCCAGCAGACGGGGCACGGCGAACACCGGGCCGATGCCCATCTCGTCAGGCTCGCAGCCGGCGACGGCGAAGCCCTTGAACAGGCCCAGCGGCTCCAGGCCGCGACGGGCGGCTTCCTTGGCGTCCATGATCACCACGGCGGCGGCGCCGTCCGACAGTTGCGACGCGTTGCCGGCGGTGACGAAATTGCCATCGCCCATCACCGGCTTCAGGCTGGCCAGGCCTTCCAGGGTGGTTTCGGGACGATTGCACTCGTCCTTGGTGACCACGTAGTCGACGAGGCTCTCTTCCTTGGTGACCTTGTCGACCACCTTCATCTTGGTGGCCATCGGCACGATCTCGTTGTCGAACAGGCCGCTGGCCTGGGCGGCGGCGATCCGCTGCTGGCTGCGCAGGGCGTATTCGTCCTGGTACTCGCGGCTGATATTGTAGCGCTTGGCGACGATGTCGGCGGTGTCGATCATCGCCATCCACAGGGCCGGCTTCTCGCGCATCAGCTTTTCTTCGGTGATGTGGAAGCGGTTCATGTGACCGCCGCCCTGCACCAGCGAGATCGACTCGACGCCGCCGCCGATCGCGACATTGGCCCCGTCGTTGCGGACATAGTTGGCGGCCGTGGCGATGGCCTGCAGGCCCGACGAGCAGAAGCGGTTGATGGTCTGGCCCGAGGTGGTGACCGGCAGGCCGGCCCAGATGGCGGCGTTGCGGGCGACGTTCATGCCGGTGGCGCCCTCGGGACCGCCGCAGCCCAGGGCCACGTCCTCGACCTCGGCCCCTTCGAGGCCGGCGCGCGACACCGCGTGCTGGATGGCGTGGCCGGCCATGGCCGCGCCGTGGGTGTTGTTGAAGCCGCCGCGGGCCGACTTGGCCAGACCGGTACGAGCGTAAGAGACGATGACCGCTTCGCGCATTGGGCGCACTCCCCTTTAAACGTTAGTTTGAATTTGTGGCCACCCTAGACTCGGATTTGGGCGGGGGAAAGATGACGCTTGGGGAAGGCGTGCTTTGGCGTTTAGCGCGGCAGAACCGTCAAGCTGTCTGGCAGCTCATTACTGTCGCCAGGACGCGGCGGGACGTGAGCGGCCAGGATCGCGCCAGTGCGCGCCACGGCGGCCACGAAGCCATCGGCGATCGCCCCGCGCTTGAGGCCGGCTGTCAGGTCGGCGACCACCGCGTCCCAGACGGCGTTCGGCGCGAGCGCATAGATGCCCTCGTCGGCGATCACTTCCACGCGATGCTCGGCCAAGGCGGCGAAGATCAGCACGCCGGTGCGGTCGCGGGTCAGGTGCAGGTCCTTGGCCAGGAAATAGTCCATGGCCGCCTGGCGCACGCGGGCCGCCTTGGCCGAGGCGGGGCTCAAGGCGCGGCGAACCGGCGGTATGGCCAGGATCAGGGCCGCCACGACGAAGGTCGCCGCCTGCAGGGCGGCATAGGTCAGCAGGGCCGACAGGATCGCCGCGTCATGGGCGGCGGCGTGTCCCACGGTCCAGCCGCCGAACAGCCGGGTCAGCATTTCGGGCCGGAAGCCGGCCACCAGGGCGATGGCCGGCAGCAGCAGGGCCGCTCCAAATGCCCAGATCAGCGGCGGCTGGCGGTCGTCGCCGACCTCGGGAGCCAGCACACAAAAGATTTCGCCGGCCGTGGTCTTCTCGGCCTCGGCCACGGCCTGGGCGATGCGGGCCTGGTCGGCTTCTGAAAGGGTCTTCATCACCAGTTCCCCGACGATCCGCCGCCGCCGAACGATCCGCCGCCGCCTGAGAAGCCGCCGCCGCCGCCGCCGCCGCCGCCGCCTCGGCCTCCGCCGCCGCTCAGCAGGCCGTTGAGAATGATCCACGGCAGGGCGCCGCCTAGGCCGGACGACCGGCCACCGCGCTGGCCTCGGAACAGGCGGCTAACGATGAAGACGACGAGGAACAGGCCGATGATCAGCGGCCAGATCGACCCGCCGCCGCTCGACCGCTCGGTGGCCGGCACGTCGAAGGCCTGCTGGGCTTTCGCCTTGGCTTCGTCCTCGGGCAGGGCCAGTTGCTGGATGACGGCGTCGGTCCCGTCGACGATCCCGCCCTGCATGTCGCCGGCCTTGAACTTCGGCAGGACCGCGCTCTGGATGATGACGCTGGACAGGGCGTCGGTGAGGATTGGCTCCAGGCCGTAGCCGACCTCGATGCGCACCTTGCGCTCGGTGGGGGCGACCAGAAGGATGACGCCGCTGTTCTTGCCCTTCTCGCCGATGCCCCAGGTCCGGCCCAACTGGTAGCCATAGTCCTCGATGTCGTAGCCCTGGAGGCTGGGCAGAGTGACCACCACCAACTGGCGGCCGGTTGTCTGTTCGAGGGCCTGCAGCTTGGTGGTCAGCTCGGTCTCGACCTGGGGCGACAGGACATTGGCGCCATCGACGACACGGCCACTCAGGGCCGGGAAGGTAGGGGCGGCCAGCGCCGGTCCGGCCAGCAGGGCGAGCGCCGCCAAAAGCGCGCCCATAAATCCCTTCATCCCGGCGAAGGCCGGGACCCAAGCCGAGCGGGCAGTTGTGACGCGGCGCTCCGATCGGAGACTCGGCTTGGGTCCCGGCCTTCGCCGGGATGAGTGGAAATAAGAAAGCAATTTACTGGGCCGGGGCCGGCGCGGGCCCGGTGTTCACCGTCGGGGCCGGCGGGGCGCTGAAGTCGACATTGGGCGCGGACTGGGCCGTGGCCGTGGCCTGGAACAGCTGGGCCGGCTTCTGGCCGCTATAGAGGGTCTTGGCCCACAGCACGCTGGGGAAGGTGCGCAGGGTGGTGTTGTAGACCTGGGCGGTCTGATTGTAGTCGCGGCGGGCGATGGCGATGCGGTTCTCCGTGCCTTCCAGCTGGCTCTGCAGGGCCAGGAAGTTCTGGTTGGACTTCAGGTCCGGATAGCTTTCCTGGATCATCATCAGCCGGCCCAGCACGCCCGACAGCTTGTCCTGGGCGGCGGAATATTCCTGGAACTTGGCCGGATCGGTGATCGTCGAGGCGTCAACCTTGACCTGGGTGGCGCTGGCGCGGGCCTCGGTGACCTCGACCAGCACGCTCTTTTCCTGGGCGGCGTAGCCTTTCACAGTGGCGACCAGATTGGGGATCAGGTCCGCCCGGCGCTGGTACTGGTTCTGCACCTCGGCCCAGGCGGTCTTGGTCGCCTCGTCCTGGGTGGGGATCTTGTTGACGCCGCAGCCGGCCAGCAGGGCGGCCCCCACGAAAACGGTTGCAATGACGGGGGCGAGACGGGCGATCGTTTTCAGCATCCGCATGGAAGTCCCTCGAGGCCTGTTTGGATGCGGCGATTGCGCCGCTTTGTCGAAGCGCACTTAAGAACGGGGCGCGCGTGGATGCAAACAGGATGACGACCTGCGGCCGGGGACATGCCGTTGTGGCATGTCCCCGCCCGTAAGCTCCGCGCCCGGCATGGGGACACGCCCAAGGGCATGTCCCCATCTCTACAGGTCCGCGAACGCCGCTTTTCTCGGTCCCATGTAGCCGAACAGCCAGGCGGCCACCTTGCGCATCTGGATCTCCTCGGACCCCTCGGTGATCCGGTAGCGGCGGTGGTGGCGATAGATGTGCTCGAACGGCTTGTGACGCGAATAGCCCAGGCCCCCGTGAACCTGCATGGCCTGGTCAGCGGCCTCGCAGACCAGGCGGTTGGACCAGTAGTTGCACATCGACACCTTGTCGGAGAGGCGCTTTTCCACCTCGGGCTTGGACATCTGGTCCATTTCCCAGGCGGTCTTGCGGATCAGCAGGCGCAGCATCTCGACCTGGGTGGACAGCTCGACCAGCGGGAACTGGATCGCCTGGTTCTCGGCCAACGGCTTGCCGAACGGCTTGCGGGCGCGGGCGTACTTGATGCTTTCTTCTATGCAGAAGCTGGCCGCGCCCAGGCTGGAGGCGGCCTGGCGGATGCGGTTCTCGTGCACGAAGTGCTGGGCCAGGGCCAGGCCGCCGCCCTCGGCGCCGAACATCGCGTCGTCCGCAACCCAGACCCTGGTGAAGCTGACCCTGGGATGGTCGGTCGGCATGTTGAAAGTCCAGAGATATTCCTCGATCTTCACGCCGGGCGCATGGGCCGGCACCAGGAAGCATGTGATGCCCCGCGCCGAGCCGTCCTCGCCGCTGGTGCGGGCGAACAGGGCGCAGTGGGTGGCGGCGTGCATGCCGGTGGTCCACATCTTCTCGCCGTCGATCCGCCAGCCAGCGACGCCGTTGTGATCCTCGCGGACGGCGCGGGTCTCCATGAAGGTGGCGTCCGAGCCGTGGTTGGGCTCGGTGAGGCCGAAAGTCGGGCGGAAGGCGTGGCGATCCAGCATGTCGGGGATCAGGTGCTGCTGGTCGGGCCGGCCGAAGTCGCGGATCATCAGCACGAACGGATTGTTGCCGACGATCGAGTGCTCGTTTTGCAGGTCGTTGAACAAACCCAGGCCTTTGGCCGCCAGGTGCTCGCGGATCACCGCCATCCACAGGCTGGAGCCGTCCTGGCCGCCGTATTCGCGGGGCAGGGCGAAGCGGTAGTGGCCGGCGGCGTCGGCGAGGCCTCGCGCCTTGGCGAGAAGCTCCTCCCAATCGCGGCGCGGCAGGCCGCCGCCGTCCCAATCGGTGCGGGCCCATTCGCGGCGGTGGTCGAAAAAGCGCTCATTGTCGTGCTCGGCTTGCAGCGGCGCGATCTCGGCTTCGATGAAAGCGTCGAGCGTCGCCAGATAGGCCGTCAGTTCCGGCGGCAGGTTGAAGTCCATGGCGGCGCCTCCCTTAGAAGCTGTTTTTCGGAACGTGCGCCCGCGACGCTCCCCCGCCAACCCTGACGTGGCGGAACATCCGGCTTGGCGGCAGCTGGCCGAGTGGCGCCGGACTGAAACGCCCGTTTCATTAAAAAATGCTCATGCGAAACAAATACGCTTGCGCAATCCCTGAACACTGATATCTAAGCAGTGCTTAGTTCTGATCCGAAGCACCGGTGGGGATACCGATGCTGACCATCCCCGGATCGAACGACCAGTAACTCGCTTTTCGCCGATCATCGATCATTCCTACTCCCCGCATGTCTGGAGGGCTCATCATGAAGCTCCGCACCCTGGCGGCTTGCGCCGCCCTGTCCGTTTCCATGTTCGCCGGCGCCGCCTTGGCCGATGGCCGCATCGCCGTCGCCCTGGAAAACCCGTTGGCCGCCAAGACCAAGGTCGTCGCCGGCGGCGCGGTCTTCGTCTGCGAAGGCGCTGAATGCGTTTCGACCGCCGCCCCGTCGCGGGCCCTGACCGCCGGGTCGTGCAAGGTCTTGGCCAAGGAAGTCGGCCGCGTCGCCGCCTTCGGTGGCGAGACCAAGTCGCTGGACGCCGACGACCTGACCCGCTGCAATGTCGCGGCCAAGGGCGGCTCCGCCCTGGCGGCCAAGTAAGCTTTTCCCAGTACCTGGACGCGTACGGGCGCTTGCTCGCCCTGTCTGGCTATTTCCTCGAACATTCGCCTGATGGGGCGGCGGGCCTGTTCCGCCGCCCTTTTTCTTCGCGTGCCCCTTTTGGTTAAAAGGGAGCGGGGCCATGGACGCTACATGACAGTATCAACCGCTGCTTTGCTTGAAGACGCCCTGCGGGAGATCGCTGGCCCCGCGACCTTGCCCACCTCGATCACCATCGACTACGCCGGGCTGCCCCAAGTGGACGCGTTGGGCCTGCCGTCGAGCAAGGCCTGGATCGAGCGCTCGACCCGCAGCCTGATTTTCGCCCAAGCCGAGGTCCGCGCCGCCGACGGCGCCCTGGTCGCCGCGGCCTCGGCGGTGTTCCGCAGGGTCATCCAGACCTAGCCTCGCCGCTTTTGCCAGGGATGCGCAAACCTTACGCATCGGCCTTGGTTGCGAGTGCGAAGGACGCGTGTTATCAGGCTCGCGGCTTCGGACGGGGTGGTGCATCAGCGCCGGCCCTCAATGCGCTTTTCTAAAGCGCGTTCAAGCCTTTAAGCCGGGATGAGGGTTAAACTTCTTGTCCGCGGCGATTTGCAACGCACCGGGCGGAACAAGTGGCGGACGAAACCAAGGCGACGGATGCGGGTCAGCGCTATGCGCAGTCCCTGTTCGAACTGACGATCGACAACAACCAGCTGACCCAGGTCGAGGCCGACCTGAAATCGCTGCGCGTGATGGTGGCCGATAGCGCCGACCTGCGCCGTCTGATCGATAGCCCGGCCTTCACCGCCGAGGACAAGGCCAAGGGCTTCCGCGCCGTCGCCGCCAAGGCTGGCTTCCAGATCCTCACCGCCAAGTTCCTGGGCCTGGTGGCCCTCAACGGCCGGGCTGGCGACCTGATGGGCGCCGTCACCGCCTTCATCGAACTGTCGGCCAAGCATCGCGGCGTCGTCACCGCCGAGGTCGTCACCGCCAAGGCCCTGACCCCCGCCCAGCTGCAGGGCGTCTCGGCCGCCGTCAGCGCCTCGCTGGGCAAGGTTCCCGAAATCTCGACGCTCGTCGATCCGTCCATCCTGGGCGGCATCAAGGTGCGCGTCGGCTCCCGCCTGTTCGACGCTTCGCTTCGCAGCAAGCTCGATTCCCTGAAATTCGCCCTGAAGCGCGCCTAAACCTCTATAAGCGCCGTCAAAATATAAAATCGCAGAGAGCCCAAGACAGCCATGGACATCCGCGCCGCCGAAATCTCGGCCATCCTCAAGTCGCAGATCGCCAATTTCGGCGAAGAAGCCGCCGTTTCGGACGTCGGCCAGGTTTTGTCCGTCGGTGACGGCATCGCGCGCATCTACGGTCTGGACAACGTCCAGGCCGGCGAGATGGTCGAGTTCCCGAAGGCCGGCGTGAAGGGCATGGCCCTGAACCTCGAGCGCGACAACGTCGGTTGCGTGATCTTCGGCCAGGACCAGGCCATCAAGGAAGGCGACGAAGTCCGTCGTCTCGGCGAGATCGTCGACGTTCCGGTCGGCCGTGGCCTGCTGGGCCGCGTCGTCAACCCGCTGGGCGAGCCGATCGACGGCAAGGGCCCGATCGTCTCCACCGAACGCCGCCGCGTCGACGTCAAGGCGCCCGGCATCATACCCCGCAAGTCGGTGCACGAGCCCGTGCAGACCGGCCTGAAGTCGATCGACACCCTGATCCCGGTCGGCCGCGGCCAGCGCGAGCTGATCATCGGTGACCGTCAGACCGGCAAGACCGCCGTCGCCATCGACACCATCCTGAACCAGAAGATCGCCAACGCCGGCACCGACGAGAGCGCCAAGCTCTATTGCGTCTATGTCGCCATCGGCCAAAAGCGCTCGACCGTCGCCCAGATCGTCAAGACGCTCGAAGAGCGCGGCGCCCTGGACTACACCATCGTCGTCGTGGCCTCGGCCTCCGAGCCGGCGCCCTTGCAGTACCTGGCGCCGTTCTCGGGCTGCGCCATGGGCGAGTGGTTCCGCGACAACGGCCTGCACGCCCTGATCATCTATGATGACCTTTCCAAGCAAGCCGTCGCCTATCGCCAGATGAGCCTGCTGCTGCGCCGTCCGCCGGGCCGCGAAGCCTATCCCGGGGATGTGTTCTACCTGCATTCCCGCCTGCTGGAACGCGCCGCCAAGCTGAACGAAGATAATGGTTCGGGCTCGTTGACGGCCCTGCCGATCATCGAAACCCAGGCCAACGACGTTTCGGCCTATATCCCGACCAACGTGATCTCGATCACCGACGGCCAGATCTTCCTGGAAACCGACCTGTTCTACCAGGGCATCCGCCCGGCCGTGAACGTCGGCATCTCGGTGTCGCGCGTCGGCTCGTCGGCCCAGATCAAGGCGATGAAGCAGGTGGCCGGCGCGATCAAGGGCGAGCTGGCCCAGTATCGCGAAATGGCCGCCTTCGCCAAGTTCGGCTCGGACCTCGACGCCTCGACCCAGAAGATGCTGGCCCGTGGCGAGCGTCTGACCGAGCTGCTGAAGCAGCCGCAATATTCCCCGCAGGCCGTCGAAGAGCAGGTCTGCGTGATCTATGCCGGCACCCGCGGCTATCTGGACGCCATCCCGACAAGCAGCGTTCGTCGCTTCGAAAGCGAACTGCTGGCCCGCCTGCACAGCCAGCACAAGGATCTGCTGGACGGCATCCGCACCAAGAAGGCCCTCGACAAGGATCTGGAAGGCACTCTGAAAAGCGTGCTCGACACCTTCTCGGCGACCTTCGCCTAAAGGCGATCGATGGCCGCTCACCCCAAATCCATGGACGCATGGTCCGGCGAATTTGGCGACCGCTACACGCAACGTAGCGCCGCCAACGCCGAGGCCGTTCGCGGCCGTGCGCGGGTCTGGGGTGAAGTGATGCGGCGCATCGTCGGCGCGCCGCCGAAGAGCGTCTTGGAAGTGGGGCCCAATGTGGGTCTCAACCTCCTGGGCCTTGCGGCGGTGTCGGACATGGAGCAGTGGGCGATCGAGCCCAATGCTTCGGCCCGCAAGGAACTGGTCGAGAACGGCGTTCTGCCGGCCGAGCGGCTCTTCGAGGGTTTCGGGCACAGCATCCCGTTGGCCGACGGCGCGGTGGACATGGCCTTCACGGCCGGCGTCCTGATCCACGTCGATCCCAGCCAGTTGGAAGCGACGATGCGCGAAGTGCATCGCGTGGCCGCCAAGTACGTCTTCTGCTCGGAGTATTTCGCGCCGAAGGCCGAGACGATACCCTACCGCGGCGAACAAGATCTTCTGTTCAAGAACGATTTTGGCTCGCTCTACATGGATATGTTCCCAGATCTGCAGTTGGTCGATTACGGGTTCTTCTGGAGAAGAACGACCGTGATGGACGACAGCACCTGGTGGTTGTTTAGGAAGGTCTGATAGGCGGATGGCAAGCCTAAAGGAGATGCGCAATCGGATCTCAAGCGTCAAGGCGACGCAAAAGATCACGAAAGCGATGCAGATGGTCGCGGCGGCCAAGCTCCGCCGCAGCCAGGATGCTGCGGAAGCCGCGCGCCCCTATGCGCGACGGCTGTCGAACGTCATCGCCAATCTGGCGGCGAGCGTGACCGGTGACGGCGCGCCGCCGCTGCTGGCTGGCACGGGTCGCGACGATCGTCACCTGATCGTCGTCGCCGCCGCCGACCGCGGCCTGGCCGGGGGCTTCACCTCGTCGATCGTCCGCGCCGCGCGCGAGCGGATCGACACCCTGATCCGCCAGGGCAAGGACGTGAAGATCGTCTGCGTCGGCAAGAAGGCGACCGGCCAGCTTCGCCGCGTCTATGCCGACCGCATCGTCGAGAACTTCGACCTGTCGGCCTATCGCCAGTTCACCCTGGCGGTCGCCCAGCCGATCGCCGACCACGTCACCCGCCTGTATGAAGCCGGCGACGTGGACGTGGTCACCCTGTTCTACAGCCGCTTCAAGTCAGTAGTCATCCAGACCCCGACCGCCCTGCAGCTGATCCCCGCCGTCGTCGAGGGCGGGGCCGCCGCTCAAACCGGCGCCAGCGCGGTCTACGAGTACGAACCCTCGGAAGAGGAAATCCTCGAGACCCTGCTGCCGCGCAACCTGACGGTCCAGATCCTGTCGGCCCTGCTCGACAACATGGCCGGCTTCTACGCTAGCCAGATGACGGCGATGGACAACGCCACGCGCAATGCGGGCGACATGATCAAGCGCTACACCCTGGAATATAACCGCTCCCGTCAGGCTCAGATCACCAAGGAGCTGATCGAGATCATCTCCGGCGCCGAAGCCGTCTAATCCTGACTTCCAACCATAAAAACGCCCGCACGAGCCCGCACGAAAGACCCTGAACGCCATGGCCAAGATCCCCGCTAAGGCTCCCGCCGCCGCCGAAACCCCGGTGACCGTGGGCGCCCCCGTCGCCGCCACCGTCAAGCCGGCCCGCAAGCCGGCCGCCCCCAAGGCCGCCAAGCCCGTCGCTCCGGCCGCCGCCCCCGCCGTCGCCGGCACCCGTGAGGCGCCCGCCACGATCGGCGCGGCCACCGGCAAGCTGGTCCAGGTCATCGGCGCCGTCGTCGATGTGGAATTCACCGGCGAACTGCCGGCCATCCTCAACGCCCTGGAAACCATCAACATCGCCTCGGGCCAGCGCCTGGTGTTCGAAGTCGCCCAGCACCTGGGCCAGAACACCGTCCGCGCCATCGCCATGGACGCCACCGAGGGCCTGGTCCGCGGTCAGGCCGTGCGCGACACCGGAGACTCGATCCGCGTCCCGGTCGGCCCCGGCACCCTGGGCCGGATCATGAACGTCATCGGCGAGCCGATCGACGAGCAGGGCCCGATCAAGTCGGACATGTACCGCTCGATCCACCGCGAGGCCCCGTCCTTCGCCGAGCAGACCAACACCGCTGAAGTGCTGGTCACCGGCATCAAGGTCATCGACCTGATGTGCCCCTACACCAAGGGCGGCAAGATCGGCTTGTTCGGCGGGGCCGGCGTCGGCAAGACCGTGACCATGCAGGAATTGATCAACAACATCGCCAAGGCTTACGGCGGTTATTCGGTCCTGGCCGGCGTGGGCGAACGCACCCGCGAAGGCAACGACCTCTATCACGAGATGATCGAGTCCAACGTCAATGTGGACCCAAAGATCAACGGCACCACCGAAGGCAGCCGCTGCGCCCTGGTCTATGGCCAGATGAACGAGCCCCCCGGCGCCCGCGCCCGCGTGGCCCTGACCGGCCTCTCCATCGCTGAATATTTCCGCGATGAAGAAGGCAAGGACGTGCTGCTGTTCGTCGACAACATCTTCCGCTTCACCCAGGCCGGCGCCGAAGTGTCGGCTCTGCTGGGCCGCATCCCCTCGGCCGTGGGCTATCAGCCCACCCTGGCCACCGAGATGGGCAACCTGCAGGAGCGCATCACCTCGACCAACAAGGGTTCGATCACCTCGGTCCAGGCCATCTACGTGCCCGCCGACGACTTGACCGACCCGGCGCCCGCCGCCTCGTTCGCCCACCTGGACGCCACCACCGTTCTGTCGCGCGACATCGCCGCCCAGGCCATCTTCCCCGCCGTCGATCCGCTGGACTCGACCTCGCGGATCATGGACCCGTTGGTCATTGGCGAAGAGCACTACAACGTGGCCCGTTCGGTCCAGGAAGTGCTTCAGCAGTACAAGTCGCTGAAGGACATCATCGCCATCCTGGGCATGGACGAGCTGTCGGAAGAGGACAAGCTGACCGTCGCCCGGGCCCGCAAGATCTCGCGCTTCCTGAGCCAGCCATTCCACGTGGCCGAGCAGTTCACCAACACCCCCGGCGCCTTCGTCGCGCTGAAGGACACCATCCGCTCGTTCAAGGGCATCGTGGACGGCGAATACGACCACCTGCCGGAAGCCGCCTTCTACATGGTCGGCGCCATCGAGGAAGCGGTGGCCAAGGCTGAAAAGCTGGCCGGCGAAGCCTGATGAGAGCCCTCGCCCGGATACTGACTGTCGTCGCGGTTCTCGCGGCTGGCGGTTCGGCATCCGCGGCGGACCTGGCTTCAGGCGCGGATGCGTTCATCTCGGGCGCCGCGGCGTGCGAGGCGACGTTCGCGGCCTTCCCAGATGGTCTACGCCCCACGCCGTTCACGGAGCAGGCTCGCGATCAGTTCGAGAAGGCTGGCTTCAGCAAGTCCAAGGCAGGCAAGAAAAATCCCGAGATCGCCCGTGCTCTTTCGGGCTCGGTTCTTTCTCAGACTTTTGAAGCGACGGAAGCCAAGGTCTACGGCAGCAGTTTCTTGACGGTGCAGGGCGGCGCTCGGGCTTTTTGCCGGGTGACTGCCTATGATGCGCCAGGGATCGAACAAAAGCTGTTGGATCATTTAGGCGATGGCGCTTCGGGCTGGAAACTGGATATGCGCCCGAGCGCTGGCAATGAGGTCTGGATGTATTCTCGATCGGTTGGTCCAGGTTCGGACATCAATATTCGGATCTTCAAGCGCGATTTGACGGAGGGCGACGCTGCCCCCGTGACGATCGCCATAATGTCTTACGGCTGAGCGTCATGGCCAAGCTCCACTTCTCACTCGTCGCCCCCGAGCGCGAACTGTTCTCCGGCGAGGTCGATCAGGTCGATGCGCCGGGCGCCGAAGGCGACTTCGGCGTCCTGCCGGGCCACGCCCCGTTCATGACCACGCTGCGCGAAGGCCGCATCACCGTGAAGAACGGCGCCGGCACCAAGCTGTTCGACATCCAAGGCGGTTTCGCCGATGTCGGTGAGGGCGGCCTGACCATACTGGCCGAGCACACGGTCGAAGCGGCCTGATCTTCCTTCTCCCCTCGCGGGAGAAGAAAACATCCCGACTTCATGCTATGGACCACCCCATGACCGACACCGAATTCGAAACCGTGAACTTCTGCTGCGAAGAGCTTGAGGAGGCGGTGTCTTCCGACCCCGAGGCCTCGCTGATCGAGCATGACAGCGGTTTGATCCTGCTCAACCTGGGTCATCGCGAAGAGGAAGGTGAGAGCGGCGTCGTGCTGGCCACCATCCGCTTCTGCCCGTTCTGCGGGACCGAGATCCAGACCGACGAAGACATCGAAGCCGCCCTGGGCGCCGTGGAGATCGTGGAATAATGGCCAAGCTGCACTTCTCCCTCGTCGCGCCCGAGCGCGAACTGTTCTCCGCCGAAGTCGATCAGGTCGATGCGCCCGGCGCGGAAGGCGATTTCGGCGTCCTGCCGGGCCACGCCCCGTTCATGACCACCCTGCGCGAAGGCAAGGTCACGGTTCGCGACGGCTCCACCGTGCGAGTGTTCGACATCCAGGGCGGTTTCGCCGACGTGGGCCCGGACGGCTTCACCATCCTGGCCGAACACGCGGTCGAGGCGGCCTAGGCGTTTCACGCATGACCGGGCACAGCATCATGTTGCTGGCCTGGATTGGCGCGGTGACGGGATTACCTATTGTTTTCACGGCCTGGGCGTTCATGCGGCGCTCAGGCCGTTTGCGTCTGGCTTGGGCGGTGGCTGGCCTGTTGCTGGTCGCCTACGGGCTGGGGGTCTGGGCCTTCCTGGTCGAGCCTAATCTGCTGGTCGTGCGGAGGGTGACGATCGAGTCGCGCACCTGGACCGGCCCGCCGGTGCGCCTGGGCTTGATCAGTGACACCCATGTCGCCGCGCCCCACGTCGATCCGGCCCGCGTTGCGCGGGTGGTGGCGCGGATGAACGCGCAGCATCCCGACGTCGTCCTGCTTCTGGGCGACTATGCGGGCAGTCACGAGTCCGCAGCCACTCGGGCCGCGCCACAGCGTTCGGAAATCCTGCGCGGGATTTCCGCGTTCCAGGGCCTCAACCCCCGCCTGGGGGTCTACGCCGTGCTGGGCAATCACGACTGGTGGTATGATGGCGGCGCGACCGAGCAGGCCTTAGTCCGGGCCGGTGCTCATGTGCTGGAGAACCGCGCCTTGCGAGTTGCCAGGACCAAGGGTCCGTTCTGGGTGGCAGGTCTGGCCGACCTGGATTCGAAGCGGGCGACGCCGTCCTATCCCGTGGCCATGGCCAACGTGCCGACATCCGAGCCGGTGGTGGTTATGAGCCACTGGCCCGACCCCTTCGCCCAGGCGCCCGACCGGGTGGCCCTGACCGTCGCGGGCCATACCCATTGCGGACAGGTCAACCTGCCGGTGATGGGGCGGCTGGTCCACGCCTCTCAGGCGTCGCGCCAGTGGGGTTGCGGGGCCTATGTTGATCGGGGGCGCAACCTGTTCGTGACGGGCGGCGTGGGTGTGTCGATCCTACCTGTACGTTTCCGCGCACCACCGGAGATCGTCGTGGTCACGCTCAAGGGCCAGGACCTCCGATCGGAATGACGCCTGGTTTGCACGCCTGAGGCGTCACGCCGCACTCTTGGGCGAGTAAATTACACCTGTGACCCAATCTCGGCCTTAATCGGTCACCATAAGGGTTGCGAGGGAACGCCTGTCGGCTTTAATGCCGACCTCTTGCCTATTGGGGATATCTCGACCATGCGCCTCGCGCTCGCCAGCCTGATCGCACCCATTTTCCTGGTTGGGGGCGCGGTCTCCACCGCCGTCGCCCAGCAGCCCGCTCCGACCGCCGCGCCGGCGACCACCCCGGTTCCGGCTCCGGCTCCGGCCGCTGCGCCCATGCCCATGCCCATGCCCATGCCGATGGCCCCGGCCGCCACCAGCCCCGCCGCGCCCGCTCCGGCCGACCAAGCCATCCCGCCGGTCGCCGCCCCGGTCGCCGGCGCCGAGCCGGCCTATGTCGAGCCGGTGCGTCCGCCGCCCTCGACCGATCCGGTGTCGCTGCAACTGCTGAGCATCCTGGACCGGGTCTGCAAGCCCCTCGTGGTTGGCGGCGACTTCCCGAGCCTGGCCAAGGCCGCGGGCATGAAGAAGAAGAAAGAGAAGTTCGTCCTCGACATCGGCAAGCCCTACCAGATCGCCATCGACAATCCAGGCTCCAACAAGAACGTCTGCACCGTCACCATCCAGTACGCCCAGACCGTCGAGCAGGCCCAGTCCCTCGCCACCGCCCTGCACGACTGGGCGACCTGGGAGAACAAGCCGCAGCTGCGCCTGATCCGCAACGACCAGACGATCGGCACGGACTTCAAGCGCTTCACCGTCTCGTGGGACGACGCCTGGGCCGACGGCCACGCGGGCCTGGTCTATATGCGCCTGAAGAAGCTGGACGACAGCTCGGTGGGCAAGAACTACGAGCAGGCCCAGGTGCTCTACAGCACCACCAGCCGCTAGAGCATTTCCCGACCTGACTGCGTCAGGCCGTGAGCTCTCATCTTTTGTTTTGAGGCATTTTTCTTCACGCGAACCGCAACCACTTCGCTCGAAAAATGCCCTAGGACCTTCGCCGATCGGAGGCTTGCCCTCCAGTGCGACAAGACTATCTAGGAAAGGCGCGGGGACGACCCCGCGCCTTTTTCGCGTCTCCGGGGACGACCCCGCTCTGAACTCAGGAGCCGGTCATGGCCTGGATCATTCTCTTCATCGCGGGTCTGTTCGAGATCGGCTGGGCCGTGGGCCTAAAATATACCGAGGGCTTCACCCGGCCGGTCCCGATGGCGTTGACAGCCGCATGTTTCGTCGCCAGCCTGGGCCTGCTGGGCTGGGCGCTGAAGTCCCTGCCGCTGGGCACGGCCTACGCGGTGTGGACCGGGGTCGGCGCTGTCGGTACGGCCATCGTCGGCATCGTGGTGTTCAAGGAGCCAGCCACGGCGGCCCGGCTGGTCTGCCTGGGGCTCATCGTCTCGGGCATACTGGGGCTGAAGCTGTTCACGCCGGCCCACTGAGGCCGAAGCCCACATCCCCCGAAGGTCAGGCCGCGACGCGACCTTCATGCCCAATGAAGTCCAGGCAGGCTTCGGCGACGGCTTCCCAGCCCGGTTCGCCCGGCAGCCAGTGGCTCATCGTCGGGAAGACCTCGCAGGACCCGCCCAGCCGCGCGGCGGTCTGGCGAACGGTGGCGGGCGGATGGATCACGTCCTTGCCGCCGGCGATCGCCAGAGTCGGCACGCCCACGGGGCTGGCGCCGGTGGTCATGAACGGGTCCATGAACCAGTTCAGGGTTTCCCACAGCGCCCGGCCGCTCTCGGCGGTCATCTTGGCGTACAGCGCCTTGCGCTCGTCACGCGGCAGGCGGTCCAGCGTGTAGCTTTCAACCACGCCGAAATCGGGCGCCACGGCCTGTAGCCAGTACGGACCCAGGGCATAGAGGCTGACGGCCGAGGCGGCCTCCTCCAGCGACGAGCCCGTCACGCCCCAGGGCGGCGAGGGGGCCAGCAGGATCAGGCGCGACACCGGGGCGCGGGCCGCCGCCATTTGGGCGACCAGCCCGCCCATCGAGTGGCCGATCAGGATGGGCGGCTCATCGCAGGACTCGCACAGGGCGGCGATTTGCTTGGCGTAGTCGACCATCGAGCGGCCGGCGACCGAGGCGCCGTCGCCATGGCCGATCAGGTCGGGGGTCTGGACGACGTGGCCCGCCGCCTCGAACGGTTGACGGAACGTGTCAAACGTCCAGCCGCCGCAGAAGGCGCCGTGCACCATGATCACCGGAGTCGCCACGCGCGCCTCGCCCACTCGTTCGGCCAAAGCGCCGAACGCTCAGCCTACACGCTCTTCTTCGGCGCGGGTGAAGATTTGGCGGTCGCCTTTGTCGCGGGAACCTTGGGCTTGGCGGCGGCCTTGACCGGAGCCGGCGCCTTGGCGAGGGCGGCGGCCTTCGGCTTGGCGACTGGTTTCGGCGCGCCGGCCCTGGCTGGAGCCTTGGTCACAGCGGGGGCGGCGGCGGGCTTGGCCCCGGCCTTGGGCTTGGCGGCGGGCGTGGGCTTGGCCGTCATATCGGGCGTGGGGACAGGCGACGCGGCGAGCTTTGCGGGAGCCTTGGGCGCCGGCTTGGCGGGGGGCGGAGTCTTGGCGACGGGTGGGGACGCCGGGGCTGGAGCGGGCTTGGCGACCGACTTGGCTTTGGCCGGAGCCTTTAGGCTCGCCTTGGCCGCCGGCGCGGGGGCGGGCGGCGCTGGCGCTGGCGCGGTCGCGGGCGCGGGCGCGGGCGCGGAAACGGGCTTGGCCTGGGGCGCCGCCTTGGCTCTCGGGGCGGGCTCGAGGGGCTCGAGGGGCTTGGCGGCGGGCGCCGGGGTCACGGCGGGTTCAGCCTTGGCCAGCTTCGCCGCGGGGGCGGCCTTGGTCACCGGGGCCTTGGTCACCGGGGCTTGGGCGCCCAGGCCCCGGGCGTCGAGCCAGGCGTCCACATCGGCCAGGATCTTGTCGCTGCCGGGCTCGTCGATCAGCCAGTGGGCGTTGTCGGGATATTCCTTGAAGGTGGCGCCGCCATACTTCTTGCCGACCAGGCGAAGGTCCCCGATCGGCGTGGTGCGGTCGCGGGCGCCGGCCAGGATCAACACCGGCGCGGTGATCTTGGCGGAGTCGATCGACACGGTCTTGTTCGGATCACGATCGGGATAGGCCAGGTCCGAAAGAGCCCGGCCGCTGTCATGCACCGTGGTGGCGAAGATCGCCTCGTGGCGCTCGGGCGGCGTCCGGTTCAGCACACCCCAGTTGAAGCCCATCTTCCAGATCTTGACTGCCTTGGTCTCGGGACTGGAGGTCATGGCGATGTTGAGGAAGGTGAACATCGGCGCGAGTTTCGGGCCGCTGCGCGCGTCGGCCGGCGAGGCCGGGGCGAACAGCACGATTCCCGACACCAGCCCCGCCTCGGCCAGCTTCTGGGCGATCAGCCCGCCCATCGAGTGCCCGAACACCAACGGCTTTTCGCCGTCGCGCTTGGCGATCGACTGGGCCAGGTCGCTCATCTCGGTGACATAGTTGGCGAGGGTCTTGCCGATCAGGCCGGCCGGCGGCGGACCCACGGTGCGCAGGGTGGCATGGATGGTGGGGGTTTCGACGCCATAGCCGGCGGCCTTGAAGCGCGCTGCCACCGGGGCCCAGCTTTCGCCGGCGGCGCCGAAGCCGTGGATCATCAGAATGGTCTTGCTCATGCCGCCCTACCTCTAGCGCGGCCTGGCGTCAGCCGCCGCGCGCGTACCCACCGAAGGCGGCGACGACCTGTTCGTACACCGCGCGTTTGAAGGGTACGATCAATTCGGGCGTTTCGTCGAGCGTGGCCCATCGCCAGGCGTCGAACTCGACGTGGGCGTCGGCCTCCAAGTCGATCTCCGACTCCTCGCCCGTGAAGCGGAAGGCGAACCACACCTGCTTCTGACCCTTGAACCCGCGCGCCTTCTTCGACGAGGCGAAGTCGGTGGGGAAGTCATAGATCAGCCAGCCCTCGGTCTGGGCAAGATGGTCGGCGGAAACGACGCCAGTCTCTTCCTTTAGCTCGCGCCGCGCCGCCTCCAGCAGGTCCTCGCCGTCATCGACGCCGCCTTGCGGGAACTGCCAGTTATATGGCGCGGGCTGCCTATGGCGCTTGCCCAGCCAAACGCGGCCATCGGCATGAAACAGCACGACGCCGACATTGGGGCGATGATCGGGATACGCGTCGTCGGCGGGCTGGCTGGCGTTCATCGCTTGGCCATGGCCGAGGCGGGGGCCAGTTGCAAACCCCGCCCGGACAGGCCCGCAGCCCAGATCTTCACCTGGTTGATGGTCACCGGATAGGCGAACCCCGAGCCCAGGGCCTGGCCGCGCCCGGCCGCGCCGGTCTCAAGCATCTTCAACTGGCCGTCGATGGCGCCTGCCGCCAGTTCGTCGTCAATGATCCGGTCGGCCGAGGCGCGGGGGATCGGACCGCCGCGCAGGGACGCCTGCCCGTCGTCGATGAAGGCCAGGCCGCGCGCCTTCAGGGTCAGGGTGAAGGTGGTCATGGCCGCGTCATTGGTGACAAAGCGCGAGCCCAGATAGTTGGTCAGTCCAAAATAGCCGGTGGCCCGCGACATCAGCCATTCCATCTTGCGGACGGTGTCTTCCGGCCGATTGGCGGTGATCAGGGTGAAGGGGCCCGGATCATTGGCGGGGTAGTCGACCGGCTCCATGGGGGCTTCCAGCAGCACCTCATGGCCGTGGTTGCGGGCCAGGTCGATCCAGCCCTGCAGGCCCTCGGCATAGGGGGCGAAGGACAGGGTGATCTCGGGCGGCAGGGTCTCGATGGCGGCGCGGGTGGTCTGGGGGTTGAGGCCCAGCCCGCCGATCACCAGGGCCACGCGCGGCCGCCCGTCGGCGGTGAAGGGGCGAGCATAGGCCTCGGCGGCGGTGCGACCGTCGCCGGCGATCACCGGCAGCAGGCCGCCGCCGGGACCGGGCGTCGACAGGCCGGCGAACGGGGCCTGGAGCAGCGGCCCCCCGGGCGCGGCGACAGGCGGCGGCGCGGCGATGTCGCCGGCCACGGTGATGGTCGCCTCGTCCGGATGCTCGGCGAAGGGCTGGGCCGACAGGTCCAGGGCGCCCGGCGTCAGCGGCGCCTCGTGGTCGGATTCGTTGACCAGCGCCTCGCGCCAGCCCTGGGGCGCGTTGAGCGTGGCGCCGATCTTGGCCAGCTGCACCCGGATCAGCGGCGAGCCCTTGTTGGGGTCGCCGGTCAACAGGATCAGGGCGCACAGGCTCAGCAGGAACAGGAACGCCGCCGCGCTGGCCCCGATATAGGGATTGGCCGCCGCGGCCAGCAGCTTGGCGCGCAGGTCCGGGGCGTCACCGCGGCCCAAGGCGGAGGCGGCGTGGCTAAAGGCGGGCTTGCGGGAAAACGACACGGCCATGGGCGCGAGGCTAGCCGGTCAGCGCCGAATATATGGTTAACGAAGGGTGCGACGGAATGGGCGGAGCGGGCCATTTCGGAACCCTCTCTTTCTGGGAGAGGGTCTCTTAACCAGCCCCCTACTTCTTCTCCACCGCCGGGCCTTTACCCGCCGCCGCCGCCGCAGCCTTGGCCGTGACTTCGGCGATCTTGGCCTGGGGCTTGGGCAGTTTGGGCACGGCTTCGACCGAGCCGGCCTTCAGCACGGCCAAGCCGCGTTCCAGCTGGAAGTCGCCCTTCTTCTCGTCGAAGCCGGGGGGCGGGGCCTCGGCCGGGGTGTGGACGCCCTGGCGGGTCTTGCCCTCGTCGGCATTGAGGGCGTTCTTGAAGCTGGCCTCACTGAACCACACGCGGTTGGCGATGTCCTGGGCCTGGTCCTTGGTCTGGGCCACCTCCAGGTCGGGTTCGATGCCGGTCTTCTGGATCGAGCGCCCCGACGGCGTGAAATAGCGGGCCGTGGTCAGCTTGACGGCGCCGTCGGCCCCGCCGCGCAGCGGGATCACGGTCTGGACCGAACCCTTGCCGAAGCTGGTGATGCCCACCAACTCGGCGCGATGACGGTCTTGCAGGGCGCCGGCGACGATTTCCGCCGCCGAGGCCGAGCCCTGGTTGATCAGCACCACCATCGGCAGGCCGTTCAGCAGGTCGCCGGGGGTGGCGTTCAGGCGCTGGATGTCGCGCTTGTCGCGGCCGCGCTGGCTCACCACCTCGCCGCCGTCCAGGAACAGGTCGGCCACGCCCCGGGCCTGGTCGAGCAGGCCGCCGGGATTGTTGCGCAGGTCGAGGATCAGCCCCTTCATCTTGGGGTTCTTGGCCTTCAGGTCGGTGATCGAGGCGCTGAGGGCGTCGGTGGACTTTTCGGTGAAGCCCGGCAGGCGCACATAGCCGTAGTCGCCTTCCATCCGGGCGATGGCGGCCTTGGGCTTGATCACCTCGCGCACCAGCTTGACGTCGAACGGGTCGGTCTTGTCGCGGGCGATGGTCAGGGTGACGCCTTCGCCGGCCGCGCCGCGCATCTGCTTGACCGCCTCGTTGACCGTCAGGCCCAGCACCGACTGGCCATTGACTGCGGTGATATAGTCGCCGGCCTGGATGCCGGCCCGCGCGGCGGGGGTGCCGTCCATCGGCGAGATCACCTTGACCACGCCGTCCTCGCTGGTCACCTCGATGCCCAGCCCGCCGTATTCGCCGTGGGTGGTGTCGTTCATGTCCTCGAAGCTGTCGGGCGACAGATAGCCGGAATGCGGATCCAGGCTGGTCAGCATGCCGTCCAGCGCCGCCTCGATCAGCTTCTTGTTGTCGACCTCGGAGACGTACTGGGTGTCGACCGTCTGGAGCACGTCTCCAAACAGTTCGAGCATCTTGTAGGTCTCGCCCTTGGTGGCGTTGGTCGCCTGGGCGATGGGGCTGACATAGGCCATGGTCCCCGCGCCGAGGACGAAGGCCGAAACACCGATGAGCAGGTACTTGCGCATGTGGCCTGGAAGGCTCCCTGACGACGCTCTCGCGCCGCGTTCAAACTTGTTGTCCGCCAGTAGTAGCGGAACCTTTGTTCATTTGACGGCCATCATCGCTGAAAATGCCGTTTATCGCGACCCCTGCTTGAGCCAACGCTCTGGATCGACCGAAGCGCCATCTTCTCGCACTTCAAAATAGAGTTCCGGATCGGAAGATCCATGCCCGGCCATCCTGCCAACCGCCTGACCGGGCGCGACAGATTGTCCGGGGGCGACGGAAATCTGGTCCATTCCCGCCAACACCAGATGGTAGGCGCCTTGAGCCCGCAGGATCAAGACGACGCCCCAGCCATTCAGCGGTCCGGCGTATTCGACCGTGGCGGCGGCGGGACTGGCGATGGCGTGACCCTTTTCCGTGCGGATCGTCAGGCCGTTGGCCCGGCCGCCCAGGGGCATGGCCTGGCCGAACCGGTGGGTCATCACGCCGGATGTGGGCGCGGTCAGCACCAGGGGGCCCGTGGCGGGCTTGACGGCCAGGCCGTCGGTCAGGGCCCCCAGCTGGGCCTGGTCTCCGGTCATCGCCTCCTGGGCGTAGGCGCGCTCCAGCTGGGTCTTTTCGACGATCATCCGTTCCAGCTCGCCCTTGCGGTCGGCGACCAGGCTCTCGGCGGTGAACAGCTGCTCGGAGGCGGCCGCGGCCTCACGGCGCAGGGCCGAGACGGCGCGGGCCTGGCGGGCGTAGCCTTCGGCCCTGTTCTGGAGTTCAGGGGTCATGGCGCGGATCAGGATGGCGGCCCGCACCGCGTCGCGGGCGTCACCGGGGCTGACCAGCAGGGCCGGCGGCGGATCACGGCGGAAGAGCTGCAGGGCCGAGAGCAGCCGCGACAGCTGCCCGCGATCGCGACCCAGCTCGGCCACCAGGGCCGATTCGCGCTGGTGCAGGGCTTCCAGCCGGGCGCGTTTCTCACCGACATCGTCGCCGGTGACCAGGCGCCTCTGGCCCAGGGCGTCCAGCTCGCCTCGCAGGTCGACGATCTCGCGGCGGGTGTCGGCGGCGGCCTGCTCGTCCTTGGCGCGCTGGGTGACCCCAGCGACTTGGGCGGCCGCGACAAGACCCCCGGCGCCCAGCAGGGCGACCAGGAGGCTGGTGGTGATCAGCGTGACGCGGCGCATAGGCCGATCAATGCCTGTATTGGGTCGCAGCGACAACTGGTTCTCCCGACCTGCCCCACCTCCGCTGATCCCGGCGAATGCCGGGACCAGCGGATTAAAATCAATCGCGATGATAGGGCGAGCCCGCCAGGATGGTGACGGCGCGATAGACCTGCTCGGCCAGCAGGACGCGGGCCAAGGCGTGGGGCCAGGTCTGGGGCCCGAAGGCCAGGGTCTCGTTCGCCTCGGCCAGGATCGAGGGATCCAGGCCATCGGCGCCGCCGATCAGGAACACGACCTTGCGGCGCCCGTCGTCGCGCAGCCGGCCGATGTGCTCGGCGAAGGCCCGGCTAGGCCGCACCTTGCCGTGCTCGTCGCAGGCGATGACATGGGCGCCTTCCAGATGCGGGCGCAGCACTTCGGCTTCGGCGGCCTTGCCGGGCTTGCGCGCCTCGACCTCGACGATCTCGACCGGCCCGATCGCCAGGGCGCGGCCCGACGCCGTGGCCCGGGACGCATAGTCCACGGCCAACTGCGCCTCGACCATGCGGCCAAGCTTTCCGACGGTGAGGAGGGTGATCTTCATGGGCGATCCCGTCACCGCCCTACACGCGAGATTTGGCGGGCGAGCGGTGACGTCAGGGGCGAGGCGTCTTAGTTTGCCGCCGCGATCCGGTGCGGTGCGTCGACGGCCCAGATCTTTTCGATGTTGTAGAACGAGCGGACTTCGGGCCGGAACAGGTGGACCACCACGTCGCCGGCGTCGATCAGCACCCAGTCGCAATGCGGCAGGCCCTCGACCCGCGCCTTGCCGAAGCCCTCTTCCTTGAGGGCACGGATGATGTGGTCGGCCAGGGCGCCGACGTGACGGTGCGACCGGCCAGACGCCACGATCAGGCTGTCGGCGACCGAGCTCTTGTCCGTCAGGTCGATATGGACGATGTCCTGGGCCTTGTCGTCGTCGAGACGCGACAGGATCAGGGTCTCGAGCGCCTTGATGCTCTTGTCCAGGGCGGTCTCGGTGCTCGAGGTCGCTTTTTTCGAGGTATCGGCGGAGGCCGTGTCCTCGTGCGCACTTGGCGCGGGGTCGCTACGCAGCGGAAATGCTCCTTGATGGGGGTCGCGCAATCCCTCCCATAGCATGGATGACTCGAAAAGATGAGGGGGAACGTGGATCGGGGCGATTCGGGCGGTCATGGTCCTTCTCCCCCTTGCGGGAGACGGTGGCCGCGAAGCGGTCGGATGAGGGGTCTCTCAACCGAAAGCCGCCGCGATTGAGCGCGCGATCGTTTCTGCCGAAAGGGCGATCGACCCCTCACCCGACCTCGCTCCGCGAGGCCACCCTCGCCCGCAAGGGGAGAACGAAACTACCCCCGCGTCTGCCGCCCCCGCAGCGCCGTCGACGAGGCGAAGTTCAGGGGCCCCGTCAGATAGACCCAGGCCGGAGCCGCGGCGTCGGCCAGGATCGCGGCCTCGCTGGCCGGACGTCGGGCGAAGGCGAAGCGGCGGGCGGCGGGCGAGGTGCGGGCCTTCAGCGCAGCCCAGGGCCGCGAGATCACCGCCACCGGGACCTCGCGCATGATCTGGGTCCAGCCCCGCCAGCGATGGAAGGTGGCCAGGCTGTCGGCCCCCATGATCCACACGAACTTCACCCCCGGATAGCGGGCCTTCAACACCCGTAGGGTATCGATGGTGTATTTCGAGCCCAGACGCGTCTCGGCGTCGGAGACGATCATGCCGCCACCCAAACCGCCCCCTTGGGCCCAGCGCCGAGCGCCGGCCAGGCGCTCGGCCAGCGGCCTTGTCTCATGCGCCGACTTCAGCGGGTTCTGCGGCGAAACCAGCCAGATCACCCGGTCCAGATCCAGGCGTCGCAGCGCCGTCTCGGCGACGTGGGCGTGGCCCTCGTGCGCCGGGTTGAAGCTGCCGCCGAACAGGCCGACGCGCATGCCGGGCTCCAAGTGGAACCCCAGCCTCTGCGCGGCGGGCCGGCCGGCCTCAGGGACGAGTCTGGCCGGTCCCGCGAACCACATATTTGAATGTCGTTAGTTGCTCGGCCCCGACCGGACCGCGGGCGTGAAGTTTATCGGTGGCGATGCCGATCTCGGCCCCGAACCCGAACTCGCCGCCGTCGGCGAATTGGGTCGAGGCGTTGACCAGCACGATGGCGCTGTCCACCAGGGCGATGAACCGCTCGGCGGCCGCCTCATCCTCGGTGACGATCGCGTCGGTGTGGCCCGAACCATAGGCGGCGATGTGGGCGGCCGCGCCCTCCACCCCATCGACCACGGCCACCGACAGGATCGGGGCCAGATATTCGGTGGTCCAGTCGGCCTCGACGGCGGCCTTCATGTCGGGCTCGATCTGCAGGGCCAGGCTGTCGCCGCGCAGCTCGCAGCCGGCCTTGATCAGGGCGTCGGCGATCGGCGGCAGCAGGGCCTTGGCCCCGGCCCGATCCACGAGCAGGGTCTCGGCCGAGCCGCACACCGAGACGCGGCGCATCTTGGCGTTCAGCACGATCTCGACGGCCTTCCTGGGGTCGGCGGCGGCGTGGACGAACACGTGGTTCAATCCCTCCAAATGGCCCAGCACCGCCACGCGGGCCTCGGCCTGAACCCGCGCCACCAGGCTCTTGCCGCCCCGGGGGATGATCAGGTCGATCGTGCGGTCCAGGCCCGACAGGATGGCGCCGACGGCGTCGCGGTCGGGGGTGCGGACGATCTGCACCGCGTCGGCCGAGATCCCCGCCGCCTTCAGCCCCTTGGCGATGGCCGCGTGGATCGCGAGGTTGGAGTGGATGCACTCCGACCCGCCGCGCAGGATCACCGCATTGCCCGAGCGCACGCACAGGGCCGCAGCGTCGGCGGTGACATTGGGCCGGCTCTCGAAGATCATGGCGATCACGCCGATCGGGGTGCGAACCCGGGCGATGTCCAGGCCGTTGGGCCGCGTCCAGCGGGCGGTCTCGACGCCCAGCGGGTCGGGAATGGCCGCCACGGCCTCGACCCCGGCGGCGACGCCTTCGAGGCGTTCGGGATTGAGCATCAGCCGCTCGACCATCGGCGCGGTCAGGCCGCCGGCTCCCGCCTTGGCCAGATCTTTCGCGTTGGCCTCGAGGATCGCGACGGCGTCGCTGCGGATGGCGGCGGCCATGGCGTGCAGGGCGGCGGTGCGCTGGTCCGGCGTGGCGACGCGCAGGGCCGCGGCCCCTTGCCGAGCCGCCTGCCCCATCGCCGTCATCGTCGCCTGCAAGCTCATGCCCGCGTCGTCCATCGCTTCATCCGATCCCGGATAGGCTCGCCCGATATGCTCAGAGTGAGGCTTACCTAGGCGCTTTGCGGCGGTGGGGGAATGGGGAAAGGGTGGTGGGGGTGTTAGCGGGGCTGGTGGGGAAAGCTCTATGGGTCCGAGCCAAGGCCAGGCTCGAAATCAAGCGGTCTCTATAACGTCTTCCCCAACAAACGGGCAGCAAGCAGATATGGCAGTCGCGATCGCATCGTTTGTCAATTCAAGCGCAGAAGCACGACGCTTGACCCGTTCCGCCCACTCGCGAGCTGCCGCGCGGTATGTGGAGCGGTGTTCACGGTCCCAACCGCGCGCGTCGGACTCACTTTGAGCCATGACCTGTGTAAGCCACGTCGTCCGGCGCTCCGCGACCCTTTCCATATGCTCGCGGCTGACCGCGTCAGGACGAGCGCGCGCGCCCAGAAAACACCTACCCCGCCTGACCCTTCGCGGGGGCCTCGAGCGGTTAACCCACCGCCAAATCATCGGCATGGATCAGCGGGCCCTCGGTGAAGCCCAGCTCGGCCTCGATGGCGTCGGAGCGCAGGCCGGCGATGCGGTGGGCGTCGGCGCTGTCATAGCGCACCAGACCTCGGGCGATCTCGCGCCCGGTCTCGTCGCGGACCCGGACGGCGTCGCCCTTGTCGAACGGCCCCTCCACGGCTCGGACCCCGGCGCACAACAGGCTCTTGCCGGTCTGCAACGCGGCGGCGGCGCCGGCGTCGACGGTCAGCCAGCCTTGGGGGGCAAGAGACCCGGCGATCCAGGCCTTGTAGGCGGCGGCGGGGGACGCGACGGCCTCGATCACCGTGGCCAGGGCCCCGGCCTCGATGGCCTGAAGGGGATGGGGGCGCGAGCCCAGGGTGATCAGGGTGGCGCAGCCGGCGGCTCGGGCGATGCGGGCGGCGGCGATCTTGGTGGCCATGCCGCCGGTGCCCACGCCTGCGGCGGCGTTGGCGCCCTCGGCCATGGCGGCGATGGCGGGGGTGATCTCGGTCACCCGCTCGATATGGCGGGCTCCGGGGTCGCGACGCGGGTCGGCGGTGTAGAGGCCGTCGATGTCCGACAGCAGCACCAGCAGGTCGGCCCCGACCATCTGGGCCACCCGGGCCGCCAGCCGGTCATTGTCGCCGTAGCGGATCTCCTCGGTGACCACCGTGTCATTCTCATTTACCACGGGGACCACGCCCAGGGCGATCAGGGTCTCGGCGGTGGCGCGGGCGTTGAGCCAGCGGCGACGGGTCTCGGTGTCGTCGCGGGTCAGCAGGATCTGGGCGGCGACCACGCCGTGCGGCTCCAGCGCCTCCTCCCAGGCCCGCATCAGCACCGACTGGCCGGCGGCGGCGGCGGCCTGCTTCTCTGGCAGGGTCAGAGACTTGCGTCCCCCCATCTTTTCAGAGGTCAGGCCCAGGCGGCGGCGGCCCAGGGCCACGGCGCCGGACGACACCACCACCCCCTGCTGGCCCCGGGCCCGCAGGGCGGCGAGATCACCGCAAAAGGCGTTCAGCCAGGCGCGGTTCGGCGCGCCGGTCTCGGCGTCGACCAGCAGGGCCGAACCGACCTTGAAGACGATCCGCCTGGCCGCCTTGAGCGCTCCCCCCCCCTCTGTCGCATTTTGGGCCGACACCTAGGGGTTCCAGCCGCCGGGGGTTTCCGCTTCGGGCGCCTCTTCGACCGCCGCCTCGACGGGGGTCTCGCCACGACGGATGCGCACCTGGATGAAGGCGGCGCGCAGCAGCTCGGTGACGCCCTCGCCCGAAACGCCCGACACCATCATCGGCTTGACGCCGGAGACCGCTTGCAGTTCGGCACGCTTGGCTTCGCGGGTCTCGGGATCCAGGGCGTCGACCTTGTTCAGCGCCAGGATCTCGGACTTGTCGGCCAGTTCGTCGCCATAGGCTTCCAGCTCGCCGCGGATCGTGGTCCAGGCCAAGGCGATATCGTCCTGCGTGCCGTCCACCAGGTGAATGAGCACCGCCGAGCGCTCGACATGGCCCAGGAAGCGGGTGCCCAGGCCCGCGCCCTCGCTGGCGCCCTCGATCAGGCCGGGAATGTCGGCCAGCACGAAGCGCTCGCTGGTCGACAGGTCGACCATGCCCAGATTGGGGGTCAGGGTGGTGAAGGGATAGTCGGCGATCTTCGGCTTGGCGGCGCTGGCGGCGGCCAGGAAGGTCGACTTGCCGGCGTTGGGCAGGCCCACCAGCCCGACATCGGCGATCAACTTCAGGCGAAGCCAGATCCACAGCTCCTCACCGTCCTGGCCGGGATTGGCGTATTTCGGCGCCTGGTTGACCGGACCCTTGAAGTGCAGATTGCCCCAGCCGCCGTTGCCGCCCTTGGCCAGGCGAATGCGCATGCCGGCGGTGTCGAGGTCGGCGATCAGGGTCTCCTTGTCCTCCTCCAGCACCTGGGTGCCGACCGGGACCTTGAGCAGCACGTCATCGCCGGACGCGCCGTGACGGCCGCGACCCATGCCATGGATGCCGGTGCCGGCCTTGAAGTGTTGCTGGTAGCGATAGTCGATCAGGGTGTTGAGGCCATCGACGGCCTCGATCCAGACGTCGCCGCCGCGGCCGCCGTCACCGCCGTCGGGGCCGCCGTATTCGATATACTTCTCGCGTCGGAACGAGACCGCCCCGCCGCCACCGTTGCCGGAGCGCAGATAGATTTTGCACTGGTCCAAGAATTTCATCAGCGTCTTTTGTCGCAACCAGCCTTGCCCGTCGAGCCGAAACGGCCTTTTCGTGGGCTTCCCAAGGCCTCGCCGACCCAGAATCGCGGCCTGCAAGCGGCGCCGCGACCCACGAACCGACCTTCGCGGTCGTGACGAAATATTAAAACAGACGGTGCGACAAAGGTTCCTGTGCGGGAAACCGCCTGAGTCCGATCGCGCAGGGAGGCTGGCGTTGGCGAATATTCAGGACGTCAGAGAGGAATTGCAGCGGGATCTCGCTGACCTGACCCTGCCGACTCTTTGCCGCAAGTACGCCAATGAAGCCTCGGTGCATCGCAACATCCTGATGAGCCGCGGCACCGGCGTGACCGGGACTTGGCGCGACTTCCGATCCTTCCTCACCGACATCGGCCCACGCCCCTCTCCTGAACACGGCCTTGTCCTGCTGAACCGCAACGAGCGCACCTACGGCCCGGGCCGGGCGCGCTGGATGACGCCGGACGAACAGGCGGCGCACGAAGCGGAATTCGATCGCAACCAGGCGTCGAGGAACCGCGAGCAAATGCAGATCCTGCACCAGGCCGCCGCGATCCAGCGGGCCAAGGCGCCGAATGCTCCCAATTTCGGCCAGTGGACGCCGATGGCCGGCCGCCAGGTCAGCTTCCCCGATGTCGCCAAGCGCTTGGCCATCCCGGTCCAGGCCCTATCCAAGACCATGGCCGAGGGCCGCAGCGCCGACGAGCTGCTCAAGCGCGCCAGCTCGGCCCAGGATCTGATCAACCAGGACCTCCAGTGGCTGCCGCCGGATTCGGCGCGCAAGGCCGGCTTCTTCGAGGCCTTCCGCATCTGGCACATGCAGGTGCAGCCGCAGTTCGGCCGCGCCGCCACCCCGACCTTCCTGTTCCTCTACATCGCCCTGCCGGTGATGAAGGAATGCCGGGACGAACTGATGGGCCTTGGCCTGTGGAGCCCGTTAGGTCAGCGGGCCATGAACGCCCGCGACACCCACATCGCCTGGAAAAAGTACTGCGAGTTCATGCCGAGGGCCCAGGTGGCGATGATGGAGATCCCCATCTACGCGACCTATTCGCTGCTCAGCGACCTGGACGCCCTTTGCGAACGCATCGTCGTCGCCGAAAAGCGCTTCCGCGAAGGCCCGCAGAAGGTCGTCGCGACGCATCGGGCGGCCTAGTCCGCTAAGCCAGCCACACCATCATCCGCGTCGGCACCACCTCGCCGCGCGCCGTCGAGGGCTTGTGCTCGACCACGCCGGTGTACAGGAACCCCGCCTTGATCAACACCTGGGCCGAGGCCGGGTTGTCAGCGAAGTGGCCGGCGACGACCAGCTTCTTGCGCCAGTCGGTCTTGGCCCAGGCCAGGGCGGCCTGAGCGGCCTCCGTGGCCACGCCGCGATCCCAGTAGGGGCGGCCGACCCAATAGCCGACCTCCAGATGGCCGATCGCCGGCGTGAAGAAACCCAGCACCCCGACCACGCCTTCGTTCTCCAGCTCGATGGCGAAGGTGGCGTGCAGCTTGGGATCCTGGGACTGGCAGCGGGCCACGAAGCCATCGGCGTCGCCGCGGCTGTAGGGCCAGGGCATGCGGGTGGTCATCCGGGCGATGGCGAAGTCACCGGCCAGGTCGCTGATCCGCGCCGCGTCGTCGATCATCGGCATGCGCAGCGTCAGCCGCGATGTCTTGATGACCTGCCCTCTATCGATCACGCACATCAGCGCGCCTCCCGTGCTCGGCCCTTCTAGGTCAGGACCGTGACGCCTGGATTTCAGACCCGGGTTCAAATTGGGGCGGGGAAATCCACAGCGCGGACAAAACAAAAGCGGGGAGCCCGGCGTTCCGGACTCCCCGCTTGGGTTCGTCTGTCCGGATCGTCTTTCTTGAGGAAAGCGCGACCCGGTCTCTACGCGGTTCGCGCTATTCGGCGGCCTGGGCCACCGGAGCCGCTACGTTCACGTAGGTTCGGTTATTGCGCTTGGTGATAAAGCCCACCGCGCCCTCGATCAGGGCGAACAAGGTGTGATCCTTGCCTATGCCGACATTGGCGCCCGGATAGAACTTGGTGCCGCGTTGCCGGATGATGATGTTGCCGGCGAGCACCTTCTGGCCACCGAACTTCTTCACGCCAAGGCGACGGCCTGCGGAGTCGCGGCCGTTGCTCGAAGAGCCGCCTGATTTCTTGTGAGCCATAGTGGCCTCCTAGGTCCTGATCCGGTTTCTCAAATGAGACCTTGATCGAGCTGATCGTTTATTGAAACCCGCGAGGGTCTCAGGCTTGCGCTTCCGGGGCGGCTTCGGTCGCGGCCGTCTTCGGCGCGGGCTTCGGCTTGGGAGCGGTGGTTTCGGCTTGCGCCTTGACCGGCATGGTCGGGATCGTCGCCGGAACGGCGGCGTCACCCAGGCCGCGGGCGCGGGCGTTGAGGATGACCTTGGGGGTCAGGTCGATGACGCCTTCCCACTTGGTTTCCTTGCCGCCGCCAGCGACCGAGGTCACCCGCACGACCGACTCGGTCTGGCGGTGGCCACGGGTCCGGCGATAGCCTTGACGGCGGATCTTCTTGAAGATCTTGACCTTCTCGCCCTTGCGGGTTTCGAGCAGGGCGCCGGTCACGACCGCGCCTTCAATCAGGGGAGCGCCGATCGTCACGGCCTCGCCTTCGCCAAGCATCAGGACTTCGCTGAAAGCGACTTCCGAGCCCGGTTCACCGTCGAGCTTTTCGACAACCAGCAGATCGCCGGCTTGGACCCGGTACTGCTTGCCGCCGGTTTTGATCACCGCGTACATAGGTTAGCGCCTTAAGAAACGTGCGTTCGCAAAATAGGGAACGCCCGCCAGGAAACCCAGCGGGCGAGGGGGCGGACTTATACAGCCGGCGCCCGTTGAGTCAACGGCGAGATGAGACATTCCCGTGGCCGGTTAGCAACGCCGAGGGCGGGATGCGGGAGTCATTTGAGGCTAGCGTGTTACAATATAACAGGCTAGAGGGTCGGGGGTGAATACGACCTTCTTCGCCTCCGTCGCCGCCACCGGTTTCGCCGTGGCCTTCCTGCACGCGGCCCTGCCCACGCACTGGCTGCCATTCGTGCTGGTCGGGCGGGCGCAGAAGTGGAGCACGGGCCGCACCCTGGGCGTCACCTTGCTGGCGGGCCTGGGCCATGTGGGCCTGACCATCGTGCTGGGCCTGGCGGTTGTGGCCGCCGGCCTAGTCGCCGAACCTCATCTGGGCGGCTATTTCCACTGGATCATCGGCGGGCTGATGGCGGCGTTCGGGGCCTTCTATCTGCTGCGGGGCCGCCACAGGCACGCGACGATTGACGCCAGCCGCAAGTTCGCCTCCGACAAGGCGGCGATCACCGCCTTGGTGGTCCTGCTGACCCTGTCGCCTTGCGAGGCTTTCCTCCCCTATTACCTGGCGGGGATGCAGCACGGGTTGGCCGGCTTTTTGGTCCTCAGCGCCGTGCTGCTGACGGCCACCTCAGCGGGCATGCTGCTGTTCACGGGCCTGAGCCTGGCGGGATTCAACCGCCTGGGCCTGGCGCGACTGGAGCAGTATGAGGAGACCATCCTCGGCGTGGCGCTGATCGCCATCGGCGCGGCGGTGGCGTTTCTGAAGACCTAAGGGGCTCAATCGGTTCACTCCTTTTCCGTCTCCCCGGCGAAGGCCGGGGCCCCGGTGAAACCCACCAAACGCTCGGGATGAACCTGGGTCCCGGCCTGCGCCGGGAAGACGGATGTGGGCGGCGACGACAGGCAATTGAGCCCACCGCTTCCCCCCAGCCCTCACAGCTCCTAAATAGCGCCCATGACCAACACCGCTCCCTCCGGCAAGATCCCCGTCACCGTGCTGACCGGCTATCTCGGCGCCGGCAAGACCACCCTGCTCAACCGCATCCTCACCGAGGAGCACGGCAAGAAATACGCCGTCATCGTCAACGAGTTCGGCGAGGTCGGCATCGACAACGACCTGGTGGTCGGCGCGGATGAAGAAGTGTTCGAGATGAACAACGGCTGCGTCTGCTGCACGGTGCGCGGCGACCTGATCCGGGTTCTGCAGGGCCTGATGAAGCGCCAAAAAACACAAGGGGGGCGCGGCTTCGACGCCATCATCGTCGAGACCACGGGCCTCGCCGATCCCGGCCCGGTGGCCCAGACCTTCTTCGTCGACGAGGATGTCAAGGCCCGCACCTATCTCGACTCGGTCACCGCCGTGGTCGACGCCAAGCACATCCTGCTGCGCCTGGGCGACTCCAAGGAAGCCGTCGAGCAGATCGCCTTCGCCGACCAGATCGTGCTCAACAAGACGGACCTCGTCTCGGAGGACGACCTGCGCCACGTCGAGGCTCGTATCAAGCGGATCAACCCCCTGGCCCCGATCCACCGCGCCCAACGCTCCAATGTCCCGCTGGACGCCATCATCGGCAAGCACAGCTTCGACCTGGAGCGGATCACCGAGTTGGAGCCGGAGTTTCTGAACCCGGGCCATGGCGAGGCCGGTCACGTTCACGACGAGCAATGCGGTCACGACCATCATGATCACGGGCACGACCATGGCCACGTGCATGACGAGCATTGCGGTCATGACCATCACGACCACGGCGCCAAGAGCGACATCCATGATGACGGCGTGAAGGGGATCTCCCTGACCCTGGACCGTCCGATCGACGGCCAGAAGATCACCGTCTGGCTCAACGAGCTGCTCGCCAAGCGCGGCCCCGACATCCTGCGCGCCAAGGGCATCATCGACGTCCAGGGCGAGGAGCGCCGCCTGGTGTTCCAGGCCGTGCACATGATCCTGGAAGGCGACTTCCAGCGGCCGTGGACGGAGAAGGACAAGCGCTACAGCCGGATGGTGTTCATCGGCCGCGACCTGGACGAGGCCGAGCTGAAGGCCGGGTTCGAGGCGACGGCGGCTTAGTAGCTCACGGGCTTGCCCCCACCTGGCGACGCAGTCGCCAGGTGGGGGCAAGTGCGCCGTCGCACTATCCCACTGGCTAGTGCAAATCCTCGTTGATGATCCCGACCTTGGTCCAACCTCCGGTGTGGACCGCGTTGATCACGCCCATGAACGCCTCATAGGGCACATCGGCTTGGGCGCTGATCATCACCCGCTGCTCCTTGCGGGCCCCGGCTTGACCCTCGGCGACGAACTTCGCGCTGAGATCGCCGGCCAGGGTCTTCAGGCTGGTCGGCTGGCCCGCCAGGAACAGCGCGCCCCCGTCCTGGATGGCGATGAACACCGGCTCGCGCGTCGAGGGCTCGTTGGAGGCTGGCGGCAGGTCGAGGCGGATATCGGTGGTGGCCAGGGGGACGGCGACCATGAAGATAATCAGCAGCACCAGCAGCACATCCACAAAGGGCGTGACATTGATTTCGGCGTTGTGGCGCACCGTATGCCGCCCGCCGCCGCCCGAAAGTTTCGCCGCCATCGCCCGCCTCCCGCAAGAAGAACTTACAGGCGTAGTTTAAGCGCTTTCAAGACCCTGTAAAGCAATAAAACTACGGGCGTAAAAACCTGGAAGCAAATAAAAGAGGCCGGACGCTGATGCCCGACCTCTTATTTTAGGCGATCGTCGAAGGACCCTAGTGGATGTCTTCGTTGATCAGGCCGACCTTGTACCAGCCCGAGGTCTGCAGCTGGTTCAGCACGCCCATGAAGTCGGCGTACATGACGTCGGCGTCGGCGCGAACCATGACGCGTTGGTCTTCCTTGCTGCCGCCTTGGCCGTTCGCGGTGAACTTGCCTTCCAGGTCGTATTGCAGGGTGTCGAGGCTGGTCTGCTTTTCCGCGACATAGAGCGCGCCCGACTTCTGGATCGAGATGAAGACCGGCTCCTTCGGCTTCGGATCTTCAGGGCGCGGCGGAACCGCCGGCGGAAGGTCGACCTTGATCGCCACGGTCGCCATCGGCACGGCGACCATGAAGATGATCAGCAGCACCAGCAGGATGTCGACGAACGGAGTGACGTTGATTTCGGAGTTCTGGCCCAGGGAGTAGCGACCGCCACCACCGCCGGAGAGTTTAGCCGCCATAGCCTGACTGTCTCCCAAGGGCCGCAACAGGCGCGGTCCCGCAATTGTTAGATGGCCACGTCTGGCTCAGACGGGCGACGAAGTAAAGCCCGACGACGCGGCGCAATGGCAACCCCTTTTGTGAGTCTTTTTAACCGAACACCGTTCAGGCGGGCCTTTGCCGGGTCCCGGCTCGCTTTCCACGCGACTAGGCGCCCGGAGCGAGGCGGGGTATGGCGCGCGGATGATCTATTCGTTCGACGCCTATGTCACCGCCGCCCTGTTCGACCGCGCCGACCGCGCGACCTTCGCCCTGGGTGACGGCACCGTTCGATTCGAGGAGGCCCAGGAAAACGGGGAGAGCGGTTTCGTCACCGTCGAGGCCCATGACGGCGCCGTGCTGGCCGCCGCCGTCCACCCGTCGGGCCGGGGCGTGATCACCGGCGGCGATGACGGCAAGGTGGTCTGGAGCCGGGTCGAGGGCGACGAGGTGGTCGCCACCGTTATCGCCGAGGTCAAGGGCCGCTGGATCGAGAATGTCGCCACCAGCGCCGCCTCCAACCTGATCGCCTTCACCGCCGGCAAGGAGGCCCACGTCCGCGACGCGACGGACGCCAAGTTCCTGCGGGTGTTCACCCACGACAAGACCGTTTCGGGCCTGGCCTTCGACCCGAAGGGCAAGCGCCTGGCCACGGCCGGCTATGGCGGGGTGTCGCTGTGGTGGGCCCGAATCGAGGGTCAGAAGCCGACGGTGATGAAGTGGGCCGGCAGCCATATCGCCGCGATGTTCAGCCCGGACGGCAAGTTCCTGGTTTCCTCGATGCAGGAAAGCCAGCTGCATGGCTGGCGGCTGAGCGACGGCAAGGACATGCGGATGGGCGGCTACCCGGCCAAGATCAAGAGCCTGGCCTTCTTCGACAAGGGCAATCTGATGGTCACGGCCGGCGCCAATGGCGCGGTGGTCTGGCCGTTCGCCGGCGCGAACGGTCCGATGGGCAAGGAGGCCGCCGAGATCGGTTTCTCGCGCGACTCATTGGTGGTGCAGGTGGCGGGCGTCGAGGCCCTGCCGGTCGCCATCGCCGGCCAGGACAACGGCAAGATCTGGGGCGCGCACATGCGCTCGGGCCGTATCGACACCTTGAAGGCCGAGAAGGGCGCGGCGATCAGCTCGCTGGCCGTTTCCGCCGACGGGACGAGGCTGGCCTGGGGCGACGAGGACGGCGAGGCGGGTATCATCGCGATCCCGGCGATGGACACGCGGTTCTAGTGGATAGAACGCGACGCTTGAGTCCCCCTGGAAATCGCTCGATCCCTTTCCCGAGAAGGATTTGGGCGGGTTCCAAGCGACTGAATCTCACCACTAGTGGATAGAACGCGACGCTTGAGTCCCTCTGGAAATCGCTCGATCCCTTTCCCGAGAAGGATTTGGGCGGGTTCCAAGCGACGGAATCTCACCACTAGGGCGTGAGGACAGGCGCATACGCCGGTCCTCACGCGCCGCCAATCCCCTCCACTCCTGAGCGGAGTGTTTTTTACAGCCCCGCCAGCACCTTCACCACCGCCGCCACGGTCGCCTCGTGCGTATCTCTTAGTCCGTCCGGCACGAAGCCCAGCTTGTAGGCCAGGCCGTCATGGCCCCCGGCCACGCCCATGGTCATCGGCCCGCTGAACGAGCCGTGCACCTCGGTGACCCCCGTCCGCGCCACCAGTTCGGCCACATTGGCGGGATTGACCCCGCCGCCGGCCAGGATGGCGATGCGGCCGTCCGCCTGCGCCACCAAGGCGGCGATGCGCTCCGCCCCGGCCAGGGCGTTGTGGGCGCCGCCGGACGTCAGGATGCGCTCGAAGCCGAGGTCGATCGCCGACTCCAGCGCCGCGGCCTGGTCGGGGACCAGGTCGAAGGCGCGGTGCAGGGTCACGCCCAGGCCCTCGGCATGGGCGACCAGCATCGACAGCGCCTCGACGTCCAGTTCACCTGACGCCAGGTTGGCGCCGATCACCACCCCGGCCAGGCCGGCGTCGCGGACGGCGTCGATGTCGCGAAACAGGGCGTCCAGGTCGCGGTCGTCATAGACGAAGTCGCCGTGGCGGGGGCGGAGCATCGGATAGATCGGGATCTCGGCCTCGGCGGCGATGGCCATCAGGCTCGGTGCGGGCGTCAGGCCCTGCAGGGCGAGGGCCGAGCACAGTTCGATCCGGTCGGCCCCGCCGGCGATCGCCGCCGCCAGTCCGGCCGGCGTATCAACACAGACTTCCAGGATCACGCGCTTGGACATCTTCGCCTCGTCAGGACCGGTGGACTCTCGAAGGGCCTCTTGGAGCACAACCCGGGCGAAACGGGGAGGGGCCCTATTCGAACCCCCGCATCACCCCCCAGGCCTCGAACGGGTCGCGGCGCGAACGCCAGTTATTCACAGGATTGGCCTCGTCGCGGTAGCCCAGGGCCATGCCGCAGAACAGCATGTGGTCCTCGGGCAAGGCCACGAAGTCGGCGACCAGCTTGCCGTAGACCGACCAGAATTCCTGAGCGCAGGTATCCAGCCCTCGCTCCGTCGCCAGGAGCATCAGGCTCTGCATGTACATGCCGATGTCCGACCACTGCGGCGGCCCGCATCTGCGGTGCACCGAGAAGAACAGCGCCACCGGGGCCCCGAAGAACTCGGCGTTGTAGGCGAACTGCTGCAGACGCCGCAGCTTGTCCTCGCGGGGAATGCCGAGGGCGCCATAGAGGTCCTCGCCGACCTGGTAGCGGCGAGTGCGCAGAGGCTCCCACAGGTTCGGCGGATAGACATCATATTCTGGCTCGTCGCGGTCCATCAGCCGGCCGGCGACCAGGGCCTTGAACTCGGCCAGGGGCTGGCCGCTGAGGGCGTGCACCGTCCAGGGCTGGAGGTTGCCGCCCGAGGGCGCGCGGGCGGCGGTTTCCAGCAACGCACGGACGACGTCGCCTGGCACCGGATCGGGCTTGAAGGCCCGGACCGACATGCGGCGTTCGACGGCTTCGGTGACGTTCATCGCGAGCTCCCTGGCCGATGCGCGCTAAGGCTCGCGACAGACGGTCCCGGCTTGGCTAGCATCCGGCCGCAACGTCAATGCAAGAGCCCTTGGGCAAGAGGCGATCCGTGCGGGTTCTGATGCGTAACAGTCTTCTGGCCCTGTTCATCGTGCTCGTGGCTGGGCCGGTGCTGACGGTGATCGTCTATCGCTTCGTGCCGCCGCCGGCCACGCCGCTGATGATCATCCGCGCCATCCAGGGCAAGGGCTGGAGCCACCATTGGCGTTCGATCGACCAGGTCTCGCCGACCCTGCCGCGCGCCCTGATCGCCGCCGAGGACGCCCAGTTCTGCGATCACCATGGCTTCGACATCGAGGCCCTGCAGAAGGCCTATGCCAATAACGAGAAGGGCGGCAAGATTCGCGGCGGGTCGACCATCAGCCAGCAGACCGCCAAGAACGTCTTCCTGTGGCCGGGCCGCTCCTATGTACGCAAGGGGTTGGAGGCCTATTTCACGGTGCTGATCGAAACCCTGTGGGGCAAGAAGCGGATCATGGAGGTCTATCTGAACTCCATCGAATACGGCCCGGGGCTCTATGGCGCGGAGGCCGCGTCCCAGGCCTATTTCAAGGTCGGCGCGGACCAGTTGACGCCGCTGCAGTCGTCGCGCTTGGCCGCCATCCTGCCTAGCCCACTAAAGTGGAAGGCGGTCGACCCCGGCCGCTATGTCAAGAAACGCTCCAGCCGGATCGGCAAGGCCTCCGGCGCTGTGCGCCGCAAGGGCCTGTCGGCCTGCGTGGCCTAGGAGGACGCCATGGCCATCGCCCCTGGGCCGACCCTTGAGACAGAACGCCTGATCCTGCGGCCCCCGGCCGCCGAGGACCTCGACTGCTGGGCCGAACTGATGGCCGACCCCGTGGCCGCTCGCTATATCGGCGGGGTCATGACCCGGTCGCAGGCTTGGCGGGCCATGGCGACCATGGCCGGGTCGTGGGCGCTGAACGGCTTTGGCATGTTCGCGGTGATCGAGAAGGACACGGGCCTGTGGCAGGGCCGGATCGGACCGTGGGCGCCGGAGGGCTGGCCTGGCACCGAGGTCGGCTGGAGCCTGCATCCCCGCGCCCAGGGCAAGGGCTACGCCGTGGAGGCCGCGGTCGCCGCCGTCGACTTCGCGGTCGACACGCTGGAATGGACTCGGATCGTCCACTGCATCGACCCGGCCAATACGCCTTCGATGCGGGTGGCGGAGAAGATCGGCTCGCGGTTCCTGGAAATCGGACGGCTGCCGGAGCCGTTCCAGGACGCGCCGATCGAGCTGTGGGGGCAAACGGCGGATGAGTGGAAGGCGCAGCGCGGCTAAACCCTGAACCGCTCATCCCGGCGAATGCCGGGATGAGCGGTGTAAAAATCAGCCTTCCAGCGGCCGGGCATAGGCCGCCCGGGCTCGCCCCGACCGCACGAACACCCGCGTGATCCTCGGATCGATTTCCCGGATCGCCACGGCGAAATGATCCCCGACTGTCTCGATATCGACCGCCGTCAGGGTGTGGCAGAAGTCCAGGGTGACGCCCAGCAGGATCTCGCTGGGACCCAGATGCATGCTCAGCACCCCGGCGACGCTGTCGATCCGGAGGTCGGCGGCCAGCATGGCGCGGACGTCCTCGACGACGCGCGGCGAGGCGGATTCGCCGGTGAGCAGCCTGCGAGTTTCGCTGGCCAGGAAGATCGCCACCAGCACCAGCAGCACCCCGATCGCCGCCGAGGCCGCCCCGTCCGCCCAGGGCAGATGGAGATAGGTCGAGCCGGCCACGCCCATCGCCGCGATGGCCAGACCGGCCAGGGCCGCTCCGTCGTCCAGCAGCACCGCGAAGGCCCAGAAATAGACCTCCATGCCGTAGCCGAACGGGTGGGTCTCGCTAGGCGGCTTTTTCGCGCGAGCCAGGCCCAGGAGCAACAAGTCCTGGTTGCCGGTGTCGACGCTGGAATGGATGGCCTCGGTCAGCATGGCCGACGAGCCGGTCAGGGCGAAGGCCACGAACTTGGTGGCGGCGATCGCAAGGTTCCCGGCCAAGGCCGCATAGACGACCGTGGTCGAACCTTTATGAGATCCCGTCGCGGCCATGCGGGCCGAACGCGGCGGCGGGGGCCGCTGGTCCGTCAGCGCGGCGTCTACACCCGGTTGTAGGGATAGCGGTCGCGGATCATCCGTTGAAAGAATCGACCCTTGGACGGGGCGCGGGCGAAGGCCTCGGTGACGCGGGGCGGCACCCCGACATAGACGTATTCGTCGCCGTCATTGAACGTGACGAACAGTTTTCCGTGCTCGGGTTCGTAGTCGATTTGGCGGATCGCCGTGGAGTCAACGCGCATGGCAGAAAGCCTCCGCATGAGGAGCGTCTGTCCATAAGAGCGCGCGGCGAAGGGCGGCGGTTCCCAAGGACGGTTGGCGCCGTTTAGGGTGCAAGGCGCGGCGAAATAGGGTCTAGTCCCCGGTGCCAAGGCCCCGCTTCGATGGGCTGGGGGAGAGAACGCACATGCAGCCGCATTCCTGGGTCGCCATCGTCACGCTGGTCGCTCTTCTCGTCTATGTCTGGATGGTCCTGCGAGTGGCGGGCGCCCGGAGAAGCACCGGCATCAGCGCCCCCACCATGACCGGTGATCCGGTGCTGGAACGGCATATCCGCGTGCAGGCCAACACCCTGGAATGGCTGCCGCTGTTCCTGCCGTCGCTGTGGCTGTTCGCCGTTTATTGGAGTGATCTGGTCGCCGCCGTGCTGGGCGTGATCTGGATTGTCGGGCGAATCGTCTACGCCATCGGCTATGTGGCGGATCCGGGCAAGCGCGAGACCGGGTTCACCATCCAGGCCCTGGCCACCGCCGTGCTGCTGTTCGGCGCCCTGGGTCGGGTCATCTGGATCCTGATGGTGGTCGGCAACTAGAGCCGGCTTTCCCGGCGGGCGCGGTCTGGCTATAGGGCAAGCCATGCCTCTGCCCGTCGATCCCGCCCGCTACAGCGCCTTCCTGGTGACCATGTTCGTCATGGCCATCACGCCGGGGCCAGCCAATCTGTTCGCTATCGCCACAGGAATGCAGAAGGGCAAGGCTGCGGCCCTGCTCGGCGTGGCGGGCATGAACGCCGCGACCTTGACCTGGTTCGCTGCGGCGGCTCTGGGGCTGGCGACCCTGATTATCGCCTTCCCCCAGGCCTTTCATCTGTTGGCCTGGGCCGGCGCGGCCTATCTGGTCTGGCTGGGGATCAGGTCCATCCGGTCGGGGTTGAAGCCAGCGGACCATACCGGCCAGCATCGCGCCTTCCAGATGAGCCGTTCGGCGTTTCGCGACGGTTTCGCCGTACAGATCGCCAATCCAAAGATCCTGCTGTTCTTCGGCGCGGTGCTGCCGCCCTTCATCGACATCCATCGGCCGCTGGCTCCGCAACTGGCGATGTTCGCGGCGGCCACCATTGGCATGGACCTGGTCAGCATGAGCGCTTATGGCCTGGGCGGCGCGGCGCTGTCGTCACGGATGAACGAGCCGACCTTTCGCCGGGGCTTCGCCCTGCTGGTCGGCGTGCTGCTGATCACGGCGGCCGGGCTGATCGTCTCGCGCGGCTGATCGCGTTGTCGCTAAAACGCTACGGCCTTGGCGAAACCACAAAGCTGCGCCATGCATTGAGTCTTATGGGACGAAATGACTCCTTCGAAGGAACGCGCCATGACGATTCGCAAGGCCATATCCGGAAAAGCCGGACTGGTCGCTGCCGTGGCGCTCGCCGCCCTCTTGACGGCCTGCGCCACCGCTACCCCCTACCAGCCGAACCTGCCCGGCCAGACGGCCTCGGGCGGCTTCACCGACCAACGCCTCGAGGGCGACCGCTATCGGGTCACCTTCGCCGGCAACAGCCTGACCTCGCGGGAAACCGTCGAACGCTATCTGCTGTATCGGGCCGCCGAACTCACCACCCAGCAGGGCTATGACTGGTTCGAGACCGCCGACCGCCGCACCGATCGCGACGCCCGCACGGTGATCGAAGGTGATCCCTTCGGCCGTCCGTTCGGCTATTACGGCGGCGGCGGCGGCGGCGGCGGCGGCGGCTACGGCTACTGGCGTCCGGCCTGGCGCTATTACGGCGCTGGTTACGGTGGCTGGCGTTCGTGGGATCCCTACTGGGGCGATCCCTTCTTCGCCAGTCAGGCCGAGGTCCGGACCATCCAAAAGTTCGAGGCCAGCGCCGAGATCGTGATGCACAAGGGCGTCAAGCCGGGTGGCGATCCGAGGGCCTACGACGCGCGTCAGATCATGGAAAACCTGACGCCCAGCGTTCAACGGCCGGTGGCGAAGTAACCTTCTTTCCTTCTCCCCTTGCGGGGAGAAGGAAGCTGGCGCCTATCGCGGCGCCATGCGGATGCCGCCGTCCAGGCGCACGTCTTCGCCGTTGAAATAGTCGTTGGTGATCATCGTCAGGGCCAGGTGGGCGTATTCCGCCGGGTTGCCCAGGCGCTTGGGGAACGGCACCGAGGCCGCCAGCCCCGCCTTCACCGCCTCGGGCGCGTTGTTCATCAGCGGGGTGTTGAAGATGCCCGGCAGGATGCAGTTGACGCGGATGCCTTCGCTCATCAAGTCGCGGGCGATCGGCAAGGTCATGCCGACCACGCCGCCCTTGGACGCCGAATAGGCCGCCTGGCCCATCTGGCCGTCTTCCGCCGCTACCGAGGCGGTGTTGACGATCGCGCCGCGCAGGCCGTCTTCCAGCGGCGCCAGGTCGAGCATGCCCTTGGCCGACTTGGCGATGCAGCGGAAGGTGCCCACCAAGTTGATCTGGATGATCATGTTGAAGGCGTCGAGCGGGAAGTGTTTGGTTTCGCCGGTGGCCTTGTCCCGGCCAGCGGTCTTGGCGGCGTTACCTGTGCCGGCGCAGTTGACGAGAATGCGTTCCTGGCCGTGGGCGGCGCGGGCCTTCTCGAACCCGGCGTCGACGTCGGCGTCCGAGGTGACATTGACCTTGCAGAACACGCCGCCGATCTCGGCGGCGACCTTCTCGCCGGTGGTCTCGTTCATGTCAAAGATCGCGACCTTGACGCCCTGGGCGGCGAGGGCGCGGGCGGTGGCCTCTCCGAGGCCCGAACCGCCTCCGGTGACGACGGCGGCGACGGTGTTGTCGAGTTTCATGGACGTTTCCTCTTTGGTTGCGTTTAACTGGAACCTTGAGGAGCGGTTTAACCCGATGAGCGCCGACGCCAAACCATCCCCCGACGTCAATCCGGGTTTCAAGCCGGACGACGTGCTGGATCCCAGGAAGGCTCTGGTCCCCGCGACCGTGCGGGTCAACGAGCAGCGCGTGACGCGGGGCTTCTGGCCGAAGATCCGCAGGGTGGCCTCCAAGGCGCCGTTCGCGGCCGAGGCGCTGTCGCTTTGGTGGTGCGCCCGGGATCCCACGACGCCGGCTTCGGCCAAGGGCATGATGTTCGCCGCCCTGGCCTATTTCGTGCTGCCGACCGACGCCATTCCGGACATCCTCCCGGCCGTCGGCCTGACCGACGACGCTGCGGTGATCGCGGCGGTCATCGCCATCGTCGGCCGAAACCTCAAGGCCCGTCACAAGGATGCTGCCAAGGCCTTCCTGACCAAGATGGGCGACGATGACTGACAGCGGCCTGTGGGCGACGGCGGCCGTCTGCGCGCTTTTCTATGGGCTGCTGTTGGTCGAGCGGCCGCCGTCGTTCATGCGCGCCGTGGTCAAGACCGCGGCCACTGGCGCCCTGGCGGTGCTGGCCTATTGGCAGGGTGGCGGACCGCTGCTGGCCATCGCCCTGGCGCTCTGCGCGGTGGGCGACGCCTTCCTGGCCGGCGATCCCAAGCGCTGGCTCCCGTTCGGCCTGGCCGCCTTCCTCGCTGGCCATGTCGCCTATGCGCTGCTCTTCTGGAAAGAGCGCGGGACGGCGGACGCGCTCTTTTGGGCGACAGCGCCGCTGGCCGTGGCGGCCGCGGCGGTCATGCTGTGGCGGCTCTGGCCCTCGCTCGGAGCGCTGCGGCCGGCGGTCGTGGCCTATGTGGCCGCGATCGTCGCCATGGTGACGCTGAGCCTGCTGCTGCCCCACGCCCGCTGGCCCGCCGCGCTGGGGGCCCTGGCCTTCATGACGTCCGACGCCGTCCTGTCCTTCGACCTGTTCAAGGGCGCCAAGCTTGCGGGATCGACCCGATTGACGGCTTGGGCGGTATGGTTCCTCTACTTCGGCGGCCAGGCGCTGATCGCCTACGGCATGTTGCGGTAGGAGAGCGTGATGGCCCTGTTCGAGACCCGTCCGATCACCGTATCGATCGCCCGGGCCGCCGCCGAGGTCTATGCTTTCGCTCAGCCGCCTGAAGCCTTCCCGAAATGGACGGCCGGCCTTGGCGCGGACCTGACCCGCGACGGCGACCGTTGGATCGCCCACAGCCCGGACGCTGGCCGCGTGGTTGATGGTGAAGACGATCTGCTCGTCCGACAGCCGGGGATTGGCGGTGTGCAGCACCGCGCCCAGGCCGGGCACGGCGTAGAACAGCTCCAGGTGCCGGTGGGTGTTCCAGGCCAGGGAGGTGACCCGGTCGCCGGACCTCACGCCCAGCCGGGTCAAGGCGTTGGCCGCCTGGGCGGCGCGCCGGGCCAGGCTTTCATAGTCGTAGCGCCAGAGCGGTCGATCAGATGGGACACCACCTCGCGCCCGCCATGGGCGCTGGCCGCGTAGCGCAGGATGCCGCTGACCAGCAGCGGCGTGGTCTGCATCAGGCCCAGGATCATGGACGCGCCCTCTTCTTATCGTTGAGAGGAGGGTGGGGCCTGGGAGAGGTTAGGGAAGGCCTGGGGCCTATTCGGCGTAAGGCCGAACCCGGGCCTTGTCGATGAAGACTGGCGTTGGAGGCTGGCCCGTCGGCGCGATGTCGAAATCGGCCTTGGATGTGCAGAAGTCCCCCTGCGCGGTGTCGATCATCCGCTCGCCGGCGAAGACCCGCTGGGTGGCGACAACCCGACAGTCGCGCACCTGGAAGACCAGGGTCTCGAACGAGGGCGCCCAATGACCCGTCAGGCCTTCGTCACGCCAGCCTGGGCATCGCTTGGCGAGCAGGGCGCGCAGGCCCTTGAGGTCGGAATGGCTGAGCTGGCGCCCCAGCGCTGGCGGATGGGGCTCATAGACGCAGACCGTGTCGGCTGCGCCTTGGAACAAGACGGGCGTTCCATGACTTCCAGCGTCGGGGGGCAGGCGGACGTCCTCAACGCGGATGCAGCCGGCGAGGCCCGCCGCCGCAACGATCCACATTAGCGCCCGCTTCATAACCTAGAACCCCTGCAGCACTGCATCACCCATCTGAGCCGTGGTCAACGCCCCGCCCAGGTCCCGTGTCCGGGCTCCGCCTTCCAGCGCCGCCTTGACCGCCGACAGCAGCGCATCAGCCGCCTCAAGGCGGCCCAGCGACCAGCGCAGGGCCATTTCGAGCGACAGGATGGCGGCCAGGGGATTGGCCACGCCCTGGCCGGCGATGTCGGGGGCCGAGCCGTGGATGGGCTCGTACAGGCCCGGCTTGCCCTTGGCGCCCAGCGCGGCTGAGGGAAGCATGCCCAACGAGCCGGTCAGCATGGCCGCGGCGTCCGACAGGATGTCGCCGAACAGGTTGTCGGTGACGATGACGTCGAACTGCTTGGGCGCGCGAACCAGCTGCATGGCGCAGTTGTCGGCCAGGATGTGCTCCAGCTCGACATCGGCATAGTCGCGGGCGTGCAGCTCGGTGACCACCTGCTTCCACAGCAGGCCGCTTTCCATGACGTTGGATTTCTCGGCTGAGGCCACGCGGTTGCTTCGGCCGCGCGCCAGCTCGAAGGCCACCCGCGCCACGCGCTCGATCTCGGCGGTGGTGTAGACCTGGGTGTCGACGCCCCGTTTCTGGCCGTTTCCGAGATCCTCGATGCCGCGCGGCTGGCCGAAATAGACCCCGCCCGTCAGTTCACGGACGAACATGATGTCCAGGCCTGAAACCAGCTCGCGCTTCAGGCTGGAGGCGTCGGCCAAGGCCTCGAAACAATAGGCCGGGCGCAGGTTGGCATAGACGTCCATCTCCTTGCGCAGCTGCAGCAGGCCGGCCTCGGGTCGCAGGTGGCGCGGGGCGTCCTTCCATTTGGGACCGCCGACCGCGCCCATCAGCACCGCGTCGCTGGCCAGGGCCGCGTCGCGCACCGCGTCGGTCAAGGGCGTTCCGTGCACGTCATAGCTGGCGCCGCCATAGAGGGCTTCGTCAATCTTCAGATCCGGGGTGAGGGCGGTGGCCACGCGGCGCACCTGCGCGCAGACCTCGGGGCCGATCCCGTCACCGGGCAGGAGCAGGAGCGTGGACATCGGAGGGCTCTCTTAGATGGCGCGATAGGCGGAGACGTCGAAGGACGCCATGTTGCGGTCGTGGACGCCCAGCTCGGCGCAGCTTAGCCGCCAGGCGGCCATGTGCGGGCTGGCGCGGTGGAAGGCCAGGGCGGCCTCGTCGACGAAATGCTCGTAGACCCGGATCAGGCCGGGGTCGAGCGAGTCCTCGGTCAGGGCGTAGTCCAGGCAGCCGAGTTCGGCTCGGCTGCCTTCGACCTGGGCTTGCAGGTGAGGCCGCAGGTCGGCCAGGCGCTCGGGCGCGACGCGGATCGTGCCGGCGAGGATCAGGGTCACTGCCCTAGGCTTCCAGCCACGGCCGATCCAGCGCCCGCTTGCCTTCGTACACATCGATATCGGCGCCGTGCATCAGGGTTTCGCCGATGAAGTCCAGGCCCCGCAGCATCTTGTCCTTGCGCACGGGATCGATGTCGAAATGGAAGCTCCGGCCCGACGGCGAGATCACCGTCTGGGCGGCCAGGTCGATGCTGACCATGTGGTTGCCGCCCTTGGCCTCGTCCATCAACTGGGCGACCTCCTCGGGCTTCAGCACCACCGGCAGCAGGCCGTTGTTGAAGCAGTTGTTGTTGAAGATGTCGGCGAAGCTGGTCGAGATCACGCACAGGATGCCGAAGTCCATCAGCGCCCACGGGGCGTGCTCACGCGATGACCCGCAGCCGAAATTGTCTCCGGCGATCAGCACGGACGAGCCCTTGTACTCCGCCCGATTGAGCAGGAAATCGGCGTTCTCGCGGCCCTCGCCGTCGAAGCGGAAGTCGTAGAAAAGCCCCTTGGCCAGGCCCTCCCGCTCGACGGTTTTCAGGAACTGCTTGGGGATAATCTGGTCGGTGTCGATATTGGCCAGCGACAGCGGCGCCGCGCGACCGTCGAGACGGGTGAAGGCTTGCATCAGACGGTCTCCGTCAGGAAGGTGCGCACATCGACCAGATGTCCCGCGATTGCCGCCGCCGCCGCCATGGCTGGCGAGACCAGGTGGGTGCGGCCGGCGCGGCCCTGGCGGCCCTCGAAATTGCGGTTGCTGGTCGAGGCGCAGCGCTCGCCCGGCTGCAGCTTGTCGGGGTTCATGGCCAGGCACATCGAGCAGCCCGGTTCGCGCCAGTCAAAGCCCGCGGCCTTGAAGATGGCGTCCAGGCCCTCTTCCTCGGCCTGTTCCTTGACCAGGCCCGAGCCCGGCACGACCATGGCCGTGACGTGGGGCGCTACCAGGCGGCCGTGCAGGAAGGCTTCCTGCACCACGGCGGCGGCGGCGCGCATATCCTCGATCCGGCTGTTGGTGCAGGAACCGATGAACACCCGGTCGATACGGGCCGCGCTGATCGGCTGGCCGGCGGTCAGGCCCATATAGTCAAGCGCCCGGTGGGCGGCGGCGCGCTTGCCCGGCGTGGCGAAGCTTTCCGGGTCGGGCACATTGCCGGTCACCGGGATGACGTCCTCTGGCGAGGTGCCCCAGGTGACCATCGGCACGAGCGCCGAACCGTCGATCACCACGGTGCGGTCGAAATGGGCGGCGGCGTCGCTGGCGAAGCTCTTCCAGTGGGCCAGCGCCATCTCCCAGGCCGCGCCCTTGGGGGCCGACGGCTTGCCCTGGATATAGGCGAAGGTCTTGTCGTCGGGCGCGATAAGCCCAGCCTTGGCCCCGCCCTCGATGGTCAGGTTACACAGGGTCATGCGACCTTCCATCGACAGGGCCTCGATGACCGGGCCGGCAAATTCGATGACATAGCCCGTGCCGCCGGCCGTGCCGATCTCGCCGATCACGGCCAGCGCGACATCTTTCGCCGTGACGCCGGGGCCAAGCTGGCCGTCGACGCGGACCTTCATGTTCTTCGACTTTTCCTGGCGCAGGGTCTGGGTGGCCAGGACGTGCTCGACCTCGGAGGTGCCGATGCCGTGGGCCAGGGCTCCGAAGGCGCCGTGGGTCGAGGTGTGGCTGTCGCCGCAGACGATGGTCATGCCCGGCTGGGTGCGGCCCTGCTCGGGACCGACCACGTGGACGATGCCGTTCCTGATGTCGCCCATCGGGAAGAACTCGATGCCGTTGTCCTGGACGTTGCGCGCCAGGGTCTGGAGCTGCAGCCGCGCCTCTTCGTCGGTCACCGCGTCGACGCCTAGCGCCTGGCCCTGCGTCGGGATATTGTGATCGGCCACGGCCAGGGTGCGGTCGGGTCGGCGCACCTTGCGGCCCGCCGCGCGAAGGCCGGCAAAGGCCTGCGGCGTGGTGACTTCGTGGATCAGGTGCAGGTCGATATAGAGGATCGCCTCGCCGTCCTGCTGACTGACGACGTGGGCGTCCCAGATCTTGTCGTAGAGGGTCTTGGGGAGGGTCTTGGGTGCGGAGCTCATGATACCCGCGCATCTAGGCCTTGAGCGGGGGCGCGTAAAGCTGCCAGCGCTCAAAATTCGAGGTCGATCGCGGCGCTCGCGGTCGTTCGTGCCCCCAGAGGCACAGTGCGAGTCGCCATGGCGCAGTTTCTTGCCTCGAATGGCCTATTCGGCAGCGTAGACCAGGGGGTGGGCATGGGCCCACAGGTGGGCGCGGTAGGTATCAAAGCACTGCTCGCCGCAGATCAACCGCATCACCGCGCCCTCGGCGATGTGCCGGGCGCAGTCGGGATTCTCGGTGACCAGCGGGATCAGGGCCTCGGCGTTCCAGGCCTTGGAATGCTCGACGTCGAGCACAGCGTGCAGGGCGAAGTACTTGCGCACCTCCGGCGCCACGCCGACCCGCTTGAGGCCGGAGTCGACCAGGGCCACGCGGCCTGGGGCGGTCAGCTCGACCACGCCCAGGGCGCCGACCGACTGGTAGGTGTAGCGACGGGTGGTGGCGAAGGCGGTCATGGCGTTGGCCAGGGCCAGGGACTGCCACAGGGTGAAGTCGATGGTTGGCGTCAGGCCGAGCACCGCGGTGGTTCGGGTCAGCATCGGGCCGTGCATGCCATTGGCGTTGCCGCGGCCCATCTCGTCCCAGTAGTTGCGGGCCAGTTCCAGCTTGGCGCGGTCCGACAGCTTGACCTGGGTCAGGGCGACCAAGTCGTCGAACCCGGCTTCGCCAGCGGCTTCCTGGGTCAGGAACCACTTCAGGTCCTCCAGGCTGGCCTCGACCTCAAGCCAGTCGAACAGCGGATCGCCTTGGCCGGGGCCGAACGCCTTGAGGTCCTCGAACCAGGCGATGAAGCCGTCAGGATCGGTCGGCAGGTCGGCGACCATGGGCGCGATAGAGGCGCGGAACTGCTCGACGAACTCGCCTTCCAGCCGCTTCATGCGCGCTTCCTCAGCCACTTCCGCGCGCCAGCCGGCGGTGGGGGTCGCCACCGCCATTCGGCGATGGTTCCAGTGGGCCAGACCGCGATGCAGGGCTTCGGCGTCGGGAAATTCGGGGGTGAAGAGACCCAGGTTCGCCAGGCGTTGACCACCAAACATCTTGCTCTCCGTAGACTATCCATGGGGCGAGACGGCGACCGAGGGTGCGCCGAGACTCATCTTGGGAAGACGTAACGGGATTTCAGGCCAGGTGTTCCTGAGTTACTTGACTGACAGAGGCGGCGTCGCAGACGCCAACGAAAGAGGGCGCGCTCGGTGGCGCGCCCTCGTATCGTTATTTGGCTTCGAGACCTGAGGTCATTAAAGCCGGCCACACCCTGCAAGGGAGCGGTCTGAAAGCCCGTCGCCGAAGCGGTGGGGGTAATTCATCAAACACCCCAGAACAATGTTCTGTCAACATGTACGTGCGGATGCACTAAAGCTTGACCTTGGGCGGGCTCGAAGAAAAAGGCCCCGGCGTTTCCGCTGGGGCCTCGTTCGATCTTGCAGAAACGGTCAGGCCTATTCGGCGATGACGGTCTTGTCCTTGCGGACGGTGGCGCGTTCGGCGATCCGGGCCGACTTGCCGCGACGGTCGCGCAGATAATAGAGCTTGGCGCGACGGACGACGCCGCGACGCTTCACTTCGATGCTTTCGATGTTCGGCGACAGCAGGGGGAACAGACGTTCCACGCCTTCGCCGAACGAGATCTTGCGGACCGTGAAGCTCTCGTGGATGCCGCCGCCCGAACGGGCGATGCAGACGCCTTCATAGGCCTGGACGCGCTCGCGCTCGCCTTCCTTGATGCGGACATTGACACGCAGGGTGTCGCCCGGTTCGAATTCCGGGATGGCGCGGGCCGAGAGCAGACGCTCGGATTCAACGCGCTCGAGTTCCTTGATGATATTGATAGCCATGTCTCAATCTCCTTTGGGCTTACCCGTTTTCGGGCCGCCTTTTGCCTGTTGATTGGCGAGATGCGCTTCCCAAAGATCGGGGCGCCGCTCGCGGGTGGTCTCTTCACGCATACTGGACCGCCACTGGGCCACCTTCTTGTGGTCGCCCGACAGCAGCACCTCGGGGATATCCCGTCCTTCGAACGTCCGCGGCCTAGTATACTGCGGATGCTCCAGGAGACCGTCCTCGAAGCTTTCTTCCTGCGTGCTCTCGAAATTGCCCAGAACCCCTGGAGCCAATCGAACGCACGCCTCGATCACGACCATCGCCGCCGCCTCGCCACCGGCGAGCACCGCGTCTCCGACCGAGACCTCCTCGAACCCCCGGGCGTCGAGCACCCGCTGGTCCACCCCCTCGAAACGGCCGCACAGGACGATGACGCCCGGAGCTTTCGACCATTCCTTGACACGCGCCTGGGTCAGGGGCCGACCCCGGGCGCTCATGTACAAAAGCGGCCGTTCACCGACCTCCACGCTGTCAAGCGCGGCGGCGATGACGTCCGCTTTGAGTACCGCTCCCGCGCCGCCACCCGCGGGGGTGTCGTCGAGGAAGCCGCGCTTATCTGTGGAAAAGCCCCGAATGTCCAGTGTTTCCAAACGCCACAGGTCCTGCTCCTTCCACGACGTGCCGATCAGCGAAACGCCGAGCGGGCCGGGGAAGGCCTCGGGGAACATGGTCAAGACGGTGGCGGTGAACGGCATGGGCGCTCTGTAGCGCCGCATGTGCGCGAAGACGAGAGGGTCAGGCCCTCATCGATCAGGTCAGGATGGTCCTGGGCAGGGGCTTGCCGGCCTCGGCGGGCATCAAGGGCGGGGTCAACCTGACCGGCTCGCGGGTGGGGTCGGCTGCCGGCGCGGCGTGATGCACGGGGGCCACCGCCAGCACGGCGGCGGTGGTCAGGGTCGCGGCGGCGAGCGCCGCACCGACACGAATCTTCTTCCATGAAATCATGGGCGAGGGGTCTTCCTGCGTTTCGGGTCGTTCAATCCAAAGCCCGGGAGCGGGGGAGGTTCCCGTGGAGGCGGCCTTGGCGGACCTCCTGCCTCTAGGCGAAGCGATTGACCTCGCCAAGGCGGCATTACGACGCGTTCGCCGCATTTCGCGGCGGCGCCGCAAGGGCGGGCGAGGGCGCCGAAACCTGTCAGCAGCGGGTCAATTGGGTCCGATTTCCGCGAGACGCACGCCGCCGTGCCGGACCATAGTCCCGCCGTCCAGCCAGTGAGCCCGCCCGTGACCCAGACCACCGCCGACCGTTTCCACGCCCTGCACGCCGGCCCGGACGTGCTGATCTTGCCCAACGCCTGGGACGCCGCCAGCGCGGCCCTGATGGAAGACGCCGGGGCCGCCGCCGTGGCCACTTCCAGCGCCGCCGTGGCCTGGGCGCGGGGCTATGCCGACGGCGACGCCCTGCCGGTCTCGGCCCTGATCGATGTGATCGCCGGCATCGGCCGGGTGATCAAGGTCCCGCTGACCGCCGACATCGAGGGCGGCTATACCGACGACCTCACCGAGCTGACCGAGACCGTCAAGGCGGTGATCGGGGCCGGAGCGGTCGGGATCAACCTCGAAGACGGCCGTCGCGATCCAGACATCCACGCCCGCAAGATCGAGACGGCGCGGGCCGCCGCCGAGGCGGCCGGCGTGAAGCTGTTCATCAACGCCCGCACCGACGTCTATCTGGCCGGCCTGGCGCAGGGCGAGGCGGCCCTGGCCGAGACGTTGCGCCGGGCCGCGCTCTACGCCGAGGCCGGCGCCAGCGGGATCTTCGTGCCGCTGCCCATCGAGGAAGACGTGCTTTCGACGCTCGCGGCCGCGACCGCCCTGCCTCTGAACGCCATGGGCCGACCGGGCATGCCGCCGGCGACGCGCCTCGCCGCGCTGGGCGTGCGCCGGCTGAGCTCGGCGACGGGTCCGTTCCGCGCGGCCTATGGCGCGATACTGAGCGCGACCAAGACTTTCCTCGTCGATGGCGACACCACCGGCTACGCGGCGTTCGCCAGGGACCTGCCCGACCTCAACGCGCGGTTCGGCTAAGGCTTCTTGGCCGGCGGGGCGGCAGGAGGCGGCGCCGCAGCCGCCTCCTGCCAGTTGAACCGAATAGGCAGGACGATCGGCAGGCCGTCCAGCGGCTCGCCCTCCTTGCTCCAGGGATTCATCGCCATCAGCTTGGCCGCCTCGATCGCCGCAGCCCCGAAATCCAGACCGACAGGGTCCTCGTGTCGCACCTGACAATCCGTCAGCTCGCCTCGGATATCCACTACGCAGCCGACCACTCCAAGGCCCGTCTCCACCCCGGCCTTGATCGCCGCCCGTGGATAGGCCAGCGCCATCCCCTCAGGGGTCATGGTTCGGGTCCATTTGGGCGCGGTGATCTTGCGGGTGTCGGGGCTCGCCGGATCGCGAAAACGGAACGGCACATCGACGGTATAACTGCTCAGCGTCTTCACCTGATCTGGGGCGAAGGCGACCCTGAAGTTCGGCGACAGTGAGCGTGCGGCCTTGCCGAAACCCTTGCCGGTCGGGATTTCAGACAGCACGCTGCAGAAGGTCAGGCCGCCGGTTTTGTTCAGGTTGCAGCGCAGGGCGACTTGGCCGGTCACCGCGCCTTTGGCGTCGGCGGGCCAGGCCGCACGTACCTGAGCAGTCGATGGCGTGCTGGTCCAAGGCGGATCCAGCACCAGGCTCTTGACCGGTCCGCTGGGCATGGGCATGTTTTCGAAGCCTGCCCAGACCACGGGAATGGTGGCCTCGGTCTCCACGGGCTTGCCGCCCCGGATCTTGGGTTTCAGCCGAAATAGCGGCGAAAGCGCGAGCGCCGCCGCGCCGAAACCCATGTTCTCGGGCGTCTGGTGATCGACCTTGCAGTCGCGCAGGAAGCCTTCCTCATTGACCTTGCAGACGATTGTCGCCCTGGCGTTGGCCGGCGGCCTGTCGCGCGCCGCGACGGGAAAGACGCCCATCAATTGCCCGGCGGAGGGTTTGGTCAGCCAGTCGGGGTTGGAATCGCCGGGCGCGAGGAAGCTGTAGCTGCGCTCAAACCGTCGCCCGATAATCGCGGCGCCGTTGTCGTCCTTGACCTTGACCCGATCCTTCGCCGACAGCCCGAGGGCCGCGTCACCGAAGCCCAGGCCGGCGGGCTCTTCCTTGGTCACCTTGCAGCCGGATAATCGGCCGCCCGCGTCAGCGGTGCAATTGAGGTCCACATCGCCCGAAATCTTCTGGGCGAAGGCGGCCTTGGGATAGGCTGCGGCGACATCCTCGGATTTGGCGCGCTGCATGTAGGAAGGGTGGGCTAGCGGCTCGTCCGCCGCCCGGCCGTGCGTCGGCGCCAATCCCGTCAAAGCCGCCACGGCCAGCGCCGTCAGAAGTGCCGCCCTCATATATCCCCCGAGTTGAGCTAAGCTGCCGCCACGTTTCGCAGCCTAGGGTGGAGCCTAGTCGGTCGGCACGGCAAGCGCCAGCATGAAGCTGGGCGTCTGAGGTGTTCCCGCGCGCCTCTCGACCGCCTATCTTGGCCCCATGACCGACACGCTCGCCGATTCCGCCGTCTCCGCTGAAGCCGCTCTGGCCGAGGCAGACCGCCCCCTGACCCAGGACGGTCCTACCGTCCGGCTGTTCCTGGTCGACGGCTCGGCCTATCTGTTTCGCGCCTATCACGCCCTGCCGCCCCTGACCCGCAAGAGCGACGGCCTGCCGGTGGGCGCGGTGCAGGGCTTCTGCAACATGCTGTGGAAGCTGCTGCGCGACATGCAGGGCGACGCGCCCACCCACCTGGCGGTGATCTGGGACCATTCGGAAAAGACGTTTCGCAACACCCTCTACGACAAGTACAAGGCCCACCGCCCGCCGCCGCCCGAGGACCTGATCCCCCAGTTCCCGCTGGTGCGCGAGGCGACCCTGGCCTTCGGCGTGCCGGCTATCGAGCTGCCGGGTTACGAGGCCGACGACCTGATAGCCGCCTATGCCTGCCGGATGCGCGAGCTGGGCGGCGAGACGGTGATCGTCAGCTCCGACAAGGACCTGATGCAGCTGGTCGGCGACGGCGTCTCGATGTTCGACCCGATGAAGGGCGTGCGCATCGACCGCGAGCAGGTGTTCGAGAAGTTCGGGGTCTATCCCGACAAGGTGGTGGATGTTCAGGCCCTGTGCGGCGACAGCGTTGATAATGTTCCCGGCGCCCCCGGTATCGGCATCAAGACCGCCGCCCAGCTGATCAACGAATATGGCGACCTCGATACGCTGCTGGAACGGGCCGGCGAGATCAAGCAGCCCAAGCGTCGCGAGACCCTGATCGAATATGCCGACCAGATCCGCCTGTCGCGCCTGCTGGTCAAACTCGACTGCGACACGCCCTTGCCGGAGCCGATCGACGACCTGACGGTGCGCGAGCCCGACAAGCAGGTGCTGGCCGACTTCCTGGAGCTGATGGAGTTCCGCTCCCTGGCCCGCCGGGTCGGCGACGGCAACGCCTCGGCCGCGCCGCGCACGCTGGGCCCGTCTGGGGGTCGTCCCCCCAGCGCCCCGACCGCGCCGGTGCTGGGCGTGTCCTACATGACCGCCGCCGCGCGGGCGGCCGCCAATCCGGTGGCCGAGCCCGTGTCCATCGACCACGCGGCCTATGTGCGCATCCAGGACCTGGAGACCCTCAATGCCTGGATCGCCAAGGCCACGGCCAAGGGCGTCATCGCCTTCGACACCGAGACCGACGCCCTTTCCTCGGCCACGGCCGGCCTATGCGGCGTGTCCCTGGCGATCTCGCCGGGCGAGGCCTGTTACATTCCAGTCGGCCACTGCGAGAAGGACGGCCTGGCCCTGGAGGCCGCCGCCGACCTGGTGCAGGTTTCACTCGAAGACGCGATCGCCGCGCTGAAGCCGCTGCTGGAGAACCCCGCGGTTCTGAAAGTCGCCCAGAACGCCAAGTACGACATCGCCGTGCTGGCGCGCTACGGGATTAATGTGGGTCCGATCGAGGACACCATGTTGATCAGCTACGTGCTGGAGGCCGGTTTGCACGGCCATGGCATGGACGAGCTGTCGGAGCTGCATCTGGGCCACAAGCCGATCCCCTTCAAGCAGGTGGCCGGCGCGGGTAAGGCGCAGATCAGCTTCAAGCACGTCGCCCTCGATCAAGCGACGGCCTATGCCGCCGAGGACGCCGACGTCACCCTGCGGCTCTACACTGTGCTCAAGCCGCGCCTGGCGCGCGAGGGCCTGCTGACGGTCTACGAGACCCTGGAGCGTCCGCTGCCCACCGTGCTGGCGGCCATGGAGAACGACGGCATTCGCGTCGATCCCGAGACCCTGCGCCGGCTGTCCAACGAGTTCTCGATGCGCATGGCGCAGTTCGAGGCCAAGGCCCAGGAACTGGTCGGCCGACCGTTCAACCTCGGCAGCCCCAAGCAGATCGGCGACGTGCTGTTTGGCGAAATGGCCCTGAAGGGCGGCAAGAAGACCGCGACCGGCCAGTGGTCGACCGACAGCGACGTGCTGGAAAGCCTGGCCCTGGAGCACGAGCTGCCGCGCGTGCTGCTCGACTGGCGCCAGCTTTCGAAGCTGAAGGGCACCTATACCGACAACCTGATCGCCGCCATCGCGCCGGGCGGAGACAATCGCATCCACACCTCCTACGCCCTGGCGGCAACCACGACGGGCCGGCTGTCGTCGTCGGACCCCAACCTCCAGAACATCCCGATCCGCACCGAGGAGGGCCGCAAGATCCGCAAGGCCTTCGTGGCCGCGCCGGGCAAGGTGTTGATCAGCGCCGACTACAGCCAGATCGAGCTGCGCCTGCTGGCCCATATCGGCGACATCCCGCAGCTGAAGATCGCCTTCCAGGAGGGCTTGGACATCCACGCCATGACCGCGTCGGAAATGTTCAACGTACCGATCGAGGGCATGCCCAGCGAGGTGCGCCGCCGGGCCAAGGCGATCAATTTCGGCATTGTCTACGGCATCTCGGCGTTCGGCCTGGCCAACCAGCTGTCCATCCCGCAGGGCGAGGCGGGGGCCTATATCAAGACCTATTTCGAGCGCTTCCCCGGCATCCAGGCCTATATGGAAACGACCAAGGCCTTTGTGCGCCAGCACGGCTATGTCACCACCATCTTTGGCCGCAAGATCAACATTCCCGACATCGGCGGCAAGTCGGTGGCTCACCGGCAGTTCGCCGAGCGGGCGGCGATCAACGCCCCGATCCAGGGCGCCGCGGCCGATGTCATGCGTCGCGCCATGATCCGCATGCCGAGCGCGCTGACGGCCGCGGGGCTGTCGTCCCGGATGCTGCTGCAGGTGCACGATGAACTGGTCTTCGAGGCCCCCGAGGCCGAGGCGCAGGCCACCATCGCTGTCGCCCGCGAGGTCATGGAGGGGGCGGCCGCGCCGGCGGTGGACATCTCGGTGCCGCTGACCGTCGAGGCCAGAGCCGCCGTCAACTGGGACGAGGCGCACTAAGCGCTATTGCACGAATTATTTTTGCACGTGCGCCTCACCGCCTGGGGTGGAGTGCTTCCGCTGCGGAAACCTGGATGCCCGCTAGACGCAAGCTCAAACATAGAAATGCTACCGGTATTGTAATTTCCGCTACCCGTCCCACCAGGCGCTGCGACGTTGGGTCACGGTACAGTTAAGGTCGTGGAAACCGTCTTCTCCGCACAAATGGAGTGCGACGCGGGCGCTTCAGCTGCGGTTTAGATACCTGTCGATCTGAAGGCTCCCGTGCTCGCCGCCCAACACCGGAGAGCGGCCATGAACTTTGGCGATTTAAAGATCCCCCACAAGCTGATGACGGTTTTCGCCGTCATGCTGACCGCGATCGCCGTGATGACCGCCACTCTCTATGTGAACCAGCACGAGTACGAGAGCTCGGTCGATCGCACCGAGCAGGCCTACGAGTCGCTGCGCGCCGCTGACACCGCCGCCTTCCGTCTGACGCGGCAGGAGAACTCGCTGCGCGGTTTCCTGCTCTCTGGCGACGATTACTACGTCAAGCGCCTGGAAGAAGCTCACAAGCCGAAATTCATGGCCGCCCTCGACAAGCTGCGCGTCCTGGCCAAGGGCGACGAGTCCGACCTGGCCCGCATCGCCGCAGTCGACGCCGCCTATGCCGATTATCGCAAGCTTGCCATCGAGCCGGGCGAGGCCCTGGGCCGCGATCCGCTGACCCGCCCGCAGGCCGTCGAACTGGTCAAGCACGACGGCGTCGCCGACCAGGCGGTGACGCCGGTCGAGGACACCATCGAAGCCATCGTCGAGGATTCCGAAGCCGTGCTGGCCACCGAGGCCGCCGCGCAGAAGAAGGCCTCGCTGGCAACCACCCTGGCCCTGGCCATCGGCGCCGCCGTGACCATCGCCATCGCCTTGGGGGGCGGCCTGCTGCTGTCGGGCGCCATAGTCGGACCCGTGGCCGCCATGACCGCGGCCATGCGCCGCCTGGCTTCGGGCGACAACAGCGTCGAGGTTCCGGCGATCGGCCGCAAGGACGAGATCGGGCAGATGGCCGCCGCCGTCCTCACCTTCAAGGAAGCCGCCATCGAGAAGATTGGCATCGAGGGCGCCGCCGCCAGCCAGCGTCGCGCCACCGAGACCGAACGCGCCGCCGTGGCGGACGAGAAGGCTCAGGTCGAGCGCAGCGACGCCGTCAATTTCGGCGCCCTGAACGAGGCCCTGGATCATCTGGCCGGCGGCGATCTGACCCACCGGATCGTCATTCCCTTCTCGCCCAAGGCCGAGAGCCTGAAGGCCAATTTCAACGCCGCTGCGGACCGCATGCAGGACGCGATGAAGGCCATCGCCGCCGCCACGGGCGGGGTCAACAGCGGGACCGATGAGATCGCCAGCGCTTCGGATGACCTGTCGCGCCGCACCGAGCAGCAGGCCGCCAGCCTGGAGGAGACCGCCGCCGCCCTCGACGAGATCACCGCCACCGTCCGCAAGACCGCCGCCGGCGCCAAGGAGGCCTCCAGCGTGGTTGCCGTGGCCCGCGTCGACGCCGAGAAATCCGGCAAGATCGTCAGCCAGGCGGTCAGCGCCATGACCGAGATCGAGACCTCGTCCGCCCAGGTCGCCCAGATCATCGGCGTCATCGACGAGATCGCCTTCCAGACCAACCTGCTGGCCCTGAACGCCGGCGTCGAAGCCGCCCGGGCCGGTGACGCGGGCCGCGGCTTCGCCGTCGTCGCTCAGGAAGTGCGGGCCCTGGCCCAACGCTCGGCCGACGCCGCCAAGGAGATCAAGACCCTGATCTCGACCTCGACCCAGCAGGTCGAGGCCGGCGTCAATCTGGTCGGCCAGACCGGCGAGGCCCTGCGCCGCATCGTCGAGCAGGTGGCGTCGATAGACGCCCTGGTCACCGAGATCTCAGCCTCGGCCACCGAACAATCGACCGGCCTGCACGAGGTCAATACCGCCGTGAACCAGATGGACCAGGTGGTGCAGCAAAACGCCGCCATGGTCGAGCAAGCCACCGCCGCCACCCACTCGCTGAAAGACGAGGCCACCGAACTGTCGGCCTTGGTCGGGCGCTTCAAGGTCGGCGCCGAAGCGGCCTTCGCACCGGCCCGGCGCTCGCCGGCGCCCGCTCGTCCCAACACGGCCGTCCGTCCAGGACGTTCCGCCCCCGCGTCGCGCGGAAACACGGCCGTCGCGATGAAGGCCGACGAGTGGGAAGAGTTCTAGGCGGCCAAAGTCAGATTCAGAACCATCCCGCTTCCCGCAGCCCCCGCGCATAGGCCCGGCTGACCGGAACCTCGACGCCGCCCTTCAGGGTGAGGGTCGCGCGGCCGTCGCCGCGCTTGGCGGTCTCGACGGCGTCGCGGGCCACCCACCATGAGCGGTGGGTCTGGGCGCCCTCGATGCCCTCGAGCTCCGCCACGGCGTCGGACAGGCGCAGCAGGATCAGGTCCTGTCCCTTGGAGGTGTGCAGCCGCAGATAGTGGTCCTCGGCCTCGACGGCGTGGATCTCGGCTCCGCGCAGGCGAGGCGGCAGGCGTTCAAGGAAGCGGGGCGGGGCGGCTTCCGGCGGGGCGGCGTGGGTTTCGACCCGCCGCTGGGTGGCCAGCAGCATCAGGGTTGTCATGCCGCTGGTCACCACCAGGGTGGCGCCAAGATAGGTGGCGACGATGCGCGGGGTCAGAGCCTGGCGACCGCCGGCGACCCAGACCAGCAGGGTGAACAGCGGCGTCAGCACGGCGACGATGACAGGGCCCCGCAGCCAGGGCGCGTCGATATCCGGTCGCAACCGCGTGACCAGACGGGCGACCAGGCTGCCTAGCACCGCGCCCAGCACACACAGGCCGATCCAATAGGCCAGGCGGGGGACGATCGGCATGGCGCCGCTCCCGAGCGCGCCGATCAGGGCCAGGAAGGCTCCGGCCGCCGCCGCGACGGCGATCGGCCGGGCGAAGCTCTTCAGGAAGGCCGCCAGCCGGCCGCTTTTGGCGGTGTCCGTTGGCGCTTCGCCAATGGCGCCCGGGCGCCGTTCACGAACTCCCGACGCTTTCTCACGCACCTGCCGATGACCCCCCAAACCGCTGGCCCTAAGCCGGACCAGCCTTGATCGGCCTACCACGGCCTGATCGCTTCGGGAGAAACAAGATGTCCGACCAAAGCCCATCCATCGGTCCGGCTCACTTCATGCGCACGATCTTCATCGGCCTGGCCGTGGCGGTGGTGTTGATCCTCGCCGCCGGCGCGGTCCACGGCGTCGGGCCCGCCGCCATCGCGAACCGCTTCCTGCGCCTGCCAGGCCATCTGCATGCGCCGCATTTGGAGCTCCTGGCGATGGCGCCCATCCAGATCCGCCTTCATGTCGCGGCGGTCAGCACGGCGCTGTTGGTGGGGGTGGCGCTGATGCTGGGGTTGAAGGGCGACACCCTGCACCGCACCCTCGGGTGGGTCTGGGTCATCGCCATGGCCACGGCGGCGATCTCGTCGCTGTTCATCCATCGCACCAACGGGAACTTCAGCTTCCTGCACCTGTTCGCCGGCTGGACCCTGATCGCCCTGCCGATGGGGGTGTTCGCGGCCCGCAAGCACAATGTCCGCCTGCACGGCCGGACCATGACCGGCCTGTTCGTCGGCGGCCTGCTGATCGCCGGGGCCGCCGCCTTCCTGCCCGGTCGGCTGATGTGGCAGATGGTGTTCGGCTAGGGACGGTGCGCGCGCCACGCTTGCCACCCGGCCAAGGCAGGGCCTACGAACGGTCAAGCCACGCGCGGATCGCAGAAAAATGACGTCGCCAGTTCGAGCTCCTCGCGCCAAGACGGCCGGGCGCGGCCGTCCCTCCAAGGCCACCGGCCGGGACCTGAAGGAAACCATCCTCGACGCCGCCGAGGGGCTGTTCGCGCGACACGGCTTCCACGGGGTGACCATCCGCCAGGTGGCCGCAGAGGCCGGCGTCGACACCGCCCTGATCCACTATTATTTCGGCGCCAAGCGCGAGCTGTTCGACGCGGTGTTCTTGCGCCGGGCCGAAATCCTCAACACCGCCCGCGGCCTGTCGATGGACGCCTATGAGAGGGTTCATGCGGGCGATATGACCGTCGAGGGCGTGATCGAGGCCTTCATCGAACCGCTGCTGCGCATCTCGCAGGACGGCGGTCAGGGCTGGAAGAGCTATTTCGCCCTGGTGGCCCAGGTCAACAACACTCCGGCCTGGGGCGGCGAGACCATGGCGCGGTTCTTCGACCCCGTCGTCCACCGCCTGGTCGAAACCCTGAAGGTCGTTCGTCCGGACGCTGAATATCGCGACCTGTACTGGAGCTACCAGTTCCTGACCGGCTCGATGATGCTGGCCCTGTCGGAGACTGGCCGCATCGACTCGCTGTCCGAGGGGCAGTGCCATTCCAGCGACCTCGGCGCGGTACGCGCCCGGCTGTTCGCCTATTGCGCCGCCGGCTTCGAGGCGGTGATCGCGCGGGCGGCGAAGGCTTGATTTTCCGGAATAGACGCCGTTCGACGGAGCGCCACCGTTCCGCCCATTTCGGGCTACAAGAGCGCTGAGGAACGCGGAACCCTGACCATGAGCGGCGACGACCGGCACATCTTCCACGATCCCACCGGCAAGCGGGACCGGCGGATGCGTCTGATCCTGGGGATCGGCCTGTCGGCGCTGGCGGCGATCGTCGCGGCCTTCCTGGCCACCCTGGCCTTCGCCCCGCGCCTGCCGTCGGTGATCCTGCGGGACCCGCACATCCTGTCGTCGCTGCACAAGGAAACGGCCCATCGGCTGAAGCCCACCCTGGCCTGGCGCAAGGTTCCCCGCCCCGCCGCGGCGGCGGGGATCGGCCCGGCCCGGCCGATCAGCGTCGGCTTCTATGTCAGCTGGGACGAGGACTCCCGCGAGTCCCTGCGGCGCAATATCGACAAGCTGGACGTGGTGTCGCCCCAGTGGGTGGCGCTGAAGAGCTCGGCCGGCGACGTGACAGTCGACGACGACCCGCAGGGCGTGGCGCGGATCGCCGCCGCGCCCAACCATCCTGCGGTGCTTCCCCTGGTCCACAACTCGGCCAATGCCAGCTTCAACGGCCCGCTAGCCGACGCCCTGTTGGCTGATCCCGCCGCCCGCCACAAGCTCGTGACCACCCTGGCCGATCTGGCGGTCAAGCGCGGCTATGGCGGCTATGTCTTCGACCTGGAGAACCTGGGGCCCAAGGGTCTGGCGAACTATCCCAAGCTGCTGGACGAGGCCCGCGCGGCCTTGAAGCCTCAGGGTCGCGAGGTGTGGGTCACCGCGCCGTTCGACGAGGAGGGCTGGCCGCTCAAGCGTCTGCAGGACGCCGCCGACACCCTGGTGCTGATGGCCTATGACCAGCACTACGCCTTCGGCGATCCGGGACCCAACGCCGGCCAGGACTGGTACGAGTCCGAACTGGCCAAGCGGTTCGCCAAGCTGGATCCCGCCCGCACGATCATGGCCCTGGGCGCCTACGGCTACGACTGGACCATCAAAAAGGATGGCAAGCCGGCGGCCGGTGACGCGGTCACCTTCCACGAGGCCATGCGCAACGCCCAGGACGCCGGTGCGACCATCGACATGGACGACGACGCCCTGAACCCGACCTATGGCTATGAGGACGACGGCGGCGGCCAGCATGTCGTCTGGTTCCTTGACGCCACCACCCTGTTCAACGCGGTCAAGGTCACCGACCAGTGGCGACCGCGGGGCTACGGCCTGTGGCGGATGGGCATGGAGGATCCGGGTGTCTGGAGCGTGCTGGGCAAGCCCTATGGGCAGGTCTCGGCCGCCGGCCTGACCCGCATCCCGGCCGGCCAGAGCGTCGATTTCGACGGCGGCGGCGAGGTGCTGCGGGTCTCGGCCCTGCCCACGCCCGGCAAACGCACCCTGGAGTTCGATCCCGACACCGGCCTGATCTCCGGCCAGACCTACGACACCCTACCCAGTTCCTACGTGATCGAGCGCTACGGCCAGAAGCCCGGTCTGGTGGCCCTGACCTTCGATGACGGCCCCGACGGCCGCTGGACGCCGAAGATCCTCAAGGTCCTGAAGGACAAGAACGCCGCGGCCACCTTCTTCGTGATCGGCGAGAACATGCAGACGAGGCCCGATCTGGTGAAGCGCGAGGTCGCCGAGGGCCATGACGTGGGCAGCCACACTTGGACCCACCCCAATATCGGCGAGACGCCGATCGCCCAGACCGATGTCGAGCTGAACGCCACCCAGCGCCTGTTCGAGGTGATCACCGGCCGCTCGATGCGCCTGTTCCGCCCGCCGTTCTTCGGTGACGCCGAGCCTTCGACCCCGCACGAGGTGGCGCCGCTGGTGATCGCCCAGACCCTGGGCTATCTGGTCGTTGGCCTCCGCATCGACCCTGACGACTGGCAGAAGCCAACGCCCCAGACGATCATCGACCGCACCCTGGAGCGGCTCGACCATCCGGGCGACCGGCCGGGTCAGGTGGTGCTGCTGCACGACGCCGGCGGCGACCGGTCGCGGACCGTCGCGGCCCTGCCGGGCCTGATCGACGCCATCCGCGCCCGGGGCTACCGCCTGGTGACGGTCGGCGAACTGGCCGGGATGACGCCAGCCCAGGTCATGCCGGTCAGCGATCGCGACCCGGTGGCCCTGGCGCTGGACCGCGTCGGTTTTGGCCTGTTTCGCGGGGTGAAGGCGGGCTTGGCCGCCCTGTTCATCACCGCCATCGCCCTGGGCATGGCGCGGTTGGTGTTCCTGGCGGGACTGGCCCTGGTTCACCGCTCGACGCATCAAAGCCCGCAGAACCTCGATCCCGAAACCGGTCCGCTGGTCAGCGTGCTGATACCCTGTTTCAACGAGGAGAAGGTCATCGCCGCCTCGGTGGCGCGGATCCTGGAGTCGGAGTGGAAGAACCTCGAGGTGCTGGTGCTCGACGACGGCTCGTCGGACGCTACGGCCGACGAGGTGCGCAAGGCCCACGGCGACAATCCGCGCGTCACCCTGCTGAGCTTTCCGAACGGCGGTAAGGCGCGGGCGGTCAATCGCGGCCTGGCCGTCGCCAAGGGCGAGTATGTGGTGGCGCTGGACGCCGACACGCTGTTTCCGCCCAAGACCATCGGGCGCCTGGTGCGCTGGTTCCAGGATCCGACCATCGGAGCGGTGGCCGGCAACGCCATCGTCGGCAACCGGGTCAATACCGTCACCCGCTGGCAGGCCCTGGAATATGTCACCGCCCAGAACCTCGAACGCCGCGCCCTGGCGACCCTGGGCGCGGTGACGGTGGTGCCGGGCGCGGTCGGCGCCTGGCGCAAGAGCGTGCTGGACGACCTGGGCGGCTATCCCTCGGACACCCTGGCCGAGGACCAGGACCTGACCATCGCCTGTCAGCGCGCCGGCTGGAAGGTGGCCTTCGATCCCGCCGCCCAGGCCTTCACCGAGGCCCCCGACACCGTGGCGGGCCTGCTCAAGCAGCGCTTCCGCTGGTCGTTCGGCACCCTTCAGTGCGTGTGGAAGCATCGCGCGGCGCTGTTCAGCCCCAAGACACCCGCCTTGGGTTTTGTGGCCCTGCCGCAGATCTGGCTTTTCCAGATCCTGTTGGCCGTCGCCGCCCCCCTGGTTGATCTGGCGGTGGTCTGGGGGCTGATCTCCGGCCTGTACGGCGCCATCGCCCACCCGGTGGAATGGTCACCCGACGACACCATCCGGGGCCTGCTCTATTGGGCGGTGTTCATCCTGGTGGACCTATCGGCCGGGGCGCTGGGCATGGCGCTGGAGAAGCGCGCGCCCTGGGCCGACCTTCCGTACCTGCCCGTGCAGCGCTTCGGCTATCGCCAGCTGATGTACTATGTGGTGGTCAAGTCGGTGCTGACCGCCGCGCGGGGCGGCCGGGTCGGCTGGGGCAAGCTGGAGCGGCGGGGCTCGGCGACGGTGAGGGCCGGGTGATGACAAGGTTTTCATTCGGTCAAGTTATTGGTAGCGGTACCTTTTATGCGACGCCGCGGACCGGCCAGGCCTCCTGAAAAGCGGATGTGCGCCGAAAAGTCCAAGCCGTGTCGGGGTTGGGCAAGGCCGGCCCACTTTTTCACATGAGCGGCCTAATCGGTCCGCGCGCGGTTGCGCCTGCCAAATAGCACTCCTATAACCCGGCCACATTTCAGAAGCCGTCGCCCCGAGACCGGTCCCTCATGAACATTCACGAACACCAAGCCAAAGCCGTCCTCGCGGAGTTCGGCGTCCCCGTTCCGCGCGGCTACCCCGCCTTCACCGTCGAGGAGGCTGTAGCCGCCGCTGAAAAGCTGGGTGGTTCGGTGTTTGTCGTCAAAAGCCAGATCCACGCCGGTGGCCGCGGCAAGGGCAAGTTCGAGGGCCTGGGCCCCGACGCCAAGGGCGGCGTTCGCGTCGTCAAGTCGGTGGAAGACGTCAAGACCAACGCCGCCGAGATGCTCGGTCGCGTGCTGGTGACCCACCAGACCGGCCCCAAGGGCAAGCAGGTAAACCGCCTCTACATCGAGGAAGGCGCGGCCATCGCCAAGGAATTCTACCTGTCGCTGCTGGTCGACCGCGAGACCTCGATGGTCTCGGTGGTCGCCTCCACCGAAGGCGGCATGGACATCGAGGACGTCGCCCACGACACTCCCGAGAAAATCCACAGCTTCTCGATCGATCCGGCGACCGGCGTCTGGCCGACCCACGCGCGCGCCCTGGCCAAGGCCTTGGGCCTGACCGGCGGCCTGGCCAAGGAAGCCGCCACCCTGCTCACCCAGCTCTATACGGCGTTCCTGGCCAAGGACATGGCCATGCTGGAAGTGAACCCGCTGATCGTCACGGCGGATGATCACCTGAAGGTTCTGGACGCCAAGGTGTCGTTCGACGGCAACGCCCTCTATCGCCAGCCGGACATCCGCGCCCTGCGCGATGAGAGCGAAGAAGACCCCAAGGAAATCGAAGCCTCGAAGTATGACCTTGCGTATATCGCCCTCGACGGCGAAATCGGCTGCATGGTCAACGGCGCGGGCCTGGCCATGGCCACCATGGACATCATCAAGCTGTACGGCGCCGAGCCGGCCAACTTCCTCGACGTCGGCGGCGGCGCCAACAAGGAGAAGGTCACCGCGGCCTTCAAGATCATCACCGCCGACCCGGCCGTCAAAGGCATACTGGTCAACATCTTCGGCGGCATCATGCGCTGCGATATCATCGCCGAGGGCGTGATCGCCGCGGTGAAGGAAGTCGGCCTGCAGGTTCCGCTGGTGGTGCGCCTGGAAGGCACCAATGTCGAACTCGGCAAGAAAATCATCTCGGAAAGCGGCCTGAACGTCATCGCCGCCAATGATCTGTCCGACGGCGCCGAAAAGATCGTCGCCGCCGTGAAGGGTGCTCGCTAAATGTCGATCCTTATCGGTTCTGAAACCAAGGTCATCTGCCAGGGCATCACCGGCGCCCAGGGCACGTTCCACTCCGAACAGGCCATCGCCTACGGAACCAAGATGGTCGGCGGCGTCACCCCCGGCAAGGGCGGCCAGCAGCACATCGGCCTGCCGGTGTTCGACACGGTCGGCGAAGCCAAGGAGGCCACCGGCGCCGACGCCTCGGTGATCTACGTCCCGCCGCCCTTCGCGGCCGACTCGATCCTGGAAGCCATCGACGCGGAGATCGCGCTGATCATCTGCATCACCGAAGGCATCCCGGTGCTGGACATGGTCAAGGTCAAGAAGGCCCTGCAAGGCAGCAAGTCGCGCCTGATCGGCCCCAACTGCCCCGGCGTCCTGACCCCCAACCAGTGCAAGATCGGCATCATGCCGGGCGGCATCTTCTCGGCCGGCAGCGTGGGCGTCGTCTCGCGCTCGGGCACCCTGACCTATGAAGCGGTGTTCCAGACCACCAATGCGGGCCTGGGCCAAACCACGGCGGTCGGCATTGGCGGTGATCCGGTCAAGGGCACCGAGTTCATCGACATTCTGGAGCTGTTCCTGGCCGACGAAGCCACCAAGTCGATCGTGATGATCGGCGAGATCGGCGGCTCGGCCGAGGAAGAAGCCGCGCAGTTCATCGCCGACGAGGCCAAGCGCGGCCGCAGCAAGCCCATGGTCGGCTTCATCGCCGGCCGCACGGCCCCTCCCGGCCGCCACATGGGCCATGCCGGCGCGATCATCTCGGGCGGCAAGGGCGGCGCGGAAGACAAGATCTCGGCGATGGAGGCCGCGGGCATCCGCGTCTCGCCCTCGCCGGCCCGTCTGGGCGAGACCTTGCTTGAGGTCCTCAAGGGCTAAAACGACACCGAGACCCCGCCCTGCGGGGCCCAGGTTTTTTGCGACCGCCAGTCGACGATCCGAAAAAATCACCTGGGCCCCGCCGGACATGGCGGGCGCCCGGGTGATTGAGAGACTATATTTACGGTCCTGGGCTACCGGTGCCGTAAGGGATCTAAGGCGAAAACGATGGCGGACGACGCGGGTATCATCAATCAGGTCTTGACCGAGACCTCGTTCCTCTACGGAGCCAATGCGGCCTTCGTCGAGGACCTCTATGCCCGGTGGGCCGAGAACCCCGGATCGGTGGAGCCGTCCTGGGCCGCCTTCTTCGCCACGCTTCAGGACCAGGCCGACCAGGTCAAGCGCGCCGCGCTGGATCCGTCCTGGACGCCCAAGGCCGCCCCGATCGTGCGTCCCGAATGGCTGTCGGCGATCGACGGCCAGTGGCCCTCGGTCGCGCCCGCCGTCGAAGCCAAGATGACCAAGGCCATCGAGGCCAAGTCGCCGGGCTCGTCGTCGGAAGCCGTTCGCGCCGCCACGCTGGACAGCCTGCGCGCCATCATGATGATCCGGGCCTACCGGATGCGCGGCCATCTGGCCGCCAATCTCGACCCGCTGGGCCTGGAGCCCAAGGCCTCGGCCCCCGAGCTGGACCCCGCGACCTACGGCTTCGCCGAAGCCGACTACGATCGCCCGATCTTCCTCGACTTCGTGCTGGGTCTGGAAATCTCGTCGATCCGCGAGATCCTGTCGATCCTGCGCCGCACCTACTGCGACAATGTCGGCGTGCAATATATGCACATCTCGGATCCGACCGAGAAGGCCTGGCTGCAGGAGCGCATCGAGGGTCGAGACAAGGAAATCGTGTTCTCCAAGGAGGGCAAGATCGCCATCCTGAAGAAGCTGATCGAGGCCGAGGGCTTCGAACGCTTCCTACACAAGCGCTTCCCCGGCACCAAGCGCTTCGGCCTCGATGGCGCCGAGGCCTGCATCCCGGCCCTGGAGCAGATCATCAAGCGCGGCGGCGCGCTGGGCGTGAAGGACATCGTGCTGGGCATGCCGCACCGCGGCCGCCTCAACGTGCTGGCCGCCGTGATGGGCAAGCCCTATCACGTGATCTTCCACGAGTTCCAGGGCGGCACCAGCCTGCCCTCGGACGTCGAGGGTTCGGGCGACGTCAAGTACCACATGGGCGCCTCATCGGACCGTGAGTTCGACGATAACAGCGTCCACCTGTCGCTGACCGCCAACCCCTCGCACCTGGAAATCGTCAATCCGGTGGTGATCGGCAAGGCCCGCGCCAAGCAGGCCTTCGCCCTGCGCGAACAGCCCGACGCTGGCCGCGGCCACGTGCTGCCGCTGCTGCTGCACGGCGACGCGGCCTTCGCGGGCCAGGGCGTGGTGGCCGAGTGCTTCACCCTGTCGGGCCTGAAGGGCTACCGCACGGGCGGCACCATACACTTCATCGTCAACAACCAGATCGGCTTCACGACCAACCCGCGCTATTCGCGCAGCTCGCCCTATCCCTCGGATGTGGCGCTGATGGTCGAGGCCCCGATCTTCCACGTCAATGGCGACGACCCCGAGGCCGTGGTCTTCGCGGCCAAGGTCTCGACCGAATATCGCCAGATGTTCGGCAAGGACGTGGTCATCGACATGTTCTGCTATCGCCGGTTCGGTCACAATGAAGGTGACGACCCGACGATGACCCAGCCCTTGATGTACGCCAAGATCAAGGATCACGTCTCGACCCGCGAAATCTATAGCCGCCGCCTGATCGCCGAGGGCGTGGCCACCCAGGCCGAGGCCGAGGGCTGGGTCACCGAGTTCGAGAACTTCCTCGACAAGGAATTTGACGCCGGCAAGGCCTATAAGGCCAACAAGGCCGACTGGCTGGACGGCAAGTGGAAGGGCCTGGCCTTGGCCGGGGACGAAGAGCGCAAGGGCAAGACCGACGTCGCCGCGACCCGGCTGCTGGAGATCGGTCGCCAGATCACCACCGTTCCCGACCGCATCAACGCCCACAAGACCGTCAAGCGCGTGATCGACAATCGCCGCGAGGCGATCGAGAAGGGCGAGAACATTGACTGGGGCACGGCCGAGCACCTGGCCTTCGCCACCCTGCTCGACGAGGGCTTCCCCGTCCGCCTGTCCGGCCAGGACAGCGTGCGCGGCACCTTCACCCAGCGCCATTCGGACGTCATCGACCAGACGACCGAAGAACATTACACGCCGCTCAACAACATCCGCCCCGGCCAAGCCCATTACGAGGTGATCGACTCGGCCCTGTCGGAAGAGGCGGTTCTGGGCTTCGAATACGGCTTCTCGCTGGCCGACCCCAACACCATGACCCTTTGGGAAGGCCAGTTCGGCGACTTCGTGAACGGCGCCCAGGTGGTCATCGACCAGTTCATCAGCTCGGGCGAGCGCAAGTGGCTGCGGATGAGCGGCCTGACCATGCTGCTGCCGCACGGCTATGAGGGCCAGGGTCCCGAGCACAGCTCGGCGCGCCTCGAGCGCTTCCTGCAGTCGTGCGCCGAGGACAACATGCAGGTGGTCAACTGCACCACCCCGGCCAACTATTTCCACGCCCTGCGTCGCCAGATGCACCGCGAGTTCCGCAAGCCCTTGATCGTCATGACGCCCAAGAGCCTGCTGCGTCACAAGAAGGCCGTCTCGAACCTGGCCGACATGACCGAGGGTTCCAGCTTCCACCGGGTGATGATCGACGGGGCCGAAGCCGGCTGCGACGTCGGCGGGATCAAGCTGAAGAGCGACGATCAGATCAACCGCGTCATCTTCTGCTCGGGCAAGGTCTATTACGACCTGATCGACGCTCGCGCCAAGTCGGGCCGCGACGACGTCTATATCGTGCGCCTGGAGCAGTTCTATCCCTGGCCGCTGAAGTCGGTGCTGGGCATGCTGGGCCGCTTCAAGAACGCCGAGCTGGTCTGGTGCCAGGAAGAGCCCAAGAACATGGGCGGCTGGACCTTTGTCGATCCGTGGATCGAGCTCAGCCTGGCCAAGCTGGACGTCAAGGCCAAGCGCGCGCGTTATGTGGGTCGTCCCGCCTCGGCCTCCACGGCCGCCGGCATGATGAGCCGCCACCTGAAAGAACTCGAAGCCTTCCTGACCGAAGCGTTCGCCTGACCGCTTCGCTTCGCCTCGACCCTGAACCCGCCGACCAAACCAGAGACATCGGAACCCCACATGGCCGACATCATGACCCCCGCCCTCGGCGAATCCGTCACCGAAGCGACGGTCGCGCGCTGGACCAAGAAGGCCGGTGAGGCGGTGAAGAAGGACGAACTTCTCGTCGAACTGGAAACCGACAAGGTCAGCCTCGAGGTCGTGTCTCCGACCGATGGCGTGTTGTCCTCGATCGGCGCTGAGGAAGGCGCCACCGTGGTTCCTGGAACCGTGCTGGGCGTGGTGACCGAAGGCGCCGCCGCGACCGCCGCTCCGGCCGCCGCCGCGCCTGCCGCTGCTGCTCCGGCTCCGGCCGCTGTTCCCGCGCTGACGCCGGCGCCCGCTCCGGTCGCCGCCGCAGCCCCGGCTGCGACCACCGTCGCCCCGGTCAGCCCGGCCCCGGCCCGCATCGCCGCTGAGAACAATCTGGACCTGTCGAAGGTCGCCGGCACCGGCAAGGACGGCCGGGTGACCAAGGGCGACGCCCTGGCCGCCCTCGAAACCCGCGCCAACGCCCCGGCTCCGGCCGCCGCCCCGGCCGCGCCGCGCGCCATCCATGAGCGCGAAGAGCGGGTGAAGATGACGCGCCTGCGTCAGACAATCGCCCGTCGCCTGAAGGAAGCCCAGAACAACGCCGCCATGCTGACGACCTTCAACGAGGTCGACATGACGGCGGTGATGGCCCTGCGCGGTCAGTACAAGGACATCTTCGAGAAGAAGCACGGCGTGAAGCTGGGCTTCATGTCGTTCTTCACCAAGGCCGTCGTGGCCGCCCTGAAGTCCGTGCCGGACGTCAATGCCGAAATCGATGGGACCGACATCGTCTACAAGAACCACTACGATATCGGCGTGGCGGTCGGCACCGAGAAGGGCCTGGTGGTTCCGGTCGTCCGCGACGCCGACACCCTGAGCCTGGCCGAGATCGAAAAGGCCATCGGCGCCCTGGGCAAGAAGGCCCGCGACGGCCAGCTGTCGATCGACGACATGCAGGGCGGCACCTTCACCATCACCAATGGCGGCATCTACGGCTCGCTGATGTCGACCCCGATCCTCAACGCGCCGCAGTCGGGGATCCTCGGCATGCACGCGATCAAGGAGCGGGCCATGGTGGTGAACGGCAAGATCGAGGTCCGGCCGATGATGTACCTGGCGCTGAGCTACGACCACCGCGTGGTCGACGGCCAGGGCGCCGTGACCTTCCTGGTCAAGGTCAAGGAAGCCCTGGAAGATCCGCAGCGTTTGTTGCTCGAACTGTAGTCGGCCGCCTTCAGGGTTGATCAAGAAAACGGCGTGCGGGCCTGGCCCGCACGCCGTTTCCATGTCTGCCTCTATCCGTCTTCCCAGCGAAGGCCGGGAAGACGGATAGAGAAGGGCCTGCGGCCCTAGTTTTAGGCCTGGGTCAGCTGCCACTCGCCGCGCGTATCCTTGCAGGCGCTGTAGCGCTCCGTGGTCGGACGATCGCCCGAGGTGCTGACCGAGGCGGCGATCACCCGGCAGCCGGGGGCAGGGCCGTAGCCATTCTGGGCCAGCAGCGAGGTCGAGACATAGCCGGCGCCATAGCCGCCGCGGCCGACCAGCAGCCAGTTGCTCGACGGCACGCCGCCCAGGACCTCGACCCGATCGCCGGCCGACAGCTTGCCGACCACCGCCGAACGGGTGGACGGGCCAGCCCGAAGGTTGGCGGTCGAGCGGGCGGTATAGTCGCCGCTCACGGCGTCATAGCTGTCCAGCACCTTGACATTGCGCTCGAAGCGCAGGCCATCGCCGCTCAGCGGCGGGCCGTAGGACGACGACACCACGTCGATCCGGCCCGAGGCCCCGGTGCGCGGGTTGTTCCAGGTCTGCGAGCGGCCCTCTTCCAGGGCGCGCTTGGTGGCCTGTTGGGCCAGGGCGGTGTCGGTCGACTGCATGCGGCAGCCAATATAGGAGCCCGCCGCCGCGCCGGCCGCCGCGCCGACCAGGGCGCCCAGGGTCTTTTCGTTCTTGCTGATCTTGCTGCCCAGCAAAGCGCCGAGGCCGGCCCCGACCAAGGCGCCGCCCTCTTGCTTCTTGCCCGAGCCTTCGCAGGAGAACAGCCCGCCCAATCCTTTGGACTGGGCCATGGCGGGGGCGGGGGCTGCGACAAGCGAGCCGAGCATGGCCGTGACCGAGAGGGCGGCGGCGATTTGATGTCTGGTCATGGGCGATGTTCCTTCGGTTGAAAAGCGTTGAAAGCTTGAGATTGGTTGGCGCGCCTGGCTCTCGTGATACAACTAATCAACGATAAGGGAGGAAGGCACGTGCACGACAAGTTGGACTATAGCTGCTTTGACGTCGAGATCGAGGCGGGTGTCGCCCATCTGATCCTCAAGCGCCCCGAGGCCTTGAACACCATGACCCGCGCGTTCTGGAACGAACTGCCGGCGATCATTCGCGACATCGATGACAACGCCCGCGCCCGCTGCATCGTCATCTCCTCGACCGGCAAGCATTTCTGCGCCGGCATGGACCTGTCGGTGTTCACCGACGGTGAGGGGGTGACCGGGGGAGAACCCGCCGACCGTTTCGTGGCGGCCGAGAGCTTCCGCCGCCACGTGCATCACCTGCAGGACACGTTCAACTGCCTGGACGAGGCCCGGATGCCGGTGATCGTCGCCATCCAGGGCGGCTGCATCGGCGGGGCGGTGGACTTCACCAGCGCCTGCGACATTCGCTACGCCACCGCCGACGCCTTCTTCACGATCCACGAGATCAATATCGGCATGACCGCCGATGTCGGCACCTTCCCGCGCCTGTGCAAGTTGATCCCCGAGGGCTGGGTGCGCGAGCTGGCCTATACGGGCCGGCGGCTGCCCGCCGCGCGGGCGCGTGACATCGGCCTGGTCAACGAGGTGTTCGCCACCCACGAAGAGGTGGTCGCCCACGCCTTGGCCACCGCCCGCGAAATCGCCAGCAAGTCGCCCCTGGCCGTGGCTGGCAGCAAGGTGATGATCAACTACGCCCGCGACCATTCGATCCGGGACGGGCTGGACTATATCGCCACCTGGCAGACCGGCATGTTCTCGCCGCCGCACATGATGGAAGCCTTCCAGGCCAAGGCCCAGGGCCGCGAACCGGTCTATCCCGACCTCGTGCCGCTGCGAAAGCGCATGTAGCTCTGGGGAGCGCTGTTCAGGCCGTGTAACGGTTGTCATCCCGGACAAGGCCCGCAGAGCTGCGGATCCGGGACTGCCGAAACCGCCTGCATTTGACGCCGCGATCAACGCGTCCGTGACCGGCTGAACCAGCTTTCCGCGCGCCTGGACGACGGCGACTGGTTCGACGGGGTCTTCAGCGCTGGCGACCGGATGATGGTGACCGCTCTGCGCAGATTGACGGGATCGGGGATCCTGGAGGCCTGTCCGAATCTGGCGGCCGATGTCGCTCGCGGGGGGGGCGCGGCCCGCCTATCAGCGCGCCTTCACCGCCGCATCGGGCGGCGGATAGCCCGCGAACCCTTCCGGCAGCTCGGCGCTGGTCAGGTCGCAGCCGTCCAGCTTGCAGCGGCCGAGATCGGCGTCGATGAAGCGGGCGCGGCGGGCGCTGGCCCCGGTCAGGTTGGCGTTACGGAGGTTGGCGCGGCTGAGGTCGGTGCGCAGGATCCGGCCCTGGCTGATGGTCAGGGGACCCAGCCTGGCGCCGCTCAGGTCGGCCCGAGCCAATTGAGCGCCGACCAGACGTGCGCCCCGCAGGTCGGCTCCCCGCAGGTTGACGCCCCGCAGGTCGGCCTCGGCCAGGTTGGCGCCTTGCAGATGCACGCCCTCAAGGTCCATGCCGAAGAAGGTCGCGCCCGGCGCCGACAGACCGCTGAGCTTGCGGCCCTTCAATCGCTTCAGCGGCCTGAAATCGACCATCGGGATCCTGGCGGCCGCGCCGTCGCGGCCCTGGGTGGCGATGTGCAACTCGTGCAGTTCGAGAATGTCGTGCAGCGGCTCGTCATCGACATAGATCAGCGGCGGCGGGGCGCGCAGCACCCCCGTCAGGTCGGCGTCCTCGAAGCTGGTCCCGGCCAGGTCGGCGCCGACCAGCACGGCCTTGCGCAATGAGGCCCCGCTCAGGTCGGCGTTGTAGAGATTGGCCCGCGAGAGGTTGGCACCGTCCAGCATCGCGTGGTTGAGCCGCGCGCCCTGCAGGCTGACGCCGGTCAGGTCGGCGTCGGTCAGGTCGGCGGCCCGGGCGAAATCGCCGCTCATCTGGGCGCCGGCCAGGTTGGCGCCGCGGGCCACCGCATGGTCCAACTCGCCGCGCCGCGCGCGGTGCTGGAGGATCTTGAAGCCCTCGGCGGCGTCCTGGGTGGCGGTGACGCCCTCGCGCAGGTCGCAGCCCGACAGGTCGGCCCCCGACAGGTTGGCCCCGCGCAGGCAGGCCCCGCGCAGGTCGCACCGTGACAGGTCGGTTTCGCGCAGGTCGGCGTCGCGCAGGTCGGCTCCGTAGAGGGTGGCGCGGGTCAGGACGGCGCGGGCCATCAGGGCGCCCGACAGCCGTGCGCCCGTCAGGTCGGCTTCCGAAAGATTGACGCCTTCCAGATTGACGTTGTCGAGATCGACATAGGAGAGGTTGGCCCGGGTCCCGCCCGGCTGGCCCTTCAGGTAGCGCGCGTGGGCCTCGACCATGGCCTTCAACGCCCGAAGCGGAAGGGTTCGGATCAGGCCGGCTTGAGCGGAGGGGGCGGCGGCGGACATTCTGGTGGGCTCTTTTCGCCGAACCCTGTCATGTCGGCTTTAAGGAAAGGTTCGATTTGCCCAGAAAAGTCAAAGCCATCCGCGACGTCTGAACCACAGCAGCGGTCCGGCGGCGGCGGCGATCATCAAGAAGATGGCGAACGGGTAGCCGTGCAGCCAGGCGAGCTCCGGCATGTGCTGAAAGTTCATGCCGTAGATCCCCGCCACCAGGGTCGGCGGCAGGAACATCACCGAGAAGACCGAGAAGATCTTGAAGATCGCGTTCTGCTCGATGTTGATAAAGCCTAGCGCCGCATCGAGCAGGAAGGTGATGTTGCCCGACAGGTAGTTGGAATGGTCGGTGATCGACTGGACGTCACGTTGCAGCGATTTGAGGTGGTCGCGCAGTTCCCGGTCGCCCTCGAACTGGTCGGCCAGGCTGGCGAAGCTGAGCAGGCGGGCCAGACTGACCAGGCTGTCGCGAGCCTTAGAATTGATGATCTGGGCCCGGCCCAAGCGGTTGAGGATCGCCTCGAACGCCGCGCCGCGCGGGCGGCTGAAGATGATCCGCGACTGGACCTCGACCTCGCCCGCCGTGCGCTCGAGAATGTCGGCGGTGCGGTCGATCACCGCGTCCAGCAGGCCCAGGAAGGTCTGGGCGCCGCTGGGGCACAGGCTGGGCTGGCGCTCGGCCTGGGCGGCGAACACCGCGAAGGCTTTCGGCTCGACATAACGGATCGTGACCAGCCGCTGGCCGGTCAGCACGAAGGTCACGGGGGCGGCGGTGGGCAGGTCGCTGTCGGCGTGGGCCAGAACCGTGGCGGTCATGAAGGTGCCGCCATCCTCCTGATAGAGGCGCGAGGAGGCCTCGATCTCGGCCATCTCCTCGCGGGTGGGCAGCAGCAGGCCGATCGATTTCTCGACCGCCACTTCTTCGGCGCGGGTAGGATCGACCAACTCGATCCACACCGCGTCGTCGGGCAGCCGCCAGTCGGGCTTCAAGCCGCCCGACTCGAAGCCCGGCGCGCCATGGCGCAGCACTCTCAGCATGGAAGGGTCGCTTTGTTCACGCGCCGGGCATGGCCCAGCGCGCGCCTCAGGTCAACGCGCTTGCGGCTTGTCGTTGTCTTGCGAGGAGGCGATCAGGGCGGCGATGCGGTCGGTCGAATCGGCGGCCTGGTTGATCATGTCCAGCGGCGAGCTGGCGCGGACCGAGGCGGCGACCTGGTTGGCGGCCGACTTGGCCAGCGAGACGGCGGCGTTCTGGGCCAAGGCCAGTTTCGAGGTGGCGGCGGCGATCGTGGTGGCCTGGGCGTTCTGGTAAATGAAGCCGTGGGTCGGATAGACGGTGGTGCCCAGATCTCGAATCGGGTCGTACCAGACCTTCACCGCGCTCCAGTCGCCGGCTGGCGAGACGTCGACCACGGTGACGTCTTTTTCGACTTGGCCGCGGCCGCCGTCGATGATCGACCAGTTGGCGTGGGTCACCTGGATCACCCGATCGGTCAGCACTTGGCTGACGAAGGCGACGTGGCCAAGATTCATGCGGGCGGTGGGCTTGAAACAGAGAACGGCGCCGGAGCGGGGCATGAAGCCGGTGTCGTACTTGCCGACCGCCTGGGTCCACCAAGTGCGGGCGTCGCCAAAGATTTGGATGCCCGACATCAGACGCGCGAACGGGACGCACTGCCAATACCCGTCAGCCTGCGCGCCGGTCATCGGCACAAGGCTGATCATGGCGGCCGCGGCCAGGGAACCCCAGAAGGTTCTCGTCCGTTTCGTCATGCTTTGGGTGCTCCCCCGCGTCACTGAGCCAAGGGATAACCCTGACAGACAGATATGAAAAGTCTGTTTATCCGGCGCTAATCGTGGCAGGGCGTCGCGACCGCCAGCCTCGCGCCCAAGCTTTCATGCGTTCGCGGGCCGGTTTCTCGATGAGGTGATACGACATCGCCGACAGCGGGACCAGCGCCAGAACAATCGCCAGCCAAGCATAGAGGGGCAGTTGCTCGCCCTCGATCTTCAAAAGCCTGGCCGCTGCATTGCCCGCCAGGATCTTCCAGGGGATGCAGATCATGTAGGTCGAGTAGCTGATCTCGCCCAAGTACACGAGCGGGGCTTGGGTCGCAAAGCGTGACCCTGCGGCGGCCATGCCCGCGAGGGTGACGATCAGCCCCCCCAGGGTCATGACGATGATCTGGTCCGGGGCGCCGAAATGCACGGCCAGAAGGACCGCGGCGCCCGCGAAACAGGCAGCCAGCCCTGAGAATCGTCCGGTCACGGCGCCCGAGCGCCACAGGGCGTGCAGGGCGCAGCCATAGGCGAAGCACGGCACGATGCGCAGGAACCCCCAGCGGATGGTGGCCTCGGTCAGCGGAAAGCCGGCCAGGGCCTGGAAGGCGGGATATAGGGCGGCGATCAGGGCCAGGGCCAGGCCAACGGCGACCCGTGGCCGGTCGCGCAGCCGCCACGCGGCCAGGGCGAAGATCGGGAAACTGAGATAGGCGAACCACTCGGCCGAGATCGACCACGACGGATGGTTCCAGCCGGCCACCGGCGCGAAGCCCCAGGCCTGGACCAGCAGCAGGTTGGCGGGCAGGGCGCTCCAGGCCAGCATGTTGTGATCGACGGCGATGCCGGCCAGGCCGGCGGCGGCCGCCATCAGACCCACGCCGACCAGGGTGACCAGATGCAGCGGATAGACCCGCGCCATCCGGTTCCAAAGGAAGTCGCGATAGCGGAACGTTCCCGCGCCGAAGCCCTGCAGATAGACGTGGCAGAGGATGAAGCCCGACAGGGTGAAGAAGGCCTCGACGCCCAGATAGCCCTTGCCAATAATCGCCGGCGGGAGGGCCGCCGAGAGGTTTGGCCAGTAGTGATACATCACCACCCAGAAGGCCGCGAAGAACCGAAGGGCCGTCAGGGGCTTGATATTGGCGGCGTCGGGCATCATCTCGACTCTTGGTTTGGCGAAGCCTGGGGGCTTCCGTCGCGTCCCTTGCATGGACGGCGCCTCTTGTGGGGGAGGCGCAGACGCGTTTTCCACACCGAAGTTAGAACGGTACGATGAACGAACTCCTTGACCTCGCCGCAGATCCGGCCGCCTGGGCCGCCCTGGTCACCCTGATCGTCATGGAGGTCGTGCTCGGCATCGACAACCTGGTGTTCATCTCGATCCTGTCCAACAAGTTGCCCGAGGCCGACCGTGGCCGGGTGCGCAAGATCGGCATCTCTATGGCCTTGATCATGCGGCTGGTCCTGCTGTCGACCATCGCCTTCATCGTCGGCCTGGTTCACCCGGTGATCGACCTGGGGATCGTCGGACCGCTGAACGCCCATGGCGAACCCAGCTTCGAGACCGCCTTCTCGTGGCGCGACCTGATCCTGCTGGCCGGCGGCCTGTTCCTGATCTGGAAGGCCACCAAGGAAATCCACCACAGCGTCGATCCGGCCAAGGACGAGTCCGCGCCCGACGTGAAGACGGCGGCGATCTCCAATGTCGGCGGCGCGATCTTCCAGATCATCCTGCTGGACATCGTGTTTTCGATCGACTCGATCCTGACCGCCGTGGGCATGACCGATCACCTGCCGATCATGATCATCGCCGTGGTCGTGGCCGTGGGCCTGATGATGGTGGCCGCCGACCCGCTGGGCAATTTCATCAACAACAATCCCACCGTGGTCATGCTGGCCCTGGGCTTCCTGCTGATGATCGGCGCCGTGCTGATCGCCGAGGGCTTCGGCGTCCATGTGCCCAAGGGCTACATCTACGCGGCCATGGCCTTCTCGGGCGGGGTCGAGGGGCTGAACATGATGTCGCGCAAGAAGGGCGGCGGAAAGGGCCACTAGAGCATTTCCCGACCTGACTGCGTCAGGCCGTGAGCTCTAATCTTTTGTTTTGACGCATTTTTCTTCACGCGAACCGGAACCGCTTCGCTCGAAAAATGCTCTAGCCCCCGTCTTGGCTGGGAACATCTCGGCTGGGGACAGGCCCATGCGCCGGTCCCCAATCCTGCCCGGACCCGCACTTGCGCCCCGGATCTCTACAAGAAGCTGTACGGATCCACGTCGAACACCACCCGCACCGAGTTCGGGACCTTGGCCCGCGCCCGCCAGGCCGCCAGAAAGCCCTGCAGGTCCACTGAGCGATCCGCCCGGACCAGGAACCGCTTGCGTCGCCGGCCGCGCACCAGGGCCAGGGGCGCGTCGGCGGGGCCAAACACCTCCACCCCTTCGGCATTGGGCGTCGCCGCCGCCAGGGCCTGGCAATAGGCTTCCAGGGCGGCGGCGTCCGGCCCCGAGGCGATCACCGCCGCCAGGCGGCCGAACGGCGGCAGGCCGGCCTCCTGGCGCATGGCCATCTCGGCCTCGACGAAGGCGTCGCGGTCCTGGGCCTTCAGGGCCTGCAGCACGCCATGCTCCGGCGCGTAGGTCTGGAGAAGCGCCCGACCGGGCTTCTCGTGGCGGCCCGCCCGCCCGGCCGCCTGGGCCAGCAGTTGGAACGTCCGTTCCCCGGCCCTCAGGTCGCCGCCGCGCAGGGACAGGTCGGCGTCGACCACGCCCACCAAGGTGAGGTTGGGAAAGTTGTGGCCCTTGGCGGCGGCCTGGGTGGCCACGAGAATGTCGATGTCGCCCGCCGCCATGGTCTCGACCAGCGCCCGCGCCCCGGCCGCGTCGAACACCGTATCGGACGAGAACACCGCCACCCGCGCGTCGGGCCACAGGTGGCGCGCCTCCTCCTCCACCCGCTCGACGCCCGGACCGATCGACACCAGGCTATGCTTGGCATGGCAGTGGGGGCAGGCCTCGGGCTTCTTCATCGAGAAGCCGGTCAGGTGGCAGACCAAGCGGCCGGTATAGCGGTGCTCGACCAGCCAGCTGTCGGTGTCGGGCGACTTCATCTTCTCGCCGCAAGCCCGGCACAAAACGAGTGGCGCATAGCCCCGGCGATTGAGGAACAGCAAGGATTGCTCGCCGCGCGACAGGGCCAGCGACACGGCCTTGACCAGCGGCGGCGACAGCCAGCGGCCGGGCTCCGGCGGGGTCTCGCGCATGTCGATCAGGTCAATGTCCGGAAGTTGCGCCGCGCCGTGGCGGGCGCTGAGGCGCAGCCAGCGATAGCGACCCTGCTGGGCGTTCCACAGGCTCTCCAGTGACGGCGTCGCCGAGGCCAGCACCACCAGCGCCCCCTCGATCTTGGCGCGGGCCACGGCCAGGTCGCGGGCCTGGTAGATGAAGCCCTCTTCCTGCTTGAACGAGCCGTCGTGCTCCTCGTCGACGATCACCAGGCGCAGGCTTTTGAACGGCAGAAACAGGGCCGAGCGGGCCCCGACCACGATCCGCGCCTGGCCGGTGGCCACGCCCTCCCAGGCCCGTCGGCGCCTGGGCGGCGAGACGCCCGAGTGCCACTCGACCGGCGCGACGCCGAACCGCTGCTCGAAGCGGGCGATCACCGCCTGGGTCAGGGCGATCTCGGGCAGCAGGATCAGCACCTGGCTCTGCGGGTCGGCGGCCAAGGCGGCGGCGACGGCCTCCAGATAGACCTCGGTCTTGCCCGAGCCCGTTACCCCGTCCAGCAGGGCCGCCTGGAAGCCGCCGGCCGCCAGCATCTGGGCCAGTACGTCGGCCGAGGCCTGCTGGCTGGGATTGAGGGTCTGGGCCGGCAGGGAGAGGTCGGGCTGGGGAAAGCTTTGGTCGGGCTCTATCCAGGTCACGGCCAGCGCGCCCTCGTCGACCAGCCCCTTGACCACGCCGGTCGAGACGCCCGCCGCCGTGGCCAGGGCGCCCGAAGCGATAGGGCCAGCCTGGGCGGCGGCCAGCACCTTCAGCCGGGCGGGCGTCATGCGCGCGGGCTGTGTTCCGGTCAACACCAGGGCCTTGTCGGGCTTGGCGGCGGGATGGCGCAGGCCGCGCAGGGCCATGGCCAGGGGCCAGGCTGGGATATCGACCGAATAGCGCGCCGCCCAGTCGATGAAGGTCAGCACGCCGGGCGGCAGGGGCGGGTCGTCCACCCGCTCCAGAACCGGCTTGAGCGGCCGGTTCTGACCGGCGCCGTCGCGCATGGCGGTGACCACGCCGCGAATCACTCTTGGACCCAACGGAACGGTCACATGGTCGCCGACCACCAGCCCCAGGCCCTCCGGCTCGACATAGTCGAAGGCCTCGGGCAGCGGCATGGGCAGCAGGACGGAGGCGATGCGGGGCATGGGACCTGACATGGGCGGAGTTCGGGTTCTGCCTTGGAAACGTTCCCAGGTCGAGACGGCGCGTCGTCGCCCATAAGCGGCTGTTAACCGAACCTGGGGCTTCATCAGGGTTGTCCCCGCCTGCCCAGCATATGGGGACTCAGTGTGGATGGAGTAGAGCGACCATGACCGACGCGACCCAGGCGATGTCGCCTCATCCCGTCCACGCCGACGCCGTCCGCGACTTCCTGCGCGCCGAGCCCGACTTTCTGCATCGGGATCCCGACCTGCTCAGCGACCTGGGCCTTCGCGCCAACGCCAGCAATGTCGTCGATTTCGGACCCCTGGCCCTGGCCCGCGCCGCCGCCGCCCATCAGCGTGAGGCGGGGGTCCGCCGCGAGATCGAGGCCACGGCCCGCGCCAATTTCTCGGCCCAGGCCCAGACCCACGCGGCGGTGATCGACCTGCTTGACGCGCGCAACCATTCCGATCTCGCCCGGCGCGTCGACGACATGGCCGCCCTGCGCTTTGGCCTGGCCGCCGGCGTGGTGGTGCTGGAAGGCCCTGGCCGCGTGCCGGCCGGCTGGCACGCCCTGATCGACGGCCAGATCGACATGATCATGGGCGACCACGGCGTCGCCCGCATGGGCTTCCACGCCCCGGCCCTAGGCCTGTTCGGCGACCGCCTCGACACCATCAAGAGCATGGCCCTGGTCCGCCTGGCCGTCTGGGAGCCGTCACGCCAAGGCCTGCTGGCTTTCGGCTCGGCCGACCCCGACGGCTTCTCCGCCGACATGGGAACCGAGCTGGTCTCGTTCCTGGCCCGAGTCGTCGAACGCACGGCCGAGCGTTGGCCGGTGCTGTGAGTCCTCTTCTCCTCCCCCGTAAAACGGGGGAGGTGGACGCGAAGTGGACGGAGGGGGCGTTCCCGCCGCCGCAACGCGCCCTCCGTCACGATGCGTATTCGCATCGCGCCACCTCCCCCGCTGCGCGAGGGAGGAAGTGACCCCCCCCAACACCGCCCGCGCCGCCCTGGCCGCCTGGCTCGAGCACCTGGCCCACGAGCGCCGCGCCTCGCCGCGCACCGTGCGGGCCTATGGCGACAACGTGACAGCCTATCTGAATTTCATGGAGCGCCATCGCGGCGAGGCCCAGTCGGTCGCCGACCTCGGCGCGGTCACCGCCGCCGAGCTGCGGGCCTATCTGGCCTTTCGACGCGGCGGTTCCCTCTCTCAAGACGGGGAGGGCCTCTCCTCCCGCTCGCTGTCGCAGAGCCTGTCGTCGATCCGCGCCTTCCACCGCTATCTCGACCACCGGCTGGACACCCCCAACGCCGCCATTGGCCTGGTGCGCGGGCCGCGTATTAAGGTCGGGGCTCCGCGCCCCGTGACCGAGGACCAGGCTCATGGCCTGATCGCCGAGCTCGGCCTCGACCCCGACCGCGACGATTGGGAGGTCGTCCGCGACCAGGCGGTGCTGACCCTGCTGTGGGGCTGCGGCCTGCGGATTTCCGAGGCCCTGTCTCTGCTGCGCAAGGACGCGCCGCTGGGCGAGATACTGCGGATCACCGGCAAGGGCGGCAAGACCCGCATCGTGCCGGTGCTCGACGCCGTGCGGGCCGGGATCGAAGCCTATGTCGCCGTCCTGCCCTTCGCCCTGACGCCCGACGAACCGCTATTTCGCGCCAAGCGGGGCGGGCCGCTGTCGCCGCGCCACGTCCAGGCCACGATGCAGACGTTGCGCGGCCGTCTGGGCCTCTCGGACCGCGCCACCCCGCACGCCCTGCGCCACTCCTTCGCCACCCACCTGCTGGGAGCCGGCGCCGACCTGCGCTCGATCCAGGACCTGCTGGGCCACGCCTCGCTCTCGACCACCCAACGCTACACCCAGGTCGACGCCGCCGGCCTGCTGGCCGCCTATGGCAAGGCCCACCCGCGGGCCTGAGTGGCGGCGATGTGACATTCCGTCACGCGAGCTCGCCCACAGCGCTGCTATTAACCGCGTTTTTACGGCGTTCAGCGCTTGTAGGTTCAAGACCGGAAATCGTCCTCCTTCTCGGACGCGCCCGGACATGGGGTTTGTGATGAAGTTCGACGATCTGAAGATTTCGACCAAGGTGGCCCTGCCGGCCGTCATCCTGACCGTGGTGGCGCTGTCCATCACCGGCGTGGGCGCCTGGCAGGCCAAGAAATCCGAAACCACCACCAGGGTGCTGGTCGAGCAGCGCGCGCCGGCCGAGTTGGAAGCCGCGCGGTTCAACCGCCGCATCACCGGTATCGGATATGCGGCCTATCGCACCGTTTCCAATAGCGGGGCCTCGGCCGAAGCCAAGGAGGCCAGCGGCGAGATCGACAAGGCCTATAAAGACGCCAAGGACAACCTGGCCAATATCAAGAAAGCCGATCCCTCGACCACCAAGGCGGTCGCTGGCTTTCAAACCCGCCTGGACGCCATCTATTCCAGCGCCCGCCAAGGAGCCGACCTGGGTCTTCAGGACGCCAATGACGCCGCAAAGATGGTGATGGGGGTCATCGATCCCGACATCGCCAGCCTCAACAAGGACGTCACCGCCTTCAATAACCACCACAATGACGATACCAAGGCGATGGTGGCCAAGGCCGCCAAGGCGTCGGCCGCGGGTTCGCTGGCGAGCATCCTGTTCGGCGTGATCGCCTCGGCCGCCGCCATGATCTTCGCCCTGTGGATCGGCCGCTCGAAGATCTCGGCCCCGCTGACCAACCTGTCACGCACCATGGAAGTTCTCGCCCAGGGCAGCGTCGATGTCGAAGTCGTCGGCGCCCAGCGCAAGGACGAGGTCGGCGGCATGGCCCGTTCGGTCCAGGTGTTCAAGGACAACGCCCTGGCCCTGCGCACCGCAGAGGCCGCGCAGCAGCGCGTCAGCGCCGAGACGGAAGCCGAACGTCAGCGCAACCAGGAAGCCGCCGAGATCGCCGCCCGCGAACAGGCCTTTGTCATGGAAAACATCGCCACCGGCTTGACCCGCCTGGCGGAAGGCGACCTGACCTATCGCGTCGACGCCCAGTTCCCGCCGGCCTATCAGCGCCTGCAGAGCGATTTCAACGGCGCCATCACCCAGATGGAAGAGGCGATGCGCACCATCGTTCAGGCCGCCAATAGCATCGGCTCTGGCTCCGACGAGATCGCCTCGGCCGCCGACGACCTGTCGCGCCGCAGCGAGCAGCAGGCCGCCAGCCTGGAAGAAACCGCCGCCGCCCTGGACGAGATCACCGCCACGGTGAAGCGCTCGTCGGCCGGCGCCGTCGAGGCCTCGCGCGTCGTCACCTCGACCCGTTCCGACGCCGAACGCTCGTCGGTGGTGGTGCGCGGCGCCGTCGACGCCATGAACCAGATCGAGAAGTCGTCGCAGTCGATCAGCCAGATCATCGGCGTCATCGACGAGATCGCCTTCCAGACCAACCTGCTGGCCCTGAACGCCGGCGTCGAAGCCGCCCGGGCCGGTGACGCGGGCCGCGGCTTCGCGGTCGTCGCCCAGGAAGTTCGCGCCCTGGCCCAACGCTCGGCCGACGCCGCCAAGGAGATCAAGACCCTGATCTCGTCCTCGACCCAACAGGTCGCCTCGGGCGTCAACCTGGTCGGCCAGACCGGCGAGGCCCTGCAGGCCATCGTCGGCAAGGTCAGCGAGATCGACGCCCTGGTCAGCGAGATCGCCGCCGGCGGCGCCGAGCAGGCCACCGGCCTCAACGAGGTCAACGCCGCTGTCAATCAGATGGACCAGACCGTCCAGCAGAACGCCGCCATGGTCGAGCAGTCGACGGCGGCCAGCCACGCCCTGAAGGGCGAGGCCAACAGCCTGATGCAGATGATCGGCCGTTTCCAGGTCAGCGGCGCCCAGGTGGCCCGCACCACCACCACGCGCCGCGCCGCCCCGCCCACCCAGGTGACCCGCGCCCCGGCCCGTCCGGTGCTGTCGCCGGCCTCCTCGGCCAGCCGTCCGGGCGCCAATCCGGTCCGCGCCGCCCAGGCCAAGGTCGCCGCATTCGCCGGCTCGGCCCAGCCGTCCTCGGACGATTGGGAAGAATTCTAGGGTTCAGTAAGCGTACCGCCCTCGCGTGACTGAGGGCGTCTCCTCCCCTCGAGGACTTTTAGGAAGGCCCCGCCGGTTCGCCCCGGCGGGGCCTTTTTAAGTTGGCCCCCGTCACACCGCGAGTTCGCTCACCGGCTTCGCTTCACTGGGGCGACCTTCCCACGGAAGGCGACCTCGCCCCAGATGTGGCATCTAGCTAGCCTCGCTTGGATTTACCCACACAAACTCTCACACTGCTTCTCGACCCTATATCGTCGCTTGATGCCTCGCACACTTGTACCCACACTGGAATTGTGGCAAGCGAGAGATGTGGCAAATTCGGAGCGAGTCGATGACGGATTTGAGGGAGGCAGCTGTAGCTGAATTGGCGGCGCTTGAGCTTTCGCTTGCGTCAGACCCGCGCTACCAAAAAATAAAGGCTATCAAGGATCTCTTGGCTGTTTACGGAGGCCATACACCTGTGTCGGCAACGCCGGCGCCAGTTCGCCCTGTAGCGTACGCAAATGCCGAGGCTCCGGTACACCCCAAGAACGCCCGCTTAGTTTTGAGGCGCTCGAACCCAGACCGCGAGCGCGCCTTGAATGCTGCAGCCGAATACATCGCAGAACGCACGTTACCAACGCGGACGGCGGAAATCCTCACGCACCTTGGCGAGTTGGGCATTCCTGTAGCCGGGACCGTACCTCTAAGTAATCTGAGCGCGATGTTGCACCATTCCCCACTCTTCCAAACCCACGGACGGAGTGGCTGGACGCGAGCAATCGACAACGCTGAGGAAAATGCATCGTTGATGGAGGCAGGTGCCTCGGCCGCCTCTGAAAATGACGATGATGAGGAGGATTATGGGGGTTTGTAACGCCAGCGAAGCGCTGATGGCACAAACGAAAACGACCCAAAGTCCGTGCAAGGACTAAGGGCCGCTCGTGCAATGACTACGACCGAGAAACGGCGATAGACATAGCTCTCCAAGAGCCAAGATCGTCGCACGTCTCGGTCGGTTTTTCAACCCCATTTACCGCGGAGAAAACGCGATGGGACCCGACTACACTGTGCCTGTGCGGAACTACGACCGCATCCGTGACGGCCACCTGGAGCACGTTCGGCGCCACAAGCGTCGCCCGCGCCGGTGGTTCCGCCGTCCGAAACCCTCACACGCTTAATGACCATTGCGCGGCGTTGAAGAAGACTTGAGCACCAAGCCCTTCAGCAGGATAGCCAGCAGAAAAGTGGCGGGGCCCGTTTCCGGGACCCCGCCATGCACCCATTTTAGCTCGCGTGCTCACTACATTTGGACCGCCTAAGCTTGCGTCACCCAGCCCTCGACGCCCATGGCCGCCTGGCGCAGGGCCTCGGAGCGGGTGGGGTGGGGATGGCAGGTGCGGGCCACGTCTTCCGACGACCCGCCAAACTCCATGGCCAGGCAATATTCGGCGATCATGTCGCCGACGCTCGGACCCACCATGTGGGCGCCGAGGATGCGGTCGGTCTTGGCGTCAGCCAGCACCTTCACGAAGCCCTCGGTCTCGTGGTTGATCTTGGCCCGGCTGTTGGCCAGGAACGGGAACTTGCCGACCTTGTAGGCGACGCCCGCGGCCTTCAGTTCGTCCTCGGTCTGACCCACGGTGGCGACCTCAGGCTTGGTGTAGATGACACCCGGGATGATGCCGTAGTTCACGTGACCCGCCTTGCCGGCGATCAGCTCCATGCAGGCGATGGCCTCGTCCTCGGCCTTGTGAGCCAGCATCGGGCCGCTGGTGACGTCACCGACCACCCAGACGCCCGGCGCCGAGGTCTTGAAATGGTCGTTGGCGATCACGCCGCGCTTGTCGGGCGTAATGCCCACCGTCTCCAGGCCCAGGCCTTGGGTAAACGGACGGCGGCCAATGGCCACCAGCACATAGTCGGCCTGCAGGGTCTCGGCCAGGCCGCCGGCGGCGGGCTCGACGGTGACCTGCACCTGCTTGTCGGTCGAGGTCGCGCCGGTGATCTTCGAGCCCAGCTTGAACTTGAAACCCTGCTTGGTGAGGATCTTCTGGAAGGCGGTGGCCACTTCGGTGTCGGTGCCCGGAATGATGCGGTCCAGATATTCGACCACGGTGACCTCGGCGCCCAGGCGCTTCCACACCGAGCCCAGTTCCAGCCCGATGACGCCGGCGCCCACGACGATCAGGCTCTTGGGCACTTCCGGCAGGCTGAGCGCGCCGGTCGAGTCGACGATCCGTTTGTTGTCGATGGTCACGCCCGGCAGCGGGGTGGGCTCCGAGCCCGTGGCGATGACGATGTTCTTGGCCTCGAGCACGGTCTCGCTGCCGTCCTCGGCCTTGACGACCACCTTGCCCAAACCTTCAGGAGTGTGTCCGTCGATGCGGCCCCAGCCCTTGATGTAGTCGACCTTGTTCTTCTTCATCAGGAACTCGACGCCCTTGGTCAGGGCTTCGACGCTCTCGGCCTTCTGGGCCATCATCTGCGGCAGGTTCAGCTTGGGCTTCACCTCGATGCCCAGCTTGGCGAACTCGCCATTGGTCGCGGCGTCGAACATTTCCGAAGCGTGCAGCAGCGCCTTGGACGGCATGCAGCCGACGTTCAGGCAGGTGCCGCCCAGCTTGCCGCGACCTTCGACGATGGCGGTCTTCAGACCCAGTTGCCCGGCGCGGATCGCGCCGTTGTAGCCGCCGGGGCCGCCCCCGATGATGACGACGTCGTATTGAGCCATGGATCTTCGCCTTGAGACGCGCCGCGAATGGCGCCGGACAAAAAAATGGGGCCTGCACCCCGGTTTCCCAAGGGGCGGCGCGCGCGCGTACTTCCTAGCGCCTTCGTCCCAAGGATCAACCCACAGAGCGCTAAAGGCTCAGTTTGCTCGTGTCTTGCTCAAGTCCACCCAGGCGATCAGCAGGCCGACGACCGCCATCACGGCGATGATCGTCAGGTTCGACTGGCGCTGGCCGGGCGGGAAGGTGGCGTCATAGACCGGTCCCTGCATCCACAGCCAGCCCAGGGCGTCGCCGACGTAGGCGATGGCGAACACCAGCCAGGCCCGCCCCTTGGCCAGGGCCAGCCGCCAGGCGGCGACGAAGTAGAGGATGACCACCGCGCACAGCAGGATCACGCGCGGCCAGGACAGGGTGTCCATCAGGGCTTCGTGCGACTTGACGATGTCGGTCAGGACCAGCAGGCGAAGTTTGTAGAGTAGGGTGAAGGTGGCCGGCACGGCGACCATGAGGGCGTACAACGCCACGGCTGCGGCCAATAGCCAGCGTAGATATTTCATCGCGACCTCCCCAGGCTTACGGGGAGGCTAGACCCATGAGCGGGTCTGTGAAAGTCACCACGTGGCGTGATGACCTAGAGGTCCACCACCTCGCACTTCAACCGCTGGCGGATCTCGTCGGCCACGATGGCGCGGTGACAGCAGCGGGCGTCGTCCTCGTAACAGAGCAGGGCGATGCGTTTGCGTCCCGCCAGGTCGATCGCCTCGCCCAGGGCGACCTGGGCCGACGGCTCGGCCAGATGGGCGTGGAAGATCTCGCGCATCTCGTCGGTCCGCCCCGCCCGCGCCGCGTCGCGTCCGGCCTTGGGCGTGCCCAGCGGGCGCAGGTGCACGTAGTCGATGCCCTCGGCCTTGAGGCTGTTACCCAGCAGGGTCTTGGAGAACCCCGCCTTGCGCGACGAGGCCACGGCCCGCACGTCGACGACCGTCTCGACCCCGGCCGCCTTGAGCCGGGCGATCATCCCGGCCTGGGTGTCAGTCTGGTAGCCGATGGTCGCGAGGCGATTTTTCATGGCGGGCTCCATGGACGAGGCAACGCGGCGAGCCTAGTTTGGGCTCCAGTGGCCGCAACGGGAGCTTTTCGCCATGGACGCGGCCGTGTTTCGGGATCCCCGACGACGTTTCATCCCGATCGACAGCCGGGCCGGGGCTGGCGAGATGGCGGTGCTGGAGTTCGGTCCGGCCGATCGCCCGGTCGACGTGGTCTTCGTCCACGCCAACGGCTTCAACGCCCAGACCTACCGCGCCCTGCTGGCGCCGCTGTCGGCGGGCCTGCGGGTGATGGCGGTCGACCAGCGCGGACACGGCTCCAGCCGGCTGGCCGCCGATCCCGCTCGTCGTCGAAACTGGCTGGACCTGCGCGACGACCTGCTGGCCCTGCTGGTGGTGCTCGACCAGGCGCCGGTGGTGCTGGCCGGCCATTCGATGGGCGGCACCGTCAGCCTGCTGACGGCCGCCGAGGCGCCCAAGGCGGTCAGCGGTCTGGTGCTGCTCGACCCCGTGATCATGCCGCGGCTCCTGGCGCTCTACGCCCACCTGCCGTGGACCTCGGGCGCGCTGTGGAAGCGCATGCCGATGGTCCAAGGCGCCCTGCGCCGGCGGGCAGTGTTCGACAATCGCGAGACCGCGTTCAGCGCCTATCGCGGCCGCGGCGCCTTCAAGACCTGGCCCGAGGCCATGCTGACCGACTATGTCGGCGGCGGCTTCAAGGATCGCGACGACGGCGCGGTCGAACTGGCCTGCGCCCCGGCCTGGGAGGCCTCCAACTACAGCGCCCAGGCGCACGATCCCTGGCGAGCAATGGCGCGGCTGCGCTGCCAAGCGCGGATCCTGCGGGCTGAGCGGGGCTCGACCTGCCGGGTCGGCGACCCCGAACGGCTGGCGCGGCGCTATCCGAAGGTGTCGGTCGAGACCGTGGAAGGCGCGAGCCACTTCCTGCCGATGGAACGGCCCGACCTGGTGCGGGAAGCGATCTTCGAGATGGCGACCTAGTTTTTAAAACCCCTCTGGAAGAGGGTCTCAGAAATCACAGCGCCAGCCCCTCGACAGACTTCTCACCCAGCGCCGCGCGCGCCGCGTCCGAAATCGGCACCACCTTGCGCGCGTCGAGGTCGAAGGCGATCGCCACCGCCTCGGAGGTCCCCCAGGGGCGGCCCGTCGTCGGGTCGAGCATCCAGTGGACCACCCGCATGGCGGCGCCCGTCGTGCCGACCAGGCCCGAACGAATCTCTACCCGGTCGCCCGCCCGGGGCCAGGCCAGCTGGGCGATGCGGTATTCCAGCACGGCCCCGCCGACCTGGGCGGGTGGAGATTCGGCGTGTTCGACCACCGTGTCGCGGAAAGGGCCGATGAAGCTGCCGATGCCGTCCGACACGCGGCCGATGAATTGCTCGGCGCGCATGCGTCCGAACACGTCGCAATCGGTGGCGGCCAGGGCGCCCAGGCTGATGCGTTGCAGGCCCAGGGCGTCTGCGCGCGCCAGGCTGGCGGTGGTCTCGATCGGCCCCAGCTCCAGGCTGCGGGCCCGGGCCATCTCCGGAACCTCGACCTTCAGGACCCGCGCGCGTTCCCGGGTCACCGACGGCCACGGGAAGGCCTCGCCCTCGCGCGGCGTGACATGGGCGACCGTGGTCTGGAACGTGGCGGCGAGCTGGCCAGTGGCGGTGTGGATCAACAGTTGCAACAGCCGAGCCTCGGTGTCGGTGATCTCGATCACCCCGCCCAGCATATGCAGGGTCGCGCCGGCATGGGCCTCGCGCAGGAAGCGGATGTGCTGCTCGCGAACCAAGATCGTGGCGTTGGCATAGGGCGAAAAGGCGTGGGGCAGGGCCAGCTCGGCCGCGAGTCCCGCCAGGCCCTCCATGGCCCGCGCGACGTAGAAGCGCACGTTCATGTGCCCCATCTCGTCGCAGTCCCAGGTATTGACCCCGCCGCGCCAGATCTCGACGCCGGGGTAGGTCTCGGTGGACGTCATGGGGCGGAGTCTCGGCGATGGAACGGGTGGCTGGACCCTAGCGGGGTTCGCGGCCTATTCGCAATCAGGACGGACGGCGCCTTGGATTGGACGGGGACACACACCCATCCGCCGAGGCTGAAAGTCTAACCCCGACAATCCCCGCATAGCCCGTGCGCTTCGATCGTCACCGCCGTCAGGGCGTAGCCCGCGCTCGCCCCGGCGGCGATGATCTCGGCGCTAGCCCTGGGCTCGATCTCTCGGGTGGCGCCGCAACAGTCGCAGATCAGGAACGCGGCGGCGTGGCCGTCAGCCTCCTTGCGGCAGGCGACATAGGCGTTGAGGCTCTCGATGCGGTGGGCGAAACCCTGTTTCTCAAGGAAGTCCAGGGCCCGATAGACGGTCGGCGGCTTCGCAGGTGGACCATCAATGGCGTAGCTGGCGATCAGGTCATAGGCCTTCACCGGCTGACCGGCCTGGAGCAGAAGTTCCAGCACCCGGCGGCGCGGCGCGGTCAGTCGCTGGTCGGCCGTCGCGCAGCGCGCCTCGGCGGCGGCGAGTTCCGCCGCCAGGCCGTCGCCGACGACGCCGTGGTTATGATGATCGTGGTCGCAAGCGGCGTGGGCCATGGGGCAAGAGGTAGAGGTCTGGGACGTTGGGCGCAACTCCTCCCCACCGATCCCACAAGGGAAGAACCTTTTCCGCCGGGGCCGGGACCTTGGAGGAGTCGAGCGAATTTCCAGCCTGAATACTCAACCCATTTCCGCCTCCCCGGCCTTGGTCGGGAAGACGGATGTTGGGGTGTCACCCAGAGCTGAAACCAAAACTATTTCGCGAACAGCTTCTGCCACCGGGGCTTTTCGCGGCCCTTCCAGGCCTCGCGGTGATAGGCGTCCGAGGCGATCAGCGGCACCACGGTGGTGGCTTCGGCGAACACCATCTGCTCGTAGGTGGTGTTGACCTTGCCCCAGGAGGCGGCCTCCTTCAGCGTCGAGGACGAGCAGGCGCCGTCGCGCACGTCGGCCACGGTGATCTGGATGGCGTACTTGTGCATCTCGGCCTCGACGCCGAGGATCTCGGCGCAGACCACGGTGTCCTGGGCGAAATTCTTGGGCACTCCGCCGCCGACCATGAACAGGCCGGTGGTGCCGGCCGCGATCTTGATATCCGTCAGTTCACGGAAGTCCGCCACCGCGTCGATCATCAGATAGGGCTGCTTGGCCGCGATGCGTTCCTTCTGGTGCTTGACCAGGCCAAAACCCGCCGAGCTGTCGACGAAGGCCGGGCAGAAGATCGGCACGCCTTCCTCATGGGCGGTCTGGATCAGCGAGCCGGGCTTCTTGGCGTTGCCCTCACTGAGCCACTTGCCCATTTCCCAGATGAATTCCCGCGAGGAATAGGCGCGCGGCTCAAGGCGATTGCAGATCTCCAGGATCGTGTGGTCGCAGTTCTGGAGCTCTTCCTCGTCGATATAGGTGTCGTAGATGCGGTCGATATAGTTGTCGCGCAGCACGTTGTCGTCGACCGGGCCGGCGGCCTGGTAGTGCTTGAAGCCCAGGGCCTCGAAGAAATCCATGTCGACGATCGAGGCGCCGGTGGCGACCACGGCGTCAATCATGCCGTTCTTCACCATGTCGCGATAGACGTGCATGCAGCCGCCGGCCGAGGTGGAACCGGCCAGGATCAGCCATGGCGAGCAGTCGCGGTCGGCCAGGGCCATGTTGAAGATGTCGGCGGCGCGGGCGGTGTCGCGGCTGGAGAAGCTCATCTTGCGCATGGCGTCGATGATCGGGCGCGCGTCGAAGCTGGCGATGTCGATGTGCTCGACGACGTTCTGGAGTAGCTCGGCCTTGGTGTTGTTCGGAACGGGAGCGTTCATCGCTTCGGTTTCCCTGACTTTGGACGCCCGTCGTTAGAAGTGGCCATCCACCGGGACGGAGCGACCGGTGGGGGCGATAGCATTGGCGCGGACGGACAAACGTCCTGCGAGCGGGTGGGGTTCTAATCTGTTATCGCCAGACACCCAACCCCGTTTTCCCTGCGAAGGCCGCGACCCAGATTCATCCAGAGAGGCTCTGGGCTTCACCTGGGCCCGGCCGGAGTTTGCCCTGAGGCGCGCGCTACGCGCGACCTGAGGGCCGGGGAGACGGCGTTAGAGCTCGAGCAACAAAGCTCAGGGCGGGTTTAGGACAAAACCGCGACGGATCAGCGACGACGGCGCTTCTTGCCCGCCGCGCCCTTGGGCCTCGAGAAGCGGACGATCTTGCGTTCCTCGGCCTCGGGCCGGGGCGTGGGGATCGAGCGCTTGGCCAGACCGTACATCGAGGCCATCGGGGCGTCCTGTACCTCGACGGTGTCGATCTCGCCAAAGCCGTTGAAGCGGGTCGACATCGCCACGCCGTAAGCGCCCAGCATGCCGATCTCGATATAGTCGCCCTCGTCGATGCTGTCGGGCAGGTAGAAGGGGCCCGGCATGTGGTCGACGCTGTCGCAGGTGGGGCCGTAGAAGCGGAAGGGGCGCAAGGCCTCCTCCGCCGCCTCGGCGCCGTCCCTGCGGTAGGGCTTGACCGGAAAGGGCCACTTCATGTGCGCCGCGTCGAACAGCGAGCCGTAGGAGCCGTCGTTCAGATAGAGCGCGTCGCCCTTCTTCAGCTCGACCTTGACCAGCAGGGACGAGGCCTCGGCCACCAGGGCCCGACCGGGTTCGCACCACAGCTTCGTGGTCTCGTGGACCATCATGTCGTTGAAGCCGCGGTCGATGGCGGCCAGATATTCCGACATGTCGGGCGGCACCATGCCCGGATAGATCGAGGGAAAACCGCCGCCCACGTCGACGACATCGGCCAGCACGCCGGCGCGAACCAGCGCGCGGGAGGCCTGGGCCATCGCCGCCTGGTAGGCGGTGGGGCGCATGCACTGGCTGCCGACATGGAAGGAAACGCCCATCAGGTCCTGGGTCGCGCGGCGGGCGGCCAGCAGCAGTTCGGGGGCATTGTGCGGCTCGACGCCGAACTTGCCCGACAGGCTGTAGGCCGCGCCCTCGGCCTGGACGCCCATGCGGACGATCAGGTTGAGGTCCTTGGCGTTGCCCGTCGCGTCCTGGATCTTGGCAAGCTCTTCATGGGTGTCGAACGAGAAGGTTCGCACGCCGTGATCGAAATAGGCCGCCGAGATCGCCACGCGGCTTTTCACCGGGTGCATGAATGCCATGCGCGAGCCTGGGGCGTGTTCGCCCACCAGCTCGATCTCGTTGAGCGAGGCCACGTCGAACGAGCGGACGCCGGCCTCCACGAGCTCGCGGAGAACCCACGGTGAAGGATTGGCCTTCACCGCGTAAAAGACGTCGCCCTTGAATTCAGCCTGGAACCAGCGCGCCGCTACGGACACCGCGTCGGGTCGCACGAGTGCGACGGGACGTTCCGGTGACCGCTCACGGACCAGGTCCAGGGGGTTATGGTACGTGTGCAATTCACGTAGACCCCTGCAAAAGTTAAACCCAGGCCGGCGTTAGCAGCGCTTATGAGGACTTCGGGTCCGCCGGAGGGAGCGAAATAGGGTCATCGCTCCTTGATGTAAAGAGTGTTTCGGAGGCGGGGGTTCCGGCCGTTGGCAGGTGAATTGTTCCACGGGCCGTCACAAATCCATTGCGTCCGTGCCCCAAACCGACGAACGCACTTCCCTGCGCCAGAAACCTCGTTAAGGATTCGCCCCGACCATGATGTCGGAACCCGTTCTCTCGATCCGCGCCGCCTCCAAGACCTTCGGGTCGCGCAGGGCGCTGGACGCCGTTTCGCTCGATGTGAGTCGCGGCGAGATGATAGCGCTCATCGGTCCGTCGGGTTCGGGCAAATCGACGCTTTTGCGCTCGATCGACGGGTTGCAGACGGTGGATGCCCCTCTGAACGGCAAGGAGGGCGAGGGCGTGATCACCGCGTTCGGCGGCCCGGTGCAGGCCAAGGGACGGGTCAGCGACCATGTCCGCAAGGCCCGGGTTCGCATCGGCTTCATCGCCCAGCAGTTCAATCTGGTCGGACGCCTCTCGTTATTTACCAACGTCGCCCTGGGCTCGCTGGGGCGGATTGGTCCGGTGCGCGGTTTCTTCGGCGCCTGGCCGGCCGAGACGCGGCTGGCGGCCATGGCGGCCCTGCACCGGGTCGGCGTCGCCGACTATGCCGCCCAGCGCGCCAACACCCTGTCGGGCGGCCAGCAGCAGCGCGGCGCCATCGCCCGGGCCCTGGTCCAGAAGGCCAAGATCATCCTCGCCGATGAACCGGTCGCCTCGCTCGACCCCGTCTCGGCCCGCAAGGTCATGGAGATCCTCCGTGATCTGAACAAGTCCGATGGCCTGACCGTCGTGGTCACCCTGCACCAGGTCGATTACGCCCTGCGCTATTGCGACCGCGTGGTGGCGCTGAAGGCCGGCCAAAAGGTCTATGACGGCCCGACCGACGGTCTTGACCGCGCCAAACTCATCGACATTTACGGCCCGGAATTCGAGGACGTATTCTGGGAAGGAGCTCCGCAATGATCCGCTGCCGCACTGCTATGGCCGGCCTCGCCGCCGCTGTCGCCACCCTGGCCCTGGCCGGCTGCGCGCCGAAATCCGAGGTCCCCAAGGCCAAGGACACCATCACCTTCTCGATCCTGTCCACCGAGTCGGCCCAGAACATGGAGGGCTACTGGAAGCCCATCCTGGCCGACATGGAGACGTCGACCGGCATGAAGGTGAAGCCGTTCTTCTCGTCCAACTATTCGTCGCTGATCGTCGCCATGGGCGCCAAACAGACCGACGTCGGCTGGTTCTCCAACCAGTCGGGCCTGGAGGCCGTGCGCCGCTCGAACGGCGAGGTCTTCGCCCGCACCTTCGACCCGTCGGGCGTCGACGGCTACAAGTCGGTGATCATCGTGCCGGCCGACAGCAATCTCACCGTCGAGGGGCTGCTTAAATGCGACAAGACCCTGAACTTCGGGATCGGCGACAAGAAATCGACCTCGGGCACCCTGGCCCCGATGACCTATCTGTTCATCCCGGCCAACAAGAAGCCCGAGACCTGTTTCAAGACCGTGCTCAGCGCCAGCCATGACGCCAATCTGTTCGCGGTGGCCAATCACAAGCTGGACGCCTCAACAAACAACTCCACCGCGCTGGGCCTCAACCGCCTGGCCAAGGGCGGCGCCCAGGCCAACAAGGTCAAGGTGATCTGGGAGTCACCCACCTTGCCGGAAGACCCCATCGTCTGGCGCAAGGACCTCGACCCAGTGATCAAGGAAAAGCTGCGTCAGTTTTTCCTGACCTATGGCCAGGGCGACACTCCGGCCGCGGCCCAGCAACGCGCCAATCTCAAGCGCCTTAGCATGGGCGGCTTCAAGGCCGCCGATGACAGCCACTTGCTTGTGGTGCGCGAAATGGAAGCCCTGGAAAACGTCGGCCTGGCCCGCGAAGCCGGCGATCCCGCCAAGCTGGCGGCCGCCGAGAAGACGCTGGCAGGCATCAAGGCCGAGCGCGTGATCGCCGACGGCAAGGCCGGCGTCTCCGCCCCGGCCAACTGATCGCCCAATGTCCAACACCGCGATGAGCGCCGTTCCCCCGCCGCCGAGCAAGCCGATCTCGGCGCGGGCCTTCGACGTCCTGCTGTGGGGCGGCGTCATCGCCTTGCTGGTGATCAGTTTCAAGCCGGCCGAAATCGACAAGTTCCCGCAACTCTTCATCGAAGCCGGCAAGATGCAGGAGTTCGGGCGTGGCTTCTTCTCGCCGTTCGTTGATCGCCAGGCGTTTCTGGCCGCCGACTGGCCCCTCTATATCGGCAAGATGTGGCAGACCATCCAGATGGCGCTGTGGGGCACGGCCCTGGCGATCATCGTCGCCATCCCGCTCGGTTTGCTGGGCGCGCGCAACATCAGCCCATGGTGGATCCAGCAGCCTGTTCGCCGCCTGCTCGACATCATCCGCTCGTTGCCCGACCTGGTGGTGGCGCTGATCTTCATCACCGCCGTGGGCCTTGGTCCCTTCGCGGGCGTCATGGCCCTGATGTTCAATACCGGCGGCGTGCTGGCCAAGCTGTTCGCCGAGGCGGTCGAGTCGATCGACAAGGGCCCGGTCGAGGGCGTGCGCGCCACCGGAGCGGGCAAGCTGCAGGAAGTGGTCTGGGGGGTGATCCCGCAGGTCGCGCCGCTGTGGACCAGCTATGCGCTCTACCGCTTCGAGTCCTCCAGCCGTTCGGCGACGGTCCTGGGGCTGATCGGCGCCGGGGGTGTCGGCCAGGTGCTGCTGGATTCGATCAACGGCTTCCAGTACGACCAGACCGGCTGCATCGTACTGGTCATCGTGGTGGCCGTATCCTTGATCGACCTGCTGTCGCAGATCATCCGCACACGGCTGCTGTAGGCTTCCTCTATATCCTTTCATCCCGACAAAAGTCGGGACCCAGCTGGAATGGCTTTGGGGCTTACGCCAGGCGCTCTGAGTCCTTCCAATCATCCACACCGCGCTGGGATCTGGGTCCCAACATTCGCCGGGATGAGCGGAATTTGGAGGGCGGGGCGATCAGAAAACCCGCCCGTGAACGGACGATGCCGCGTCCGATCCTGTGGCCCTCTGGCAACAGTTAACACCTTGAAAAGCCGTGTCACGCAGCTGTCATCAAAGGGTGGCGGAACCGTCACGGGTCCCCCGTAAAGCGCTCCTACCTGATCCGGACCAACGGACAGGGGGCAAAGCCTAAGGGGATTTCTCACATGCGGATCAAGACCTCGCTGGTCAGTGGCGCGGCGCTGGGCGCCATGCTCGCCTGCGGCCTCGGCGTCGCGGCTCACGCGCAAGACACCACGGTCGCCTGGAAGGGCGCGCCGCAATGGACCAATGACGACGTCTATTTCAAGGTCCGCGGTCGGATCCTGCTCGACGGCGTGTTCCAGGACGTCAATCGCAACGGCGCGGCCACCGACTACAAGACCAGCAACATTCGCGGTCGCCAGGTGTTCCTCGGCGTCGAAGGCAAGCTGAACAACGCCATCGCCTACAAGGCCGAAGGCGGTGCGGTGAACGGCGGCGGCTGGTCCTGGGACGACGTGGTCATCGAGCTCAAGCCGACCGAGTTCAGCTCGATCCTGTTTGGTAACATCAAGGCCGCCGGCCTCGAAAACCTGACCTCCACCCGTTTCACCACCTTCATGGACCGCGGTCCCTATGGTGACTTCGGCGTCGACAGCTACCTGCTCAGCGTCGTCGGCAAGGTCAATGGTCCCAACTGGAGCGTCACCGGCGCCGTCCAGGGCGACAGCATCAACAACGCTGACATCAATAACACCGCCGCCAGCCTGACCACCAACCAGAACTCCAACGAGCGTCTGGGCTTCACCCTTCGCGGCCATTACGCCCCGATCCTGACCGACACCGACAAGGTCCACCTGGCCCTGTCGGCCCGCAGCCGCAACCACGGCAACGAAGCCGCCTTCGCCTATCAAGGCCGCACCGACACCAACTACGGCAACTCGGGCCGTTACTACAGCACGGGCGCGATCGGCGACTCCGACCAGACCTTCGCCGCCGAAGGCGCCTGGATCCACAACAACCTGTCGATCCAGAGCGAATTCTCGGACATCAAGGTCAAGCGTCTGGCCACGGTGGCTCCGGGTTCGAACGCGGACATCAAGGTCGGCTACGCCTTCGTCAGCTTCTGGCCGACGGGCGAGACCCGCAACTACGATCCGGCCGCTGGCGAAATGAAGCGTCCGAAGATCCTCAACCCGATCACCGCTGGCGGCTTCGGCGGCGTGGAACTGGGCCTGCGCTACGACTATGCCGACCTGAACGACGCCTACGACACCGCTTCGACCGCCGCCGGTCGGACCCTGTCGCAAGACGCCGGCAAGTACACCGCCTGGACCCTGGGCGTGAACTACTACCCGACCGCCTATGTGCGCTTCATGGCTAACTACACCGACGGCTCGGTTGACCCCGTCGTCGTCGGCCGCGGTTCGGACATCAAGCAACTGCAGTTCCGCGCCCAGCTGGACTTCTAAGACCGACGGGCCGGCCGCCAGGCCGGCCCGTCTTCCTTTTCAGCACTTGAGACTTCCAGGAGTCCTCCATGAAAAAGCTGCTTTCCTGCGCGGCCGCCGCCGTCGCCCTCTCGGGCTTCGCCGCCGCCCCCGCCTTCGCCGCCCGTGACTATGTCTGGGCCGCCGGTTCGTCGACCGTGTTCCCGTTCGCCACCCGCACCGCCGAAAACTTCGCCAAGAAGTCCGGCAAGAAGGCTCCGAAGGTCGAAAGCCTGGGCACCGGCGGCGGCATCAAGCTGTTCTGCTCGGGCACGGGCGAAGGCTTCCCCGACATCGCCAACGCGTCGCGTCCGATGAAGAAGTCGGAATTCGACGCCTGCGCCGCCAAGGGCGTCAAGGGCATCGTCGCCATCAAGGTCGGCTTCGACGGCATCGTCATCGCCACCGACAAGGACGGCGCCGACTACAATTTCAAGACCGAGCACCTGTATATGGGCTTGGCCAAGACCGTGCTGAAGGGTGGCCAGTTCGTCGCCAACCCTTATCACAACTGGGATGACGTCGGGGCCGGCCTGCCCGGCAACCGTATCCAGGTCTATGGCCCGCCGCCCACCTCGGGCACCCGCGACGCCTTCGTGGAACTGGCCATCGAAGCCGGCGCCCGCAAGTTCCCGACCGCCGACGCCCTGCGCTCGGACAACGAAAAGAAGTTCAAGTCGCTGGTCGATCCGCTGCGGAACGACGGCTGGATCGACGCTGGCGAGAACGACAACGCCATCGTCGGCACCCTGACCAAGACCCCCGGCTCGCTGGGCGTCTTCGGCTGGTCCTATCTCGAAGAGAACATGGACAAGATCAAGGGCTCCTCGGTCAACGGCGTGCGTCCCTCGCCCCAGACCATCGCCGACGGCTCCTACCCGCTGTCGCGTAGCCTCTACATCTACGTCAAGAAGGCCAATATCGGCGTGACGCCGGGCCTGGCCGAGTTCGTGACCGAGTTCACCTCGGATGCGGCCACCGGTCGTGGCGGCTATCTGCAAGGCCGCGGCCTGATCCCGCTGCCCCCCGGCCAGCACGAAGCCCAGAAGGCCGTCGGCAACAACAAGACGACGATGCCGCGTCCGGCTCTGTAAGCCGGCTCTGTAAGCCGGCTCTGTATGAGCGGGGCTTCGAGGCGCCTGTCACCAGGCGCTCCGAGCTTAAACAAGACAGCGCCGCGGTCCCCAGTGGGCCGCGGCGTTTTCTTTTGTATAGTGGGGGGATCGCGGCCTGCCCGGCCGCTTCACCCGCCCAGGGACCATGATCCTCCTCGCGCTCGTCGTCGTCTTCTTCCTCGTTCTGTTGAACGGGGTTCTGTCCATGTCCGAACTTGCGGTGGTGTCGGCCCGCCGCGCACGGCTCCAGACCTTCGCCGACAGGGGCGACAAGGGCGCCAGGCTCGCCTTGGCCATGGCCGAGCACCCCACGCGGTTCCTGTCGGCCGTGCAGGTCGGCATCACCTTGATCGGCATCCTGGCCGGCGCCTATGGCCAGGCCACCATCGCCGGAGCGCTTGACGTCTGGCTACACGACAAGCCCGTCGTCGGCCCCCATTCCGAGGCTATCGCCACCACCCTCGTCGTCATCGGCCTGACCTACGTCTCGGTGATCCTCGGCGAGCTGGTGCCCAAGCGCCTGGCCCTGCTGTTCCCGGACGTCATCGCCCGCCGCATGTCGCCGTTCCTGGCCTTGATGGCCACGGTGCTGCGCCCATTCGTCACCGTGCTCACCGTCTCGACCGCCGCCATCCTCAAGCTGATGGGCGTGCGCGACGAGCGGACCAATGACATGACCGCCGAAGAGGTCGAGACCGTGCTGGCCGAGGGCGCCGACGCCGGCTTGATCGAGCCCGAGGAGCGGGCGATGATCAATGAGGTCATGCGACTGGGCGACCGCCCGGTCCGCGTGGCCATGACCCCGCGCCGCGACCTGTTCTGGATCTCGCTGTCCGACACCCAGGAAGAGATCCTGGCCGAAATCCGCGCCTGCCCCTATTCGCGCATTGTGGTGGCCAGCGAGGACGATCTGGACGGCGAGATCGGCGTGATCCTCAAGAAGGACCTGCTGGACGCCTGCCTGGGCGGCGCCGAGATCGACATCCGCGGCCACATCCAGCAGCCCATCGCCATTCCCGAGACCATGTCGCTGCTCCGGGCCATGGCGGTGTTCAAGCAGACGCCGCTGCACATGGCCTTGGTGGTCGACGAGTTCGGCTCGATCCAGGGGGTGATCACGCCTTTGGATCTGCTGGAAATGATCGCCGGCGACTTCCCCGAGGACCACGACGAGACCGAGACCCGCATCCTGCGCCGCGAGGATGGCACCTGGCTGGTCGACGCCCGCGTCGACATTCTCGAGCTCAACGACGCCTTGGGCGAGAACTTCGAGGCCGAGGGCGGCTATCACACGGTGGCCGGCCTGCTGCTCGACCGGCTGGGACGGATCCCCCGCGAGGGCGAGATCGTCGAGCTGGGCGGCTTCGACGCCGAGGTGGTGGATATGGACGGCTCGCGGATCGACAAGGTGATCCTGCGGTGCGTGCCGGTGAAGGGGGAGTAGGTTGAGCCGGCCGAACTAAAGGGTCCCGTGTCTATGAAGGGCGTGACGAAAAAGGTTGGCGGCTGGGCAGCGGTTATCTTGATGAGCGCAGGCGCCGGCATGTTCATATGGGCCTTCGGCAATCGGCATCAGACGGCGTGGGAGTGGGCGCAGGAAGCCGGTGTCGATCTTTCGATTTGGCTTCGGCTCGCAGCCGTATTCCTGATTGGTGGACTATGTCTCTTGGCGATCGCCAAGCTGCCGGATCGCAAGTAGAGCGGTTGGACAGGCCGTGCATCCGCCCCGGATGGGCCACGCCTTAAACCCTTGGTGGATCGGAGCTCTGGCGTCTGGCCGGGTCAGGGACGACGCGTAGCGTCGCCGCGACGCGGACGCCGGGGGCGGTCCTTGACGCGGTCAGACGCCAGAGCATGCTCGCCATCAAGGTTTCCGGGCGGGGCCTTGCCGAGGCGAGCAGTTCGTGAAAAGGCGCGGCTTCGGATGTGGGATCACATCCACTTGCCCCCACCTGACGGCTTCGCCGTCTGTCAGCGGCGAGGGGGCGGAGCCTCGCGCACCTGGAACTCTTCCCCCTATGGGGGAAGACGATCGCGAAGCGATCCGTAGGGGGCAAGGGCGTGAGCCGCTGACCAAAGATCCCAAGTTGCGCCCTCGCCGCCGCGCCCCTAGCTTCGCCGCAAATCCACCACGGAAAACCCGATGACCGATCCTGGCCCCTGGGGCGCCCCGCCGCCTCCGGCCAAGCCCGCGCACGCGCCGCCCGCCTCCTGGCGCCGCCGGCTGCTGTGGCTGGTCTTCGTGATCGGCGGCGGCGCGCTGGCGGCGATCCTGCTATACGTCGCGCCCTGGGCGCTGCGCACCGGATACGACTGGACATTCGTAGTGATGTGGGGCGGTTTCCTGCTGCTGATGTCGCTGGGTCTGATGACGGCCCGTCGCGGCGACATTCTCAAGGGCGTCAGCCATGCGGCGATTTGGGTGGCGGTCGTTGGCCTGCTGGCCTTCGGCTACCTCTACCGCGCCGAACTGGCCGAGGCGCCGCTGCGCCTGCGCATGGCCCTGAACGTCGGGGCGCCGGTGGCGACGGGGGAGCGGGAGCTGCGCGTGGCCCAGACCGAGGGCGGGGCCTTCGTGATCGTGGGCCAGGTCAATGGCCAGCCCGTGCTGTTCATGGTCGACACCGGCGCTACGGACACCGTGCTCAGCCCGGCCGACGCCAGGCGGGTGGGGATCGATGTCGAGCATCTGAACTACGACCAGACCGCCGAGACGGCCAATGGCCTGGGTTCTGGCGCGGCCTGGACCGCCGATCGCCTGGCCGTGGGAGGCCTTGAGCTCGGCGCCTTCCCGATGGTGGTCAACAAGGCCCCGATGGGCGGCTCTCTGCTGGGGATGAGTTTCCTGGACGAGCTGGCGTCGTTCGAGGTGCGGGATCGGACGCTGATCCTGCGGTGGCGGGAGGGCGCGGGATCACACCCACTTGCCCCCACCTGACGGCTACGCCGTCTGTCCGCCCCAAGGGGGCGGAGCCCCGCGCATCAGGCTTTTCCCCCTATGGGGAAAGACGGTCGCGCAGCGACCCGTAGGGGGGCAAGGGCGTGAGCCGCCTAGGCCGCCGGCCTACGCCGCAGCCGCGCCAGCCGTCGCAGCCGCCGCCAGAACCGGGTCTTTTCCGGCTCCGGATAGGGCTGGAGGTTCTTGAAGAACTCCTCGGCGCACGCCCGCCACGAGAAGCCCTCGGCGAACTTTCGCACCACCGCGTGGTCGAGGTCCAGGCACGCCAGGCACGCCTCGCGCAGGCCGTCGGTCTGGCCCGGCGCCAGCATGCCGGCCCCCGAGCCGGGGATGATGTCGATCGGCCCCGGCGCCGAGAAGGCCGCGACCGGCACGCCGGCGGCCATGGCCTCGAGGATCACCAGGCCGAAGGTGTCGGTCAGGGACGGGAAGCAGAACACGTCGGCGCAGGCGAAATAGCGCGCCAGCTCCTCGCCGAACTTGGCGCCGGCGAACACCACGTCGGGGTATTTCTCGGCCAGTTCCTCGCGCTGCGGGCCGTCGCCGACGATCACCGTGGTGCCGGGCAGATCCAGGCCGGCGAAGGCCTCGATGTTCTTCTCGACGGCCACGCGGCCCACATTGAGGAAGATCGGCCGCGGCATCCCCTCGAACACGTCCGGCTCGCCGGGCTGGCGCGGCTTGAACACGTCGGTGTCGACGCCGCGCGTCCAGGGCGAGATGTTGCGGAAGCCGTGGCGGATCAGCTCGTCGCGCATGGTGGGGGTGGCCACCATCAGCCGGCCCGACGGCTTGTGGAACCAGCGCATGTAGGTGTAGCCGGCCGACAGCGGCAACGGCAGGCGGGCCGAGACATATTCGGGAAACCGCGTGTGGTAGCTGGTGGTGAACGGCAGCTTCCATTCCAGGCAGATGCGGCGGGCGGCCAGGCCGATCGGACCCTCGGTGGCGATGTGGATCGCCTCGGGCTCGAACGACTTGAAGCGCTCCATCACCGGCTCATAGGCGCCGATGGCCAGCTTGATCTCCGGATAGGTCGGCAGCGGGAAGGTGGGGAACTGGTCGGGACTGACGACATCGACCTCATGGCCCATGGCTTTCAGCTCGCCCATCACCTTGGTGAGTGTGCGAACCACGCCATTGACCTGCGGTTCCCAAGCATCGGTGGCAAGTAGTATCCGCATCAGGCGGCGGCAGGCTCCGCAAGAGGGGGCTCGAAGGAGAGCGCCCGCGCCCGATCGATCACCGACCAGGACCTAAGCTTGGACCATTCCAATATTTCGAGCCGTCCGTCCATATGTTCCACGAGCGCGGTGCAGCTTTCCACCCAGTCACCGTCATTGACATAGAGCACACCGTCGATCTCGCGCATCTCCGCCTTGTGGATATGTCCGCAGATGACGCCGTCGACGCCGCGCCGGCGGGCCTCGTCGGCGACCGCGGCCTCGAAATTCTCGATGAATTGCAGGGCGTTCTTTACCTTGACCTTCAGATAGGCCGACAGGCTCCAATAGCCGAAACCCATCCTGCGACGCGCGCGGTTCAGCAAGGTGTTCAGCATCAGGACGGTTCTATAGGACCAATCCCCGAGGAAGGCGAGCCACTTGGCGTGCTGCACCACCCCGTCGAACTCGTCGCCATGCACCACCAAATAGCGCTTGCCGTCGGCGGCCTCGTGGATCACGTCGCGGGCCACCACCACCCCGCCGAAGTGGGTGCCGCAGAAGTCGCGGATGCGGTCGTCGTGGTTGCCGGGGATGTAGATCACCTCGACGCCCTTGCGGGCCAGGCGCAGGATCTTCTGGACCACGTCATTGTGGCTCTGCGGCCAGTACCAGCCACTGCGCAGCTTCCAGCCGTCGATGATGTCGCCGACCAGATAGAGCCGGTCGCATTCCACGTGGCGGATGAAGTCGAGCAACAGCTCGGCCTGGCAACCGCGGGTGCCCAAGTGCACGTCGCTGATGAAGATCGAGCGGTAACGTCGAATTTCGATGTCGGTGTCGGTGACCATGGCTTGCCCCTCAAGCGGTTGCCCCAAGCGGGGTCCCAAGCGGCGCCCATGGCCTTCACCGAACGGTCCGCCCCCGGACCGATCGCGACCAAGGCGAGCACCTGCGGCGATTAAGCTGATTGCATGTCGCTTTGATGAAACCACCCGAATGCATGGGCCCGCGTAACGCCGCGTCGCAGCAACGCCTGGAATTTCACCATCGGATAAATCTTCCGCGACAAGGCCCAGCCTAGGGGCGATGGGCTGTTGCGGTGCAACATCCGTTTGACTAGATCAAAGGCCATGGACGCCGCCCGCCTCGCCAAGGATACGCCCAAGTCGTTGAAGACCCGGGCGCGGATTCTCGACTGCGCCATGCGGCTGATCGCTGAGCTGGGCTACCACGCGGCCAGCAATCCCGTGATCGCCGAGGCGGCCGGCTTGACGCGCGGGGCGATGCTCTACCACTTCCCCACCCGCGAGGCCCTGGTCGAGGCCGCCGTCGCCCATGTCCAGGCCGAGCGCTCGACCCTGTTCCGCGCCGCCGCCGACACCCTGCCGTCCGGCGCCGACGTCACCGAGCACGCGATCGACTCCTATTGGGACCTGCTGCACAGCATCCCATTCATGGCCTTCGCAGAGCTCGAACTGGCCGGCCGCACCGACCCCGCCGTCCAGGCCTTGCTGGCCCCGGCCCAGGCCGAGTTCGACCGCGCCCAGGCGGGGGACCACTTCCTGAAGATCCTCCACGCCGGGGCGGGGCCGCGCTTCCAGGCCAGCCGGGATCTGGCGCGGTTCATGCTGGAGGGACTGGCGCGCAGCACCCTGACCTATGACGGCGACGGACGGCGCGAGCGGCTGCTGATGCTGATCAAGCGGGCGACGCACATGCTGAACCGCAAGGGGGATGTGCAGGATCTGTGGCCGGATTAGGAGCCAATTCCCGCTTTCGACCCTTTGCGGACCTGAGAATGAGGCCGCTTTGGCTGCCGCCAAACAGGTTGCCATTTCGCGCTTCAGCCGGTTGAAGGCACGGCGACGGGCGTCAATGGTCAATGCTAGGAATGGAATACGCCTCCCTTGCAACGCAAAGCTTCATCACCACCTGCTGCTTAGGGAGCTCGACCATGATCATCCTGACCCTACTTTTCGCGATGACATTCGGCCTTGTGCTGTCCGGCAGGGGCACGTGGCTTGGCGATGCGCTTTACAAGGCCTTGGTGGAGAGGCCTGCGGAAAGCCTAAATCGGGGTCCGATTGCCGTGGCTGCGTATGTGGTCGCGGCATTGATGCTTGCTGGTTTCGCGGTCGTGGCGCCCGAACTCATTCCGTTGGCGGCGGCAGTCGATTTCGCGCTTGCTGTTGAACTTGCGGCCCTTGTGTTTGTGGCCCGCGCCAGCAGTTGGACAGGTGTTGCGCGCCGATTTGTATTGAGCCAGCCGAGACAGCTCGCAAGCGGGCTGTTCCGACCCTCTTCGCGCACTCGCCAGCATCGGCCGAAGCGTAAGCGTCAGAGCTGTGCTCAAAACGACCCAGAAGCGTGGCCACTGGCCTTCGCTTGAGGGCTGATGTCCGCTTCCCACCCTTCTCAGCCCTTCGGAACGCCCGCTTCCCGGCGCAAGCCCACCATCCGCCCCGGATGTGGCTGCGCCTTAAACCCTTGGTGGATCGGAGCTCTGGCGTCTGGCCGAGTCAAGGACGACGCTCTCGCGTCGCCGCACGCGGCGGCCCTTCGGGCCGTCCTTGACTCGGCCAGACGCCAGAGCAAGCTCGCCATAAAGGTTTTAAGGCTCGGCCTCGCCGACGCGGGCGGAGGTGGAGGGGTGCGAAGTTTAGCGTGGGATCACACCCACTTGCCCCCACCTGACCGCTTCGCGGTCTGTCCGCCCCCATTGGGGGCGGAGCCTCGCGCCAGCGCTGGTGGCTGAGCTCTTCCCCCCATGGGGGAAGACGATCGCGGAGCGATCCGTAGGGGGGCAAGGGCGTGAGCCGCCGCGCCTAAATCCGCCCGCGGCGCCCGCCCTTGAGCTTGTCCAGCGCCCGCCGGGCGATCTCGGCCTGGGCCGCGACCGGGGCGAGGACGGTTTTCGCCTCCTCCCAGACGGATCCCAGGCCGGCCGCCGCCGGCTTGGCGCGGGGCGTCGGCACGATCAGCGCCACCTTGCGGGCCAGGGTGGCCAGGTCGCCCAGGGCCTTGGCCCGTTCGCGGACCCGGCGGATTTCCGCCGGGTCGTCGCTGGAGTCGAGGATCGCCCAGGCGGCGTCGAGGGCGGCCATGAGCTTGAGTTGCAGGGCTTGGCGCCAGGCGGGGATGTCGGTTTGGGTCATGACCCTAGAATGCGGTCATCCCGCAGGGGTGAGCATCGGAAACCTGCGTTTTTGTGTAAGTAACCGGATTCGTTACAGTCTGTTGCGCGAAGCCTGGGGATAGAGTGTCGTGCGACGGCGGCGGACAGGCCCATTGGCCTGTCCGCAAACGGGGACGGAGGCTGAACAACGCCAGCCCTGTGGATAACTCTTATCCCGTCGCGATCGGCAGGGCCGTCGTGAACTTGATCTGCTCCATGGCGAAGCTCGACGACACGTCGGTCAGCGGCGCGGTGGCGATCAGGCGGCGGTAAAAGCGGTCATAGGCGGCGATGTCGCGGACCACGACCTTCAGCAGATAGTCGACGTCGCCGCTCATCCGGTAGAACTCGACCACCTCGGGCAGGGCCTTTGCCCCGGCCGCGAAGGTCGCCAGCCAGTCATCGTCGTGGCGGCCGGTCTTCACCGCCACGAACACCGTCAGCGACAGGTCCAGGGCCTCGCGGTCGATCAGGGCGACGCGGGCGGTGATCACCCCGCTGTCCTGCAGTCGCTTGACCCGCTTCCAGCACGGGGTTTGGGACAGCCCGACCCGCTCGGCCAGTTCGGCGATCGGGACGGTGGCGTCCTGCTGCAGGATCGCAAGCAGTCGGCGATCGATCTGATCTAGTGAGGTCATTCTTCAAACATGCCTATCAGGAGAACGAAATTCTCCTTTAGTGCCACGACGGGTGATCTGGGACGATGTCATTCTCGGCAAATCGAGGATCATGGGGCGACTCATCCGGGGACCTTCCATGTTCGACGCCTTCACCCGCCATCCGCGCTCGGTCGACGAGACCTATGGCGAGCACATGGCCATGGCCTGGAGCTTCGCCTTCCCCATGCTGCTGGGCGGCCTGGCCTGTTTCGCCCACGGGATCTTCCCGTTCCTGTTCGAGACCACCGGCAGCCGCTGCGTGAAGCTGCTCTACACCCGCATCGCCAACCGGGGCCGCAAGGCGGGGGCCGAGGTGCAGGTCCCCAACTGGGCCGCCTTCGACGCGGTGATCTGACGTCCTCCCCCACGAGGGGAGGACTTGTGACTTCCGCTGCACGGGCCTGTCAGAAAGCGTCGCTGGCGGCGGCGAAATCTCCCCCTTGGCGAGCCCGCCGCGCTGACCCATCCTCGCCGCCAAGAGTCGGGAGAACACCTTGAGCATCTGGACGCGCCGCAAGGCGATCGACACCGCCGCCGGCGATCCCGCCCACGCCCTGAAGAAGACGCTCAGCTGGTACCACCTGATCGCCTTGGGCGTCGGGGCCATCGTCGGCACCGGGATCTACACCCTGACCGGCGTCGGGGCGGGGCTGGCGGGACCGGGGGTGATCCTGTCTTTCCTGATCGCCGGGGCGGTCTGCGCCTGCGCGGCGCTCTGCTATGCTGAGCTGTCGACCATGATTCCCGCCTCGGGCAGCGCTTATACCTACAGCTATGTGGCGATGGGCGAGCCGGTGGCCTGGTTCGTCGGCTGGAGCCTGATCCTTGAATATACCCTGGTCTGCGCGGCCGTGGCGGTCGGCTGGTCGGCCCACGCCCAGGGCCTGTTCCAGGCGGCCGGCTTTCCGCACGCCCTGCTGGCCGGACCGCACCAGGGCGGGATCGTCAACCTGCCGGCGGTGATCATTTCCTTCGCCGTGGCGGGGCTGCTGGCCCTGGGGACCAAGGAGAGCGCCACAGTCAACCTGGTGCTGGTGGCCATCAAGATCCTGGCCCTGGCGGCCTTCGTGGTGCTGACCCTGCCGGCCTTCGACGCCAGCCACTTCACGCCCTTCATGCCCAACGGCTTCGCCGCCCACACCCTGGCGGACGCCGGGCCGGCCGGCGCCAAGGTGGGGGTGATGGCCGCCGCCAGCCTGATCTTCTTCGCCTTCTACGGCTTCGACGCTGTCTCGACCGCCGCCGAGGAGACCAAGAACCCCAAGCGCGACCTGACCATCGGCATCGTCGGTTCGATGCTGATCTGCACGCTGATCTATATGGTCGTGGCCGGCGTGGCGATCGGCGCGTCGCGGGCCGAGGTGTTCTCCAAGAGCGAGGCCCCGCTGGTCTTCATCCTCGAAACCCTGAGCCATCCCAGGATGGCCCAACTGGTCGCCTTGGCTGCGGTGGTCGCTTTGCCCACGGTGATCCTGGCCTTCATGTATGGCCAGAGCCGGATCTTCTTCGTGATGGCCCGCGACGGCCTGCTGCCCGCCGGCCTGGCCAAGGTCAACGCCAAGACCGGCACGCCGGTGCTGATGACCCTGCTGACCGGCGCCCTGTCGGCCCTGCTGTCGGGCTTCCTGTCGCTGAAGGAGATCGCCGAACTGGCCAATGCCGGCACCCTGGCGGCCTTCATCGCCGTGGGCGCCTCGGTGATCATCCTGCGCCGCCGCGAACCCAACCGGCCCCGGGTGTTCTCGACGCCCCTGTGGCAGGTGGTGGCGCCGGCGGGCATCCTGGGCTGCCTGTACCTGTTCTACAGCCTGCCTCAGAAGACCCAGGTCTATTTCCTCGGCGCCCATGTCATCGGGGCGCTGGTCTATGTGGCCTACGGCATGCGCAAGAGTGTGCTGGCGCGGGCGGGTTAGCACCCACCTCTTCCCTTCCGCCCCGCCATCGCTACAGTCGCTTCAAAACAAGTGTTTGAAGCCGGAAGGAAGCGCCATGGCCATGGACCTCGAGACCCGCGACCAATTGATCGACATGGTCCGCCGTTTCGTGACCGAGCGGCTGCGGCCGATCGAGGCCAAGGTGGCCGAGGACGACGCTGTTCCGCCCGAGATCGTCGAGGAGATGAAGGGGCTCGGCCTCTTCGGCCTGTCGATCCCCGAGGACTTCGGCGGGCTGGGCCTCAACATGGAAGAGGAATGCCTGGTCGGGATCGAGCTGGGCCGCGCCTCGCCGGCCTTCCGCTCGGTGTTCGGCACCAATGTCGGCATCGGCAGCCAGGGGCTGGTGATGTTCGGCACGGATGAACAGAAGGCCAAGTGGCTGCCGGGCATCGCGTCGGGCGAGATCATCACCTCGTTCGCCCTCACCGAGCCCGAGGCGGGCTCCGACAGCGCCGCCGTCCAGACCCGCGCCACTCGCGACGGCGACGACTACATCCTGAACGGCTCCAAGCGCTACATCACCAATGCCGGCAAGGCGTCGCTGTTCACGGTGATGGCCCGCACCAATCCTGACGCCAAGGGCGGTTCGGGCGTCTCGGCCTTCCTGGTGCCCAGCGGCCTGCCTGGTCTTTCCGTGAGCAAGCCCGAGAAGAAGATGGGCCAGCAGGGGGCCCATATCCACGACGTCACCTTTGACAATGTCCGCGTCCCGGCCTGGAACCGGCTGGGCGAGGAGGGCGAGGGGTTCAAGGTGGCCATGCAGGTGCTGGACCGCGGGCGGCTGCACATCGCCGGGGTCTGCGTCGGCGTGGCCGAGCGGTTGCTGGTTGATTGCGTGGCCTATGCCAGCGAGCGCAAGCAGTTCGGCCAGCCGATTTCCAGCTTCCAGCTGATCCAGGCGATGATCGCCGACAGCAAGACCGAAGCCCTGGCGGCCCGAGCTCTTGTTCTCGAGACAGCCCGCAAGCGCGACGCCGGCGACAACGTCACCCTGGAGGCCGCAGCCGCCAAGCTGTTCGCCTCTGAAATGGTGGGACGGGTGGCCGACCGCGCGGTGCAGATCTTCGGCGGGGCCGGCTATGTCGCCGACTACGGCATCGAGCGCCTGTATCGCGATGTGCGGATCTTCCGGATCTACGAAGGCACCAGCCAGATCCAGCAGCTGATCGTCGCCCGCGAGACGCTCAAGCGGGGCGGTTAGCTCTTCCCCCTCTGGGGGAGGAAGGCCGTAGGCCCGGAGGGGGCAAGTGTTCGCTGCACGGTGAGAGACACTTGCTACCACCTGGCGGCTTCGCCGCCTGTCCGCCCCCATCCGGGGCGGAGCCTGATACACCCCCCAGAAACGCGAAACGCCTCTGCGGGCCCTGCGCGGAGCGTCCCCGGTAAGGACGCTCCGCGCAGGGCCCGCAGAGGCGTGTTTCAGATCCCCCCGGAAAGCTGGAAGGGAACTTGAAGTTACGCGCCGCCCGGGAAGCGGAAAGGAACCTTCACGGTGCCCGTCTTGGCGCCCATCGGCAGCTTTTCAGCGATGCACATGGCGGCCTTGTCGAAGCCCTTGCCCGCGGCGCTGTTGTCCACGACCTTGCAGGCCGAGAGCTTGCCGGCGTCGGCGGTGCATTCCAGCATCACCTGGGCGGCGTCGCGGGTGTTGGCGAATTGTTGCAGGCAACGGCCCATTTGGTCTTCGAAGCCACCGGCGGCGGAAGCCGCTTGAGCCACGAACAAGCTGCCAGCGATTCCTGCGGCAAAAGCGATCGGATATTTCATCCCGCTGCTCCTAATAGAGTTGTCACGCCCTTCGGACGGTCGCGTCCGTCTGGACGCCTTAGGTTTTTCGCAGGTGCGAGTTAAAATATTCTGAGTCATCGAAAGAATGTTTCTTTTACTTCTCGGTAACCAAGTCTAATGCAACAGCGACTGTGATTTCACTTGAAACAACTCTCTAAAAGACTCTCGCATGCGGGCGTGGGGTCCCATTCCTTAAAAGGCGTCGGAGGTGTTTTTCGGGGGTGCGACACCCCCTGCGGCTAATCAGGCTTAACCAAAGTCAGGAACTGTTAGGATTATACCGTGATGATCCCCCTAGATGTTGGTGATCCGTGCGCACGGATCACCGCAAGAGGGGACAACTGCGATGAAGCGCTTCCGGCTCGTCGATCTTCCATTGATCATCAAAATCGGCTTCGCGCCGGCGTTCGCCCTGTTGATGCTGGCCCTGATGGCCGGTGGCGCGATCGTCGTGCAGAAGAGCCAGTCGGCAGCGCTCAAGCAGGTCGTCGAGCAGGACATGCGGATCAACAGCGACATCCAGTCGCTGTCGCGTCGCATCACCAAGGCGCACGGCACGCTCTACCAGATCCTGGCCTCGAAGGCCGACCCGATGGCGCCGCCGGCCGGACCGCGCATTACCGCCTTGCTCGCCGAGTTCGATGGCCTGAGCAAGGAAATGAAGGCCCTCTCGGCGCGGCTGCCCGCCTCCGAACGTCCGAAGATCGCCTCGCTGGTCAAGTCGCTCGACGAATGCCGCAGCGCCATCGACACCGTCAGCGGCATGATCGACGTCGACACCGGCATGGCCATGAGCTTCGCCGGCAGCTTCGAAGATACCTATGTCAAGATGGCCGCGCAGCTGCAGAAGGTCGTCGACGACGCCGCCGGCCGCGCCACCCAGCAGGCCACCAAGCGCCAGGCCGAAGCCGCCGCCGCGATGAGCGCCACGATTATCATGTCGCTGATCACCCTGCTCGCCGTCGGCACGCTGGCCTTCCTGACCGTCATGACCACCCGCAAGTCGATCGGCGACATCGCCGGCGCGACCGAGAAGCTCTCGCAAGGCGACAACAGCATCGACCTCGACAAGATGACCCGCGGCGACGAGCTGGGCGCCATCGTCCGCTCGCTGAAGGTGTTCCGCGACAATCAGCTGCATCTGGAGCAGATGCGCGCCGAGCAGGAAAAGAACGCCGCCATGACGGCCAACGAGCGTCGCGCCAAGGAAGAGTCCACGGCCGCCGCTTCCCGCGAGACCGCCCTGGTGGTGTCGTCGCTGGCCGAGGCGCTGGAGCACCTGGCCAAGGGCGACCTGACCTTCCGCGTGGCCGCCGACTTCCCGGGCGACTATGGCAAGCTGAAGGACGACTTCAACGCCGCCATCGCCCAGCTGCAGGAAACCATCAAGGTTATCGCGGCCTCGACGGATGGCCTGCGCACCGGCGCCGACGAGATCGCCCACGCCTCGGACGACCTGTCGCGCCGCACCGAGCAACAAGCCGCCTCTCTGGAAGAGACCGCCGCCGCCCTTGACGAGCTGACCTCCACGGTGCGCCGCACCGCCGCCGGAGCCAAGCAGGCCTCGGAAGTGGTCTCCAGCACCCGCGGTGAAGCCACCCATTCGGGCCAGGTCGTGCACGAGGCCGTCTCGGCCATGGGCGCCATCGAGAAGTCCTCGCAGTCGATCAGCCAGATCATCGGTGTGATTGACGAGATCGCCTTCCAGACCAACCTTCTGGCCTTGAACGCCGGCGTCGAAGCCGCCCGAGCCGGTGACGCGGGCCGAGGCTTCGCGGTCGTGGCCCAGGAAGTGCGGGCCCTGGCCCAGCGCTCCGCCGAAGCGGCCAAGGAGATCAAGACCCTGATCTCCTCCTCGACCCAGCAGGTCGCCTCGGGTGTCAACCTGGTCGGCCAGACCGGCGAGGCCCTGCAGCGCATTGTCACCAAGGTCGGCGAAATCGACGCCCTGGTCACCGAGATCGCCGCCTCGGCCGCCGAGCAGGCGACCGGCCTCAACGAAGTGAACACGGCCGTCAACCAGATGGACCAGGTCACTCAGCAGAACGCCGCGATGGTCGAGCAATCGACCGCCGCCACCCACTCTCTCAAGGGCGAGACCGGCGAGCTGGTGCGGCTGATCGGTCGCTTCCGGGTCGGCGACGGCCGCCAGCAGACCGGCCGTCCGCAGATGGCCGATCCCGCCTACCACGCGCCGGCCGCCAATCCGGTGGCCGAGCAGCGGGCCCGCCTCAACACCTTCGCACGACCCGGTCGTGGCGGAGCCGCCAGCGCGGCGGCCCCGGCCAGAGACGGCTGGGAGGAGTTCTGATGTCGACAGCCATCGCCTTGCCCGAAACCCTTGATCTCAAGGCCTCGGGCCCCCTCAAGCAGGCGTTCGTCGAACGCCGCGGCCAGGACATCGAAGTCCACGCCGACCAGGTTCGCCGTCTCGGCGGCCTGTGCCTACAAGTCCTGATCGCCGCCCGGAAAGCCTGGGCGGAAGACGGAAAACCCTTCTCGATCACGGCCCCTTCGGAGGTCTTTATCGAAACCACCCGCCTGTTTGGCGCCCAAGGGGCGTTGTTCGAGGCCGATTTCCAAGGAGCTGCATCGTGACGCGTACTGTCCTCACGGTCGATGATTCGCGCACGATGCGGGACATGCTGCGCATGGCTCTCGCCGGAGCCGGGTTCAATGTCGTCGAAGCCGTCGACGGCGAGCACGGGTTGGAGGTCCTCGCGGCCCACCGACCCGATGTGATCATCACCGACATCAACATGCCCAAGCTGGACGGCTTCGGATTCATCGAGGCGGTGCGGGTCGATGACGACTATCGCGCCATCCCGATCCTGGTCCTGACCACCGAAAGCGACCCCAGCAAGAAGCAGCGGGCCCGTGAAGCCGGCGCCACCGGCTGGATCGTCAAACCCTTCAACCCCGAGAAGCTGGTCGAAGCCATCCGCCGCGTCGCGGCCTGATCGTCGAGCTCTAGGTACTAAAGACGCTTTGTAGGAAGTCGGGGAATGGACGAGCTAGAGGCCATCAAGGTCACCTTCTTTCAGGAATGCGAGGAACTCCTCGCGGATCTTGAAGGCGGACTCTTGACCATGCAGGACGGCAACGAGGATAGCGACACCGTCAACGCCGTCTTCCGCGCCGTGCACTCGATCAAGGGCGGGGCGGGAGCCTTCGGCCTTGAACCGCTGGTGCGCTTCGCCCACGTGTTCGAGACGCTTCTCGACGCGCTGCGCTCCAACGAGATTCCCAGCAGCCCTGACCTCACGGCCCTGCTGCTGCGCGCCTCGGACGTGCTGGCCGACCATGTCAACGCCGCTCGCGGCCTGGGCGTGGTCGACATGGACGCCTCGGCCGCCATGGCCGCTGAGCTGAAGGCTGTCACCGATCCGTCGGCGGCCCCCGCCGTCGTCGCCGCGCTGGTCGCCCCGGTCGACGACGAGATGGGCATCGCCTTCACCCCCCTCGTCGTCGGCGCCGACGACGGGATGGACGACGACGACATGGACTTCGGCTTTCAGCCGATGACCATCAGCCTGGACGCCCAGGCCGAGGACGCCGCCGTGCTGGACAATGTCTGGACCGTGTCGATCCGCCCGAAGTCCGACCTCTATCGCAAGGCCAACGAGACCGGCCTGCTGCTGCGCGAGCTGGCGCGCCTCGGCCCGATCCAGGCGACCCTGGACGACAGCGCCCTGCCGACCCTGGAATTCCTCGACGCCGAAGCCGCCTATATCACCTGGAGCGTCCGGGTCGAGACCGACCAGGGCGAAGAGGCGATCCGCGAAGTCTTCGAATTCGTCGACGGCGACTGCGAACTGGAAATCACCCGCGGCGAATCGCCGGTCGCCGACGTGCTGGCCGGCCTGCTGGACATCGACGCCCCGGCGCCGATCGCTGAAGAGCCCGCTTTTGAGCCAATCGCCCCGGAGCCGGTCGCGGTCGCTCCCCCCGTCGTTGCCCCGGCCTCCGTTTCCGCGCCGCCGCCCGCCGCGCCGCCCGTGGCCGCCAACGCCCCGGCGGCCGCCCCCTCGGCGGCGAAGCCGGCCCAGATCGACGTGCCCGGTCCCGGCCAGTCCGTGATCCGCGTCGATCCCGAGCGCATCGACCACCTGATCGACCTGGTCGGCGAGTTGGTGATCAACCAGGCCATGCTGGCCCAACGCGTCGGCGAATACGGCATCGCCCCATCCTCCAACCTGGCCATGGGTCTGGATGAGCTGGAACAGCTCACCCGCCAGATCCAGGACAGCGTGATGGCCATCCGCGCCCAACCGGTGAAGTCGGTATTCCAGCGCATGCCGCGCCTGGTCCGCGAAGTCGCCAACATGACGGGCAAGCAGGCCCGCCTGGTGATGGACGGCGAGAATACCGAGGTCGACAAAACGGTCATCGAGCGTCTGGCCGATCCCATCACCCACATGCTGCGCAACGCCATAGACCACGGGCTGGAAAGCCCCGAGGAGCGCAAGGCGGCCGGCAAGAATCCCGAAGGCGTCGTGCGCCTGGCGGCCCTGCACCGCAGCGGCCGGATCGTCATCGAGGTCCAGGACGACGGCAAGGGCATCAACCGCGAGCGGGTGCTGTCGATCGCCGTCAAGAAGGGCCTGATCTCTCCAGACATCACCCTGACCGACGAGGAGATCGACAACCTGATCTTCCTGCCGGGCTTCTCGACCGCCGACAAGATTTCGGACGTCTCGGGTCGCGGCGTCGGCATGGACGTGGTCAAGCGCAGCGTCCAGGCGCTGGGCGGCCGCATCTCGATCACCTCGCGCCCCGGCCTGGGCTCGACCTTCACCCTCAGCCTGCCCCTGACCCTGGCCGTCCTCGACGGCATGGTGGTCGACGTGGCGGGCGAGACCCTGGTCATTCCGCTGGCCTGCATCGTCGAGAGCCTGCGGCCCAAGGCCGAGGAAATCCGGCCCCTGGGTCCGACCGGCTCAGTCCTGGCCGTGCGTGACAGCTTCGTACCGCTGATCGATGTGGGCCTGACCCTGAACTACCGTAGCAAGTCGCCGTCGCCGACCGAGGGCGTGGTGCTGCTGGTCGAAGGTGAAGACGGCTCGCGCGCCGCCCTGGTGGCCGACGCCATCCACGGTCAGCGCCAGGTGGTCATCAAGTCGCTGGAGCAGAACTACCAGCAGGTCGAGGGCGTCGCCGCCGCGACGATCCTGGGCGACGGCCGCGTGGCCTTGATCCTGGACGTCGACGCGGTGATCAACCTGCGCCGTCGCAGCCCGCCGCTGCCGTCCGATCCCACTCTCATCGCCGCAGAATGAGCCCGATGAACGAGCACCACACCACCCCCAGCGCCGCGACCCGCGAACTGATCTCGTTCCGCGTGGGCGAGCAGGAATACTGCGTGGACATCATGGCCGTCCGCGAGATCCGCGGCTGGAGCCCGGCGACCACGCTGCCGCAATCGCCCAGCTACATGCGCGGCGTGATCAACCTGCGTGGCGCGGTGCTGCCGATCATGGACCTGGCCTGCCGGATCGGCATGCCGACCACCGAGCCCAGTGTCCGCAGCGTGTTCATCGTGGTTCAGGCCGGCGACCGCACGGTCGGCCTGCTGGTCGATGCGGTGTCCGACATCCTGTCGATCACCGACGAGATGTGCCAGCCGACGCCCGACATCGCCTGCGAGAACGTCCGCCACTTCGTGCGCAACATCATTTCCATCGAGGGCCGGATGATCAGCGAAATCTCGCTGGAACGCCTGCTCCCCGAACGCGAGGCCCTGGCCGCCTAGATGACCACGCCTTCAACCTCCTTTTCGGATCGCCGCGAGGCCCTCGTCGATGGCGAGTTCGCCTTTACGAACGCCGACTTCAAGCGGATCGCGGCCCTGCTGTATGATCAGGCGGGCATCAGCCTGCCCGACAGCAAGGCGACGCTGGTCTATTCGCGCCTGGCCAAGCGTTTGCGCACCCTGGGTCTGAAGACCTTCACCGAATACTGCAGCTTCGTGGCGCAGGACGGCAATGTGGACGAGCAGCAGCACATGCTGCGGGCTCTGACGACAAACGTCACCCGGTTCTTCCGTGAGCCCCACCACTTCGACGACCTGCGCGCCAACATCCTGGAGCCCATGGCCGACAAGGTGCGGGCCGGCGGCCGCCTGCGCCTGTGGTCGGCGGCCAGCTCGTCGGGCCAGGAGCCGTATTCGATGGCCTTTACCGTGCTGTCGGTCTGGCCGAACGCGGCCGACCTCGACATCCGGATCCTGGGCACCGACATCGACACCAACGTCCTGGCGACCGGTCGGGCCGCAGTCTACGAGGAGACACTCCTCGAAGGCATTCCGGGCAACATGCGCAACCAGTATTTCGAGCGCGACGCCAGCGACCGCCGCAGCTTCCGGGTCTGCGAGGCTGCGCGCCAGATGGTGTCGTTCCGCGAGCTGAACCTCAATGGCCCGAGCTGGCCGATGAAGGGTCAGTTCGACGCGATCTTCTGCCGCAACGTGGTGATCTATTTCGACGAGCCCACCCAGGAGCGGGTCTGGCAGCGCTTCGCGCCGCTGGTCGCCCCGCATGGCAAGCTCTATGTCGGCCATTCCGAGCGCGTCGGCGCTTCGGTCACGGCCTTTGAAAGCGCCGGCCTGACCGCCTATCGCAAGGCAGGAGCTCGCTGATGCCCAAGATTCGCGTTCTCGTCGTCGACGACTCCGCCACCATGCGGGGCCTGATCACGGCCGCTCTCAACCGTGACCCCGACATCGAGGTGGTCGGCGCCGCCGGCGACCCGTTCGAGGCCCGCGGCATGATCAAGGCCTTGAACCCTGACGTCGTCACCCTCGACATCGAGATGCCGAACATGAACGGCATTGAGTTCCTCGAGAAGATCATGCGCCTGCGCCCGATGCCGGTGGTCATGGTCTCCAGCCTGACCCAGGCTGGGGCCGAGATGACCCTGCGGGCCCTGGAGCTCGGCGCGGTCGACTGCGTGGCCAAGCCGACGCTGGCGACCAACACCGCCGACGCCCTCAACGAGGTCGCCGTCAAGGTGAAGGCCGCGGCGCGGGCCTCGGTCCGCACCAAGCCCGACGACAAGCCGGCCGTGCGGCGCAAGGACTACGTGCCCTCTGGCGACATCGTGGCGATCGGCTCGTCGACCGGCGGGGTGGAAGCCCTGCTGTCGATCCTCAGCCTGTTTCCCGAAACCTGCCCCCCGACAGTGATCACCCAGCACATGCCGGCGACCTTCACCGCCAGCTTCGCCGCGCGGCTCGACCGGGCCAGCGGCGCCAAGGTGGCCGAAGCCGTCGACGGCGCCCTGCTGGAGCCGGGCAAGGTCTATGTCGCTCCGGGCGGCGCCACCCATCTGGAAGTCGTCCGTTCCGCCGGGCTGCGCTGCCGCCTGACCCAGGGCGACCCGGTCACAGGTCACCGGCCCTCGGTCGACGTGCTCTTCAACTCGGTGGCCCAGGCCGTCGGCGAGAAGGCGGTCGGGGCGATCCTGACCGGCATGGGCCGCGACGGCGCGCAGGGCCTGCTGACCATGCGCAAGGCCGGCGCCCGCACCTTGGGCCAGGACGAGCAAAGTTGCGTCGTCTACGGCATGCCCAGAACGGCTTTTGAGCTCGGCTCGGTGGAGAAGCAGGTTTCCCTGTCCTCCATGGGCCAAACAATCCTCGATCTGGCCTCCGCGAGGCGATGAACCCATGCCCCTAGCAAACACCATTTCCGTTCTCGTCGTCGATGACCAGCTGACCATGCGGGCGTTGATCCGCAACGCCTTGCAGCAGATCGGATTCAAGGACATCCGCGAAGCGCCGGATGGCGAGGAGGCGCTCAAGCAACTCCTGTCCAAGCCTGCCAACCTGGTCATCTCGGACTTCAACATGCCGAAGATGGACGGCCTGGCCCTGCTGCGCGCGGTCCGCTCGCACCCGCCGATCCGCCAGACCGCCTTCGTCATGCTGACCGGCCGGGCCGACCGCGAGCTGGTCCAGCGCGCCGTGCAGTTCGGCGTCAACAACTATTGCGTCAAGCCCTTCACGGTCCAAGGCCTGCGGGACAAGATCGAACAAGTCTTCGGGCAACTGACATGATGGCGCAGGCTCACGCTGAAGACTCCGGACCCGCGATCAAGGTCCATGTCACCCAGGGCGAAAGCCATGTGTCGTCCGATCCGTCGGTGGTGATGACCACCGTGCTGGGCTCGTGCATCGCCGCCTGCCTGCGCGACCCGACCACGGGTATCGGCGGCATGAACCACTTTCTGCTGCCCGATACCGGCGGCCGGGCCAATAACGACAACGGCGACGCCGTCCGTTACGGCGCCTATGCGATGGAACTGCTGATCAACGGTCTGCTGAAGAAGGGCGCGCGCCGCGACCGCCTTGAGGCCAAGATCTTCGGCGGCGGCAAGCTGTTCGACGGCCTCTCGGACGTCGGCGCCAGCAACGCCGAATTCGCCGAGCGCTTCCTGCGCGACGAAGGCATTCCGATCGTCTCGTCCAGCACCGGCGGGCTTTCGGCCCGGCGGGTCGAGTTCTGGCCCGCGTCCGGCCGGGTTCGCCAGCGCCTGGTCGCCGTCGACAACGCCCCGACCGAAGTCCGTCGTCCCACCCCCGCGCCCGCCGCGAGCGGCGGCGACCTGGAGCTGTTCTGACCTCATGATCGCCCAGCCGCTGCCCCTATCCGACAGTCTTGTCATCCCGGACCATCAGCTCCCGGTGGGCGAGCTTTCGCGTCGGCTGGCGGCGGAACTGCAGGCGGCGGCGGCGATCTGCCGGGACTGCGAACACATCGCCGGCGACCTGGCCAGCGGCGGCGCGGCCCTCGAGAGCCTGTCGCGCCTGCAGGCCCTCGACGAGCTGAGCCAGCGCTTGCACGGCCTGTCGGACGTGCTGTCGCGGATCAGCCAGCACGCCTCGGGGGAGTGGAACATGGCCATCGAGCCCCTGCTGGAAGGCCTGGGCCTGGCCGACCTGGTGGTCCGTCTGCGCAACGCCGAGCCGCACAAGGGTTGGGTCGCCGAAGCCGGCGAACTCGACTTCTTCTAAAATCATGCCCGAAGCGCTTAAGGCCTCGGCCCGGATCAATCTGGAGAAGGTCGGCGTCCTGCTGGTCGACGACAGCCCCGCGTCGCTGAACCTGCTGGCCCAGATCATCCTTGGGTTCGGCATCAAGAAACTGCAGCGGGCCGACAACGCGAAGTCCGCTCAGGCCTTGCTGCGCGAGCGCACCTTCGACCTGATCATCAGCGCCACCAACATGGCCGCGATCGACGGCTACGAACTGGTCCGTTGGCTGCGGCGCGGCGCGCTGGAGGCCAACCGCTACCTGCCGGTCATCCTCGTCTCGGGCCACACGCCGCCCTCCCAGGTGTTCAAGGCGCGCGACGCCGGCGCCAATTTCACGGTCGCCAAGCCGATCGCGCCCAAGGTGCTGCTTGAGCGCATCCTCTGGGCGGCCAAGGAAGAGCGCCAGTTCATAGAATGCGACAGCTATCTTGGGCCAGACCGGCGCTTTAAGAACGATGGACCGCCTGCTGACACCAAGGGCCGTCGTCGCGACGACCCGCCCGAAGCTCGCCGCCCGCCCGCTGAATCCCAAGCCCCGACCGATGGTTCGGCGCCCGCCGCGAAGGTCGTTTCATGAGCGTCGTCCGAAAGTTCCGCGCCCCCAACCGCCTGTCCATGCTGATCAAGGCCGCCGGCGGTCCGATGGCTCAGGACGCGTTGAAGGCGGCCGAGGCGGCGCTCGAGCCCCTGCGGGCCGAGTCCATGGCGGTGCTCGACGCCGCCCTGGCCGAGATCGACGCCCGCTACGGCAAGCCAGCCTCGGCCACCCGCGCCGGCGAAACCTTCCAGGATCTGTATGTCCTGGCGCTGCGCATCATCGACGTCTCGGGCTTTCTCCCGGGTTCCTGCGTCGATCAGGCGGCGATCTCGTTCTGTGCGCTGGTGGACAATTGCATCGAGGCCAACGCCTGGCGTTGGGACGCGATCGACGTCCACATCAACGCCCTGCGTCTGCTGCGCACGGCAGGATTGACCGCCGACCAGAGACAGGCGGTGATCGCCGGACTCAACAAGGTCAGCCAGCACCGCCTCGACGACGCGAACTAGCCATTTACGGGTCGTGTGACCGAAACGACACGTTTCCACGCTGCGACACAGCGCCACCTTCTAGCCATCTTGTAGAGGGTGGTTTCATTTGGTACCGGTTTCATTGCTACCGGTGTCAGGACAACGTCACATGCTGATGTGACACCGGTGTCAGAATTAGACGGCTCGAGGAAGCAGCCGCGCTGGAAGGAAGCGCGATTGCACACTTCGGCCGGGCGACGCGAAAGCGTCGTTTAAAAAAAGTGGTTACGGGAGGAGGAACCATTGTCTCAGGTTTTTAAGGGGCGCGCTCGCGCTCTCAAGTTCGGTGTCTCGACGAGCGCCATCGCCCTGGTGCTGGCCATGGCCGGCGCGGCCGCCGCTCAAACGGCTCCGGCCGCCGCCCCCGCCGACGATACGGCGGTCGAGGAAGTGGTCGTCACCGGCTTCCGGGCCAGCCTGGCCAACGCCCTCGACATCAAGCGTCGTGAAAACGACCTCGTCGATGTCATCAAGGCCCAGGATATCGCCGACTTCCCCGACCTGAACCTGGCCGAGTCGCTGCAGCGCGTGCCGGGCGTGTCGATCGATCGTGACGGCGGCGAAGGCCGCTCGATCACCGTTCGCGGCCTGGGTCCGGATTTCACCGTCGTGCGCCTGAACGGCTTGGAGGCCCTGGCCACCACCGGCGGCAAGGACAGCTCGGGCGGCGCCAACCGCGGTCGCCAGTTCGACTTCAGCATCTTCGCCTCGGAACTGTTCAACAGCATCACCGTGCGCAAGTCGACCTCGGCCATCAATGAAGAAGGCTCGCTGGGCGCGATCATCGACCTGCAGGCCTCGCGTCCGTTCGACTTCAGCGGCTCGGCCCTGAGCATGGGCGCCAAGCTTGGCTGGAACGACCTGTCGCGCAAGCAGGACCCGCGCTTCACTTTCCTGGCCAGCAATCGCTGGGACACCGGCATCGGCGAAATCGGCGCCCTGATCTCAGTGGCCTATGCCGAGCGCAAGACGCTGGAAGAAGGCTCCTCGACCGGCCGTTGGGAAAACCCCAGCGTCGCCTTCAACAGCGCGACGTCGTTCCCCTGCGTGACCGTGTCGACGGCCCAGCCGGGGGGCGCGCCGCCGATCACCTCGGGCTATAATCCGCGGACCCCCGGCTTCGTGCCCGGCGGCCCGACGGCAGCCACCTCTGCGGCCTGCGGCACCATTAGCGCTGTGACGGGAGCCCTGCCGACGGCCGCGCAGGCCAACGGCCTCTGGCACCCACGCATTCCGCGCTATGGTCGCCTGCAATATGACCAGAAGCGCCTGGGCGTGACCGGTTCGCTGCAATGGCGCCCAACCGAGAACTCGACCCTGAGCTTCGACGCCCTGCTGGCCAAGTTCACCAACAATCGCGACGAGACCTATCTGGAAACCATCTCGTTCAGCCGCAGCGGCCAAGGCCTGCCCCAGACTGACGTGGTCAGCTTCCAGGCCGACAACAAGGGTCAATTGATCAAGGGCACGTTTGACGATGTCGACGCGCGCGTCGAGTATCGCCACGACGACCTGAAGACCGAGTTCAACCAGTTCACCCTGACCTATGACACCAAGTTCGGCGACGCCGGCCACTTGAACGTCGTTTATGGCCAGTCGCGGTCAATCCAGGACAACCCAGTCCAGACGACCTTCTCGTTCGATCGTTACGACACCGACGGCTATAGCTACGACTATTCGGCCGATCAGAATCTCCCGACCCTGAACTACGGTTTCGACCCGACCAATCCAGCCAACTTCGTCTACAGCTCCAGAAATACCCTCGGCGACTCCTCGCTGCTGCGCCTGCGTCCCAGCAAGGCGGTCAATACCTTCAAGACCCTCCGCGCCGACGTCGATTACGAGATCTTCAACGGCTTCAAGCTGCGCTACGGCGGCGATTACAAGGAATACGGCTTCTCCTCGTCGGAGCAGCGCCTGTTTTCGCGCAATCTGACCCCGGGCGTGGGCACCACCTTTACGGCCGAAGCCGGCTTCGCCTTGCCCGCCGGCGTCACCGTCGCCGACGTCTCACGCCTGATCACCGGCTTCGGCCGTGGCCTCGACGTGCCGGCCGGCGTCCCGACCTCCTGGATCGCGCCCGACCTCGACAAGCTGAAGAAGGTGATCGGTTACGACTGCAACTGTATCAACGCCAACGGCGACTTCCGTCTCAGCGTCCTGAACCAGTTGGGCGCGCTGCGTGAAATCACCGAGAAGGACACCGCCTTCTACATCCAGGGTGACTTTGACTACGACCTCTTCAACATGCCGGTGCGCGGCAATCTCGGCGTCCGCTATGTGAAGACCGACCAGGCCGCGCTCGGCCACTACAACGCCGGGAACGTCCCCGTCACGGTCGCCACTCCGATCGGCAACCTGTCCGAACAGCTCGCGACGGACGCCGTCCAGTCGGTCAGCCGCGAATACCACAATACCCTGCCGGCCTTGAACGTCTCGGTTCAGCCGATGGAGAACTTCTTCATCCGCTTCGCCGCCGCCAAGGTGATGACGCGTCCGCAACTGCAGAACCTGACGCCGGGCTTTACCGCCCAGAGCCAGACCGCCCAGACCCTGACCCGCGGCAATCCGGATCTCGATCCGATGTTGGCCAACAATCTTGACCTGAGCTTCGAATGGTATCCGGACAAGGAAACCCTGCTGTCGGCGGGCTTCTTCCAGAAGGACATCAAGTCGTACATCCAGCAGACGGCCGAAGTGATGCCGTTCTCGGAAACGGGGCTGCCGGCCAGCTTGCTGACCAACGGCAACACCACCTCGACCCCGTTCACCGTGACGACCAATGTCAACAGCCCCGGCGGCAAGCTGAAGGGCTTCGAACTCAGCGCCCAGCGTCCGTTCACCTTCCTGCCGGCCCCGTTCGACAAGTTTGGCGCGATCGCGAACTACACCCACGTCAAGAGCGACATCGCCTACATCATCAGGGCTCCGACCTACGGCGTGCCTGCTGGATCTCCGGCTGGAACGCCGCGAACCCTGCTGACGCCGGCGGTGATGGTCACCCAGCCGTTGGTCAACCTGTCGCCCGACGCCTACAACCTCACGCTCTATTATGAAAACGCCGGCTTCAAGGCTCGGATCTCGGGCTCCTATCGCGACGCCTACCTGATCCAAGTGGCCCCTACGGCGACCAACAACAACGACGTGCGGATCAAGGAAAAGACCTTCAACCTCGACAGCCAGGTGAGCTACTCGTTCGACAAGTTCACGGTGACCCTGGAAGCCATCAACCTGACCGATCAGGAAGACAGCAAGGTCGACGACTCGACGCGCATGAGCCCGGAAGAGTACGTGCACTTCGGTCGCCAGTATTATCTGGGCGTGCGCTACAAGTTCTAGGTCGCCTTTCCTCCCCGAAAACGACCAAGGGCGCCGGTGAAAACCGGCGCCTTTTTTTTGCGTTTGTGGAAAACTTGGGAGCCCGTCCAGAACAGTGGACTAGAGGCTGGAGACCCCGTCGATCCAGGTTTCGCGCACGTTCAGGGCGTCGTCGAGCAACACGAGATCGGCGACCATGCCGGCCGCGATGGTCCCACGCTCGTCCGCCAGGCCCAGGAAGTCGGCCGGAGTGCGCGAGGCGATCATCACCGCTTCTTCCAGGGTCAGGCCCATCATCGAGATGGCGTTGCGCACCGCGCCGATCATGTCGAGGTCCGAGCCCGCCAGGGTCCCATGATCATCGACGCAGACGCCATCGACCACGCGAATGTGGCGGCCCTGAAGGTCGAAACTCTTGTCGATCATGCCAACCGTCGGCATGGCGTCGGTCACCAGCATGAAGCGGTTCAAGGGACGGGTGCGCAGCGCGATGCGCAGCACGACGGGATCGACGTGGCGGCCATCGACAATGATCCCGCACCAGGCGTGGAGACTCTCCAGCGCCGCCCCGACCACGCCAGGCTCGCGGCTGGTCAGAGGCGACATGGCGTTGAACAGGTGGGTGAAGCCGGTCAGGCCGGCGTCCAGCGCCTTGCGCACCGTTCCATAGGCGGCGTTGGTGTGGCCGGCGGCCACGGTGACGCCGGCCGCCGCCAGGCGCCGGACCATGTCGGGCGTGGTGGTCTCGGGCGCCAGGGTGACCAGGGTCTTGCCGCGCTTGAGCGAGCTCAGCAGCGCCACGGCCTCGTCGTCGAGGATCCGGAACTTGCCGGCGTCGTGGATGCCCTTGCGCTTCACATTGAGGAACGGCCCCTCGATATGGATGCCCAGCACGCCGGGCACGCCCGCCTTGATCGCCTGTTCAGTGGCGCGCATGGCCGCGTCGACCACGGCCAGGTCGTCGCTGATCAGGGTCGGCAGGAAGCCGGTGGTGCCATAGGGCCTGTGCGCCGCGCCGATCGCTTCGATCGCCTCGACCGTGGTGTGGTCGTTGAACAGCACCCCGCCGCCGCCATTGACCTGGGTATCGATGAAGCCGGGAACCAGCAGTCCGCCGTCCAGGTCGTGGCGCGTCACGCCGACTGGCGTGTCAGCGCTGTCCAAGACGCCTTCGATCCGTCCGTCGCGGATCGTCACGGCATTGCCATCGACGATCCCGTCTTCCGTCAGGATGCGGCCATTAACGAGAACAAGCTGCATCAGACGGTTTCTGTGACCTTGTTGAGGTGGGGCGGACTGTCGGGATCGTAGCCGCGCGCCACCGACAGCGCATTGGCCATTCGGTAGAAGCTCTGGATCATCAGGATCGGCTCGATCACCGGGTGGGCGGCGAGCGCCGGCAGGACCCCGGCGCCCGTTTCACCGGCGCCGGCCAGGAGCACGTCGGCTCCACGCGCGGCCAGGCCCTTGGCCATGGCGTCGACGCTGCCCCGGCTCTCGTCGTTCTGGGCGAACACCAGGGCGGGAAAGCCCTGCTTCACCAGGGCCATTGGGCCGTGTAGCACCTCGGCGGCGCTGAAGGCCTCGGCGTGCAGGCCGCAGGTCTCCTTGAACTTCAGGGCCGCTTCCTGCGCCACGCCATAGCCCACGCCCCGGCCCAGCACATAGAGGTTCCGGGCCAGCTTGAGGCGCTCGACGGCGGGGGTCCAGTCCAGGGTCCAGGCCTGGGCCAGCAAGGCGGGCAGGGTGGCGAGCCCGGCGGTCAGCTCGGCGTCTTCGGTCCAGGCAGCCACCAGCTGGGCGATGGCGGCCAGGGCGGCGATATAGGACTTGGTGGCCGCGACGCTCAGTTCGGGTCCGGCGTGCAGCGGCAGCACTTCGTCGACCAGCGCGGCCAGGGGCGAGTTCACGTCATTGACCAGGGCGATCGTGAAGGCGCCGGCCTTCTTGGCGGCCTGCACGGCCGACAGCAGGTCCGGGCTCTGCCCCGACTGCGAAATGGCCAGGTAGAGCGCGCTATCCAGGCCCTGGGGCGCGGCATAGACCGAGCTGACCGAAAGGGCGGCCGACGAGGTCAGGACGCCGGTGCGCGTTTCGACGAGATATTTGGCGAAGGTGGCGGCGTGGTCCGAGCTGCCCCGGGCGCAGGTCACCACGGCGCGCGGCGGGCTGGCGCGCAGGCGGGCGGCGATCTTCTCGGCCCGGGCGGCGTTGGCCCCCAGCTGGGCGGCGACAACGTGCGAGGCCTGGCCGGCCTCAAGGAACATGCGGGTGGATTCCGCCGTCAGCCGCCCATGCCCGGTGGAGTGCTCGGCGGGGGGTGCGGGTCGGGTCAAGACGTTAGCCTCCAAGGCAGGCGTTCCTTTAGATCAGAGCGCTGGCAAAGGACCCGCTTGGGGCCCCTTCCAATCAGGCGATGGCGTTCAGTTCGGCGACGAAGTCATAGGCGTCGCCGCGGTAGTAGGACTGGGTGACCTCGACGGCCCGGCCATCCTTCAGGAAGCCGCGGCGCTCGATCAGCAGGCCGGCGTCCTTGACGGGCACGCCCATCAGCTCTGCGTGCTCGGCGTTGAACAGCACCGCGCGCAGCCGCTGCAGGGCGCGAACGGGCCGGTGGCCGGTGGCCTCCAGCGCTTCATAGAGCGATGTGCCCACCGCCTCGGCGGAGGGCAGGGCGAAGGCGGCGACGGTGGTGTATTCCACCGCCATCGGCGCGCCGTCGGCGTAGCGGATACGGGCGAACCGATAGACCGGCGTGCCGGGCGACAGGCCCAGGGTCATGGACTCTTCCGGCGTGACGGTGCCCTGGGCCTTGCTGATCCATTCGCTGCGTGGCGTGCGCCCGCGCGAGATCATGTCCTCGGTAAAGGACGACAGCTTGGAGAAGCTCTTTTCCACCCGGGCGGCGACGAAGGTGCCGGCCCCTTGGCGACGGGTTAGCAGGCCTTCGCTGACCAGGCCGTCCAGCGCCTTGCGAACGGTGATTCGCGAGATGCTGAATTCCTCGGCCATGTCGCGTTCGGCCGGCAGGGCGTCGTCGGGCCCCAGGATCTTCTTCTGGATGGCGTCCCGGAGCGCGCGCTGCAACTGCTTATAGAGCGGGGCGTGACCCTGGCCGTTTCCGTCCAGCCCCCCGATCCTTTCAGAAAACATCGTCAATTCGCCACCCCCGCGCAAAACCGCGCCACCCCGTGGTCACCGAGATAGCATATGACCATTTTGGTACCAATAAGAACATGGTCTGTAATTGGTTCTTTTTTGGCCTTGTCATCCGATAAATTTTCGTCACAGTTCACCTCCGAGGCCTGAGAAGTACCGCGTTCTGCGGATGTCTGCAGAATAATTGGTATCGGATTGGGCTTGGGGTTCGGCTCCAGGCCTGAGGGCCTGGAAAAAGGGGAGAGGCCGAGTATGAGAAATTTCCACAAATCAATTCTAACCACGTCCGCCAGCGTGCTGGCGGTGATGGTCGCAGCGCCCGCCTTCGCGCAGGATACAACCACCACCGTAGACCAGGTCGTGGTCACCGGCATTCGCGCTTCACTCCAGGCTTCGGTCGACGCCAAGCGCAACGCCGACGCCGTGATCGACGTGATCACCGCAGAAGACATCGGCAAGTTCCCGGACAAGAACGTGGCGGAGTCGCTGCAGCGCGTTCCCGGCGTCACCATTCAACGCGAGTTCGGGGAAGGCGAGCGGATTTCGGTTCGCGGCACCGCCCCGACCCTCAATCGCACCCTGCTGAACGGCCACGCGGTCGCCACCGCCGACTGGTTCATTCTCGACCAGTTCAAGGCCAGCCGCAGCTTCAACTACCTGATGCTGCCATCGGAAATCGTCGGCAAGGTCGAGGTCTTCAAGAGCCCGGTCGCCGATATCGACGAAGGCGGCGTGGGCGCGACCGTCAATGTGCACACCCGCAACCCGCTGGACCTGGCGCCGCTCTCGATCTCGGGCTCGGTGCAAGGCGTGTGGGACGAGAAGTCGGACAAGAAGACGCCAACCGCCTCGGCCATGCTCAGCTGGCACAACGACGCCAAGACCTTCGGCGTCCTGGGCGGCCTGATCTATGACAAGCGCGAGATCCGCCGCGACGGTATCGAGGTGCTGGGCTACGAGAATGTCACCAACGCCTCGGGCAATGTCACGGGCCTCCCCGCTGGCCAGACGGCGGTGACCCCCAGCCTGATCGGTTCGTCTTTCTTCAAGCAGACCCGCGAACGCCGCGGCGCCAACATCGGCGTCCAGTGGTCACCGACCGACAAGCTGGATGTGAACCTGACCGGCCTCTATTCGAAGATGGACGCCGACAATATCAACCAGAACTACATGGCCTGGATCACCAACAAGATCTCTGGCCTGGGCACGCCCGGCGCCAATTTCAACATCCAGCAACTCAGCAACGGCACCGCGACCAAGGGCACCTTCAACGCCATTGGCGGGCAGGGCGTGGTGTTCGACGCCATCGACCGCATCGCCCACACCCAGGTCCGCTCGGTCGACCTGGACACCACCTACCGTCCCGCCGACGATTGGACGTTCCACGCCCGCATCGGCTACACCGACGCCGAGGGCGCCACCGACCTGCAGCCGTTTTGGGAAACCAGCGCCGCCACAGGCCTGACCTACGACCTGTCGGGCGGCCTGCCCAAGGTGTCGTTCTCCACCATCAATCCGGCCACGGCCGATGACGAGATGGAGCTGGGCTGGGCCTCGGCCAACACCACCGCCAATGACGACAACGAGTTCTATACCTTCGTCGACGGCGAGAAGTTCATGGACGCCGGCGCCTTCACGTCGGTCAAGTTCGGGCTGAAATACACCGACCACGATCGCGAAGTTGACCAGACCTACGGTCAGCGCCGCGCTCTGCTGCCCTGGACTGCTCCGGGCGCCACTGCCTGCGGCGGCCACAAATGTACGCTGGCCGATGTGCAAGGCGGCCTGACGCCCAGCGACTATCTTGACGGCATCAAGGGTCCCGGCGTCATCAGCGGCTATCTGACCGCCGACAAGAGCAAGATCGAGGCGATCTACGCCGCCCTGCCCAAGGCGGCGGTGTGGAACTCGGCGATCGGCGGCACCCAGGCGGCCGGCTGTAACGGCTTGTTGAACTGCGACCACTTCGGCCCGCTGGAAAGCTTCACGTTCAACGAGAAGACCTTCGGCGGCTACGTCCTGGGCAAGCTCAAGGGCGACAACTGGCGCGGTAACGTCGGGCTACGCGTCGTGCAGACCAAGGTCGAGACCTCGGCCTGGAAGGTTGGCGTACCCGCTGGCACCGCCGGCGCGGTCAACAACCCGTTCGGCCTGATCGCTCCGGTCGACGCCGGCCAGAACTATACGGACATCCTGCCGAGCGCGAACTTCTCGTTCGACATCAATGATGACCTGGTTCTGCGTCTGGCCGCCGGTCGCACCCTGTCGCGTCCGGACTACGCCCAGATGGCCGCGTTCACCTCGCTGACCGAGTCTCTGCTGACCGGCAGCGGCGGCAATCCTAACCTGGATCCCTACCGGGCCAACCAGTACGACGTGTCGCTGGAATGGTACTTCGCGCCGCAATCGCTCCTGGCGGTCGGCCTCTACTACAAGGACATCTCGACCTACATCGTCCAGGGCGCGTTCTCGGAGCGCCAGCCGCTTCAGCTGAACGACCCGACCGATGCGCGGATCACCAACGCCGCCAACCAGTGCGTTCTGACCGGCGCCAACCTCTACACCTGTAACTACCGTATCGGTCGCCCGATCAACGTGGCTGGCGGCGAGAACAAGGGTATCGAAATCAGCCTGCAGAAACCTCTGTGGAATGGCTTCGGCGTACTGGCCAACTACACCTACTCCGACGCCTCGTCGGCCTCGGGCGTGCCGGTGCCTTCGAACTCGAAGACCATCGCCAACATCAGCGGCTATTACGAGAACGAGCGCTTCAGCGCCCGCCTGTCCTACAACTACCGGTCCAAGTTCTTCGTCGACTACGACGCCGAGCGCGGCTTCCGGCAGCTGTGGTCGGACTCGATCAAGTCACTGGACGCCTCGGCCAGCGTGAACCTGACGCAGAACATCTCGCTGAGCCTCGATGCGATTAACCTCACCGACGAGAAGATGGCCGAGAACTACGACAACGACAAAAACCGTCCGGCCCGGATCTACAAGAACGGTCGCATGGTCTTCGGCGGCGTCCGCTTCAAGTTCTAGTGGCTTACCGGGACCTTCGGCTTCGCGCCGAAGGTCCCGTCCTTCCTCCCAAGATCGTTGCATCGGAGGCGCCATGGTCCAGGATCACCGCATGACCTGTCCGCTCGCCGCCGATCGCAATCCAAGTCCTCCTGACTGCAAGCACGGAGCTGGGGCGGAGCGGTCACACGCTCCGCCCGCTTTTTGCCGCCCGTCAGCGTGAGCGCCCTCGCATGATCCTCGTCTCCAAGCCCTTCGCCGCCGTCGTGAGTTCGCTCGCCGTCCTGGCCTTTGCCTCGACCGGCCTCGCCGCCTCGCCGGTGAAGGGGCCGGCCATGACCCTCACCCCCGCGCCGGCCCAGGCGAAGCTGGGGCAGGGGACCTTCGCCCTCACCGCCAAGACCCGGATCCTTGTCGCCAAGGGCGATGCTGAGGCCAAGGTGGTGGCCGATCAGCTGTCCGACATGCTGTTCAAGGCCCGAGGCCTGAAGTTGGCCGTCGCCGAGGGCGCGCCGGCCGCCGGCGAGGCCGCCATCGTGCTGGCGCGGGGAGCCACATCCGGCGACACGGCCGAGGCCTACGACCTCGACATCGACCCGACCGGCGTCATCATCACCGCTCCCAAGCGCGCCGGCCTGTTCTATGGCGCGGTCAGCGTCTGGCAGTTGGCCGTGACCGACGCGGCCAAGGGCCCGGCTCTGCTGCTTGCCGTCAGCATCGACGACGCCCCCCGCTTTGCCTGGCGCGGCTTCATGCTTGATAGCGCCCGCCACTTCCAGAGCGTCGAGACGATCAAGACGATCCTCGACGCCATGGCCGCCCACAAGCTCAATGTCCTGCACTGGCACCTGGTCGACGATCAGGGCTGGCGGCTGGAGATCAAGAAGTACCCGAAGCTGACCTCGGAAGGCTCCTGGCGCGTGCCGGCCGGCGCGGCGGGCCGCGATCCCAAGACCGGCAAGGCCACCCGCTACGGCGGCTTCTATACTCAGGACCAGGTGCGCGGCCTCGTCGCCTATGCCGCCGCGCGCGGGATCACCATCGTCCCCGAGATCGAGATGCCGGGCCACGCCCTGGCGCCGCTGGTGGCCTATCCGCAATTTGGCATGACCAAGACCCCGCCGCGCGAGGCCATGGGCGACTGGGGGGTGTTTCCCTATCTCTACAAGCCCACGGAACCGACGTTCACCTTCCTCAACGACGTGCTCGACGAGGTGATGGACCTGTTTCCCTCGCCCTATATCCATGTCGGCGGCGACGAGGCGGTCAAGGACCAGTGGAAGGCCAGTCCCGAGGTCCAGGCCCAGATCCAGGCCCTGGGCGTCAAGGACGAGCACGGGCTGCAGAGCTGGTTCATCCAGCGGGCCGAGAAGAAAATCAACGGCCGAGGCCGGCGGATGATCGGCTGGGACGAGATCCTCGAGGGCGGCCTTGCCCCCAACGCCACAGTCATGTCCTGGCGCGGCGTGGAGGGCGCGGTGGCCGCCGCCTCCCAGGGCCATGACGCCGTCCTGGCGCCCGACAGCACCCTCTATCTCGACCGCCGCCAGAGCGCCTCCGCCGACGAGCCGCCCGGCCGGATCAAGATCACCAGCCTGAAGGACATCTACGATTTCGACGCCGCGCCGGCCGCCCTGACCGACGCCCAGCGCGGTCACATTCTCGGGCTGGAAGCCACGGCCTTCACCGAGCACATGCGCACCGATGAGCGCCTGGAGGCCATGAGCTTCCCGCGCCTGGTCGCCCTGGCAGAAAACGGCTGGACGCCGCGCGACCGCCATGACTGGGCCGATTTCGCAGGCCGACTGCCGGCCGAGACCGCGCGGCTCGACGCACTGGGCGTGGCGCACGACACCGTGCCCTACGAGCCGCAGGCGACGCTGAGGCCGGCCGCCGACGGAAAGGTCTCGGTCGCTCTGGCTTCCGGTCTGGGGCTTGGCGAGGTCCGGTACAGCACCGACGGCAAGGCGCCAACGGCGACCTCGACGGCCTATGACGCGCCCCTCGCCGTGATGCCGGGCCAGACGCTCCGTGCTCGGACCTTCCTCGATGGCCAGGCTCTCGGCCGCGTTCGCGACTACCCGATCAGCCTGCTGGCGGCGCAGACGCGCACCAGCCACCAGCTGGAGCTGTGCGGTGACGGGATCAACCTTTCGCTCGAGGACGACGCGCCAGCAAGCGGCTCCGGGGCCGGCCCCCGCGCCGTGTTCGCGGTCAATCTGATGAACGCCTGCTGGGTGTGGAAGGGCGCGGATCTGTCCAAGGCCGTCAAACTGTCCGCCCGCATCGGCCAGGTCCCGTTCAACTTCCAGATCGGCGCCGACCGCGGGAAGATCCCGCTGCGCGATCCCTCTACGCCGGACGGCGAGCTCGAAGTCCGGATCGACGGCTGCGCGGGCGAGCGGATCGCCGCCATCCCGCTGGGCGCCGCCGCGCGCGGACCGGGCCTGGCCACGGTCTCGGGCGCGCTGCCCAGGCGTGACGGGGTCCACGACCTGTGTCTGAGCTTTACAGCACGCAGCGTGGAGCCGACCCTGGTGCTTGACCAGGTGACGCTGACGGCCGCCGGCAAGAGCGGCAAGAACTAAAGTTTCGGAAAGCAGGGAAGCGTCCGTGTCCAATCTCGTACTGTCCTCGCCGCTCAAGGGCTGGATCGCCCCGCTGGACGAGACGCCCGACGCGGTGTTCGCCGAGCGCATGCTGGGCGACGGCCTGGCCATCGACCCCCTGGGCTCGACCCTGCACGCCCCCTGCGACGCGCGGGTGATCTCGGTGCACGGCACGCGGCACGCCGTCACCCTGCGGGCCGACAATGGGGCCGAGATCCTGATGCACGTGGGGCTGGACACCGTCGGCCTGGGCGGCGAGGGCTTCGAGGTCCACGTCGCGGACGGTCAGGCGGTGAAGTCCGGCGACCGGTTGATCAGCTTTGACCTCGACCTGCTGTCGCAGCGGGCCCGCAGCCTGATCACCCCGATCGTCATCACCAATCCCGACGCCTTCAAGATCATCCGCCGCGCGCAGGACCATGCCGCTTTGGTGGGTGATTTCCTGATGGAGCTGGCCCCGGTCAATGGCGCGGTGGTCACCTCGACGGTCGCCGTTGGCGAGGTGTCGCGCGAGGTCGTGGTGCCCCTGCAGCACGGGATCCATGCCCGGCCCGCAGCCCGCATCGCCGAGAGCGCCCGCAAGTTCGCCGCCGAGGTGGCCGTCGTCGCGGTAAACCGCAGGGCCAGCGCCAAGAGCCCGATCGGGATGATGTCCCTGGCCATCCGCCATGGCGACCGCATCAGCATCGTCGCCAGCGGCCCGGACGCCGATTATGCCGTGATCGCTATCGTCGAGCTGATCGAAGGCGGCATGGGCGAGAGCGCCGCCCTGCCGCCGACCGCCGAGCCCGTCTCGGTCGAGGCCGTACGCCCCGCCCACCCCGCCGAGCCCGGCTTGTTGCGCGGCGTCATGGCCGCCCCCGGTTTGGCCATCGGTCAAGCCGTTCGCTTCGTCTCAACCGACATCATCGTCGCCGAGGTCGGGGCCGGCATGGGCTTTGAACGGCGCGCGCTGGAAGACGCCCTGGCCTTGGTCCGCGCCAAGCTCGAGAAGGCCGCATCCAAGGGCGACACCGCTCGCAAAGCAATCCTCGGCGCCCACCTGGCCTTTCTGGAAGATCCCGAACTGAGCGCTTCGGCCCATCGGCTGATCGCCGAGGGCAAGAGCGCGGGCTTCGCCTGGCGCCGCGCCGTCGGCGGCTATGTCGAGGCTCTGCGCGGCCTGGGCGACCGCCGCCTGGCCGAACGCGTGGATGACCTGATCGACCTGGAGCGCCAAGTGCTCCGGGCACTGACGGGTGAGGAAGACGACGCCCGCGTCCTGCCGCCCGGCGCCATCCTGCTGGCCGACGAGCTTTTGCCCTCGCAACTGATGGGCGTCGAAGCCAGCCAGGTCGCGGGCTTCTGCACCGCCAAGGGAGGGCCGACGTCGCATGTCGCCATCCTGGCCGCCGCCATGGGCATTCCGGCCATCGTCGCCGTGGGCGCCGGCGTGCTCGATGTCGCCGAGGGCACGGGTCTGATCCTTGACGCCGAGAGCGGAAGCCTGCGCATCGCCCCCGACGCCACGCAGCTCGCCGCCGCCCAGACCGCCATCGCCGCCCGCCACGAGCGCAAGGCCGCCGCCAAGGCCGCCGCCCATCAAGAGAGCCGCACCGCCGACGGCGTACGCATCGAGGTGTTCGGTAATGTTGGCTCGCTGAACGACGCCCTGGCCGCCGCCGCCAATGGCGCGGAGGGCTCGGGCCTGCTGCGCACCGAGTTCCTGTTCCTGGAGCGCGAAACGCCCCCCGACGAGGACGAGCAGGCCCGCCAGTACCAGGCGATCGCCTCGGCCCTGGACGGCCGCCCGCTGATCATCCGCACCCTCGACGTCGGCGGCGACAAGGCCGCGCCCTACCTGCCGATCCCGGCCGAGGAGAACCCGGCCCTGGGCTTGCGCGGCGTGCGCGTGTCGCTGTGGCGGCCGCATCTGCTCAAGACCCAGCTGCGGGCCATACTGCGGGTCAAGCCGCTGGGCCAGTGCAAGATCATGATCCCGATGATCGCTAGCCTCGACGAGCTGCGCGCCGTGCGCGCCCTGCTCGACGAGACCAAGCGCGAGATGGGGATCACCGAGCGGGTCCAGTTGGGCGTCATGATCGAGACCCCCGCCGCAGCGATCACCGCCGACCTGCTGGCCGCCGAGGCCGATTTCCTGTCGATCGGCACCAACGACCTGACCCAGTATGTGCTGGCCATGGACCGGGGCAATCCGGAGCTGGCCGCCCGCATCGACGCGCTCCACCCGGCCGTCCTACGGATGATCGCCCAGACCTGCGCCGGGGCCGCCAAGCATCATTGCTGGGTCGGAGTCTGCGGCGGCCTGGCCTCCGACCTCGTCGCCGTGCCGGTGCTTCTGGGCCTAGGCGTCACCGAGCTTTCCGCCACGGCGGCGACCGTGCCCGAGGTCAAGGCCCTGGTCCGCATCCTGGACATTTCGGCCTGCCAGGCCCTGGCGCGCCAGGCGCTGGACCTGACCTCACCCGAGGCCGTCCGAGATCTCTGCAAAGCCTTCGCGGCCCAAGTCCTGAAGGTTGGAGCCTAAGCGATGAAGTCCCCGCTCGAAGTCCTCCAGCCCCTAGGCCGCGCCCTGATGCTGCCGATCGCGGTGTTGCCGGTCGCGGCGCTGCTGCTGCGGATCGGCCAGACCGACTTGCTGGGCCACGCCCACTTGGCGGCGATGTCCGGCGGCCTGACCCTGGTGGTCGCCAATGTCTTCGCCGCCGCCGGTGGGGCGATCTTCGCCAATCTGGGCCTGATCTTCGCCATCGGCGTCGCCGTGGGCCTGGCGCGCGAGAACAACGGCGCGGCGGGCCTGGCCGGCGTCGTGGCCTATCTGGTGGCCACCCAGGGCATCCAGGCCCTGATCGTCGTGCCGCCCGACGTGGTCGCGGCGGCGGCCGCCAAGGGCGGCGACCTGGCCCTGGCGGCCTGGAAGGCCAAGGCGATCAGCAAGCTGTCGATCCCGGTTGGCATCCTGTCCGGCGTGATGTCTGGCGTGCTCTACAACCGCTACAGCACCATCAAGCTGCCGGAATATCTGGCCTTCTTCGGCGGCCGCCGCTTCGTGCCGATCGCCGCCGGCCTGGGCGGGGTGCTGCTGGCCCTGGTGTTCGGCTTTGGCTGGCATTGGCTGGAGGCCGGCGTCGATGGATTGAGCCACATGGTCACCGTCTCCGGAAACCTGGGCCTGTTCGTCTACGGCATCCTCAACCGCCTACTGATCGTCACCGGCCTGCACCACATCCTCAACAACGTGGTCTGGTTCATCCTGGGCGACTTCCATGGCGCGACGGGTGACCTCAACCGCTTCGCGGCCGGCGACCCGACCGCCGGGGCGTTCATGAGCGGCTTCTTCCCGGTAATGATGTTCGGCCTGCCCGCCGCCTGCCTGGCCATGTACCACACGGCCCGTCCCGAGCGGAAAAAGGCGGTCGGCGGCATGCTGACCTCGCTGGCCCTGACGTCGTTCCTGACCGGGGTGACTGAGCCGATCGAGTTCAGCTTCATGTTCCTGGCCCCGATGCTCTACGCCCTGCACGCCGTTTTGACCGGAGTTGCGATGGCCCTGATGAACCTGCTCGACGTCAAGCTGGGCTTCGGCTTTTCGGCCGGTCTGTTCGACTATGTGCTGAACTTCAGCAAGGCCACCCACCCGCTGTGGCTCGTGCCGATCGGCTTGGTCTATGGCGGGATCTATTACGGGCTGTTTCGCTTCTTCATCCTGAAGTTCGATCTCAAGACCCCTGGCCGCGAGCCGGCCGAGGACCTGGCCGCCGAGGCGGCGGTGGGGCCCAGCGCCGGCGGGCGCGGCGCCGACTTCGTCGCCGCTTTGGGCGGGGCGGGGAACCTGACCTCGGTCGACGCCTGCACCACCCGCCTGCGGCTGATCGTTGTCGACCAGGCCGTGGTCCGCGAACCCGCCTTGAAGGCCCTCGGAGCGCGGGGTGTGGTCCGGCCGTCGGACAAGGCGCTACAGGTCGTCCTCGGCCCGGTCGCCGACCAAGTGGCCGGTGAGATCCGCGCCGCCATGGGCAGGCCAGCGCCGCCCAAGCCTGCCGCGACCAAGGCCGCGGCAGCGGTCGCCCTACCCACCGCCATTGATGACAGCCGGGCCGAGGGCCTGGTCAGCGCCTTGGGCGGCTTCTCCAATGTCGAGACGGTGGGCGCCTGTTCCAGCCGCCTGCGCCTGGTGGTCCGCGACAACGCCGCCGTCGACGAGGCGGCGCTGAGAGCCCTGGACTCACGCGGCGTGGTCCGGGTCGGCGAGCGCTCGGTGCACGTCGTGCTGGGTCCTGACGCCGAGCGGATCTGCGAGGCGGTGCGCTGCCTGCTGCCTGGGTGATGGAAACGATCCGGCTGACGGGAAGGGGAACGACGTGACGAAACCGATCGATGAAGTGCTGATCGTCGGCGGCGGCACGGCCGGCTGGATCACCGCCGCCTATCTGGCCCGCAAGTTGGGGGCCAACCGTCCCGATGGGGTGAAGATCACGCTGATCGAGTCGTCGCAGATCGGCATCATCGGGGTGGGCGAGGGCACGATCCCCACCATCCAGACCACCATGCGCGAGATCGGCGTCGACGAGGCGCGGTTCATGCGCGGGGCCGGGGCCTCGTTCAAACAGGGCATCAAGTTCGTCGACTGGACCACCGCCCCCGTCGGCGACGCCCACAGCCATTATTACCACTCGTTCAGCCGGCCCCATACGCTGCGGGGCCTGGACCTGGCGCCTTACTGGCTGCTGGGCTGCGCCGGGGATACGCCGTTCTCGGAGGCGGTGACGCTGCAGGACACGGTCTGCGAGGCGGGCAAGGGCCCCAAGCTGATCGACGATCCGCAATATTCCAGTCCGCTTGGCTACGCTTACCATTTCGACGCCGGCAAGCTGGCCGTGCTGATGCGCGACGTCGGCAAGGAGCTGGGCGTCCGCCACCTGATCGGCAATGTCCAGGGCGCGCGACTGGACGAGACCGGCGCGATCGCCGCCGTGGTCACCCGTGAGCATGGCGAGTTGGCCGCCGGCCTCTATGTCGACTGCAGTGGTTTCTCGGCCAAGCTGATCGGTGAGGCTATGGGCGTGAAGTTCATCGACGACAGCGACACCCTGTTCGTCAACCGCGCCGTGGCCATCCAGGTCCCGCACGATGACCCTGAGGCCCCAGTGGCCAGCACCACCATCTCCACCGCCCACGAAGCCGGCTGGACCTGGGACATCGGCCTGCCCGAGCGCCGAGGCGTCGGCTATGTCTATTCCAATGATCACACCACGGACGAGCGGGCCGAAGAGGTGCTGCGGGCCTATATCGGCAAGTCGGCCGACGGGCTGAACGCTCGCGTGTTGAAGCTGCCCATCGGCCATCGCGAAACGCCGTGGGTCAAGAACTGCGTGTCGATCGGTCTGTCGGGCGGTTTCCTGGAGCCGCTGGAGGCCACAGGCATCATGCTGATCGAGGCCGCCGCCTGGATGCTGGGCCGGCTGTTCCCGCGCGCGGGCGACATGGAGCCGACCGCCGCCCTGTTCAACGAAGCCATGGGCCTGCGCTACAAGGGCGTGCTGGACTTCATCAAGCTGCACTATTGCCTGACCAAGCGCACCGACAGCGACTTCTGGATCGACAACACCCGGCCAGAATCGATCCCGGATTCGCTGCAGGCCCTGCTGGAGATGTGGAAGACCCGTGGGCCGGACCCGTTCGACTTCGGCACCGTCCATGACAGTTTCGAGGTCTTCAACTACCAGTATGTGCTGTACGGCATGGGCTTCAAGACCGACCTCTCGGCCAATCTGTCGGCCTATCCGCATCTCGACGCGGCGCGGGCCGAGTTCGCGCGGCTGAAGTCGGCGGCCCATCGGGCGGCGGCGGCCATGCCCGATCACCGGGCGCTGCTGGACGAGATCTACCGCAACGGTTTCCGTCAGCGCGCTGCCGCCGGCCGATGACCCAAACGCCAGAGATCAATGACATCCTGATCGTCGGCGGCGGCACGGCCGGCTGGATGACCGCCGCCTATCTGGCTCGCCGCCTGGGCTCCATGCGACCGGACGGGGTGCGCATCACCCTGATCGAGTCTAGCGAGATCGGCATCATCGGAGTGGGCGAGGGCGCCTTTCCGACCATCCAGAACACCCTGCGGACGATCGGCGTCGACGAGGCGCGGTTCATGCGCGAGGCCGGGGCGGCCTTCAAGCAGGGTATCCGGTTCGTCGACTGGAAGACCGCGCCTAAGGATGGTGTGCACAGCCACTACTACCACCCCTTCGCCTCGCCCCGGTTGCTGAACGGCGGCCTGGACCTGGCGCCATACTGGCTGATGGGCGAGGCGGGCGGCGTCCCGTTTTCCGGCGCTGTCACCCTGCAGGACAAGGTCTGCGAAGCTGGGCGGGGTCCCAAGCGTATCGACGATCCGCAGTATGGCGGGCCGATGACCTATGCCTATCACTTCGACGCGGGAAAACTGGCGAACCTGCTTCGCGATGTCGGCAAGGAAACCGGGATCAAGCACCTGCTGGGCAATGTGCTGAGCGTCAACAAGGCGCAGGACGGATCGATCGGCTCGGTGACCACGCGCGAGCACGGCGATCTGACGGCCGACCTCTATATCGACTGCACGGGCTTTGCCGGCGCGATGATCGGCGAGGCCATGGGCAGCGCCTGGATCGACAAGAGCGACGTGCTGTTCGTCGATCGCGCCCTGGCCCTGCAGGCGCCCTATGACCGCCCAGACGGGCCGGTGGCGACCACCACCATCTCCACCGCCCACGAGGCCGGCTGGACCTGGGATATCGGCCTGCCCGACCGGCGCGGCACGGGCTATGTCTATTCCAGTCGTCACACCACGGACGATCGGGCCGAGCAGATCCTGCGCGGCTATGTCGGCAAGGCCGGCGATGGGCTGACGGTTCGGCCGCTGAAGCTGAAGGTGGGCCACCGGGCCAGCCACTGGGTCAAGAACTGCGTCGCCGTGGGCCTGTCGGGCGGGTTTCTGGAGCCCCTCGAATCCACCGGCATCGTGCTGATCGAGGCCGCCGCTTACATGCTGGCCCGCAACCTGCCGCGGCGGGGCGGCATGGAGGCGACCGCCAAGCAGTTCAACGCGGCGATGACCGACCGCTATCTGAGGGCGATCGACTTCATCAAGCTGCACTACTGCCTCAGCCAGCGCACCGACAACAGCTTCTGGACCGACAACGCCGATCCGGCCTCAATCCCCGAAAGCCTGCAAGACCACCTGGCGATGTGGAAACACCGACCGCCCAACGCCTTCGATTTCCCCAGCCTCCATGAGAGCTTCAAGTACTTCAACTATCAGTACGTTCTGTACGGGATGGGCTTTGCGACCACCGTCGATCCCGCCGCCCACGTGCATGGCGACCTGGCCCGGGCCGATTTCGCCAAGGTGCGCGAGGCCGGCTTGCGCGCCGCCGCCGGCCTGCCCGATCACAGGGCCTTGCTAAACCAGGTCTACACCCAGGGCTTCACCACCAAGGTTGGGGACGCCGCCAGCGCCGAGGCCGCCGAGGGCCTGCGGCGATGAGCGAGCCGGCGGCCGGACCGGTCTTCGCCGCCGCCGCTGGCCCGCGCATCGAAACCCTGCGCATCGGCGCCGAACGCCATCCGGTGCTGGTGATCGACGGCCTGCTGACCGGCGCCGAGCATCTGGTCGATTTCGCGGCCGAACAGGCGATCCTGGCCCCCGTGAAGGCGGCGGCCAACTTCTATCCGGGCGTCCGGGCGCCATCCCCGGGCGGCTATGTTCAGGCTCTGGTCACCGCCCTTCGCCCCCATCTGGCGACGGTGTTCGGCGCCCCGCCGGAGGGCAAGGCGCACATCACCAGCGCCCTTTCGATGGCGGTCCTACCGACCGACCAGGCCATCCTGCCCCAACGCCTGCCGCACATCGACACCACCGATCCCGACCAGCTGGCGATTCTGCACTATCTGTGCGGACCGCCCCACGGCGGCACGGCCTTTTACCGTCACCGCGCCACCGGTTTCGAATCCATAGGACCCGAGCGCGGCAAGGCCTATTTCGCCGCCTTGCGCCGGGAGATCGAAACCGCCTCGGTTCCGGCCGGCTACATCGCGGGTTCCAACGCCCTGTTCGAGCAGACCGCCGTCGTCGAACCGGCCTTCAACCGGGTCATCGTCTATGCCAGCCGCCTGCTGCATGCCGGCGTCTTGCCAGACCATCCGGCCAGCCTGGACCCGCGAACGGGCCGGCTGACGGTCAACAGCTTCTTCCGTTTCGAAGCGGCCTGAACGCGTCGCCGGCTCGGCGGTAGCGTTGTGATCAGCCCGTCGCCAAACGTCCAGAGGACGTGCACGTCACGACTATTCCATTCAATCGCCGCCGGACCTGATCGCCTAGGCTTGCGTCTGGGTTCACCGCAGGCACCGGCTGAACCGACATCGAAGGATGGCGCACGACCATTTCCCGCAGCAAACCCGAGACCGACGCCGCCGGCGGACCGGGAGGCGCATCGCGCCGCTGCGTCGTCACCAGCGGCTTCAGCTTGGCCCTGATGGCGGCCCTGCCGTCACGGGCGCCCGCAGTATCGTCCGCAGCCACGCTCAAGGCGTCGCCACAAGCTTCAGGAGACAAGACCATGAGCAGCGACTTCGTCACCACCGGCGAGGACGACCAGATCGTGCCGATCGCCGACGCCGCCCTGATCGGCATCAAGCTGCTCAAGAAGGGCACGCTGAAGACCTATCCGGGCCTGCCGCACGGCATGTGCACGACCCATCCGGAGGTGATCAACCCGGACATGCTGGCCTTCATCAAGGCGTAGGGGATTCGGGACTGAAGATTGAAAGGCGTCGGTCTCCGGCGGACGCCTTTTCCTCTCGGCGGTTGTCATCCAGGATCGGCGCGCGACGCGCTTGTCCGGGATGACAACGTTTTTGGAGGTCTGGTGATTAGAGCCGGATCGCCAGGATCACCGACGTCCACCCGTCGAGCGTCACGATCCGACCCTCGACCACCGCCTCGCCAAACGCCACGCCCTCCACCGTCAGGTGGTCGGGAAGCGTGTAAGCCACCGCCGCCCGCCCGAAGTTGAGCATCACCACCAAGCCTTCGCCGCGCCGATAGGCGAAGACCTGCGCGTGGTCGGGATCCAGATCCTCATAATCCCCCTCCCGCAGATCGACGGACCCCCGCCGGAACGCGATCAGGTCGCGGCAGTGGCTTAGCACCGCGTCTGCCCGCCCGGCCTGGTCTCGCGCATTGATCGCCGCCGCGTTGGGATTGACCGCCAGCCACGGCGTCCCGAGCGTGAAGCCGCCGTGTGGATCGTCCGCCCACTGCATAGGCGTGCGGGCGTTGTCGCGGCCCATGGACCGGGCATTGGCTAGATATTCCGCCTCCGACACCCGACCCTGCAGGTCGCGCCAGCGACCGGACACCTCCAGGTCGTCGAAGTCGTCCAGGGTCTGGAACGGATAGTTGGTCATGCCCAGCTCGTCGCCCTGATAGAGGAACGGCGTGCCGCGCTGGGTGAGGATCAGGGTGTTCAGAACCTTGGCCGAACGCTCGACCCACTCGGGATCATCGTCGCCGAAGTGCGAAACCGCTCGGGGATTGTCGTGGTTGGACAGGAACACCGTGTTCCAGCCGAACGGCCCGGCCGCCGCGTCCTGCTGGCTGTAGAGCGCCTTGAGTCGGGGCAGGGTCCAGGACGTCTTGCGCCAGCCGTCGATGTCCATCCGCACGATGTCGAAATTGAACACCAGATCGAGTTCGCTGCGGCGGCTGTCCATCATGTGTTGGGCCGCGTCGGGCGTAAGCCCGAACGCCTCGCCGACCGTCAGGGTGTCGTAGTGCGCCAACACCTCGTGACGCATCTCGCTCAGGTAATCATGCAGCTTGGGCCCGGCGGCATAGACGAACTGCGGCGCGCGGCGCTCCTGGGGCGTCAGGTCGGGCAGGCCGGGTTGCTTGGAGATGAACGGGATGACGTCCATCCGGAACCCCGACACCCCCTTGTCGAGCCAGAACCGCATCAGGTCATGGACCTCGTCGCGGACCTTGGGATTCTCCCAGTTGAGGTCCGGCTGCTTGGCGGCAAAATAGTGCAGGTAGTACTGGCCTGTCGCCTGATCCAGCGTCCAGGCTGGCCCTCCGAAGAAGGCGTGATAGTTGTTGGGAGGACCGCCATCCTTGCCGTCGCGCCAGATGTAGTAGTCGCGATAGGGGTTGTCCTGGCTCTTGCGGCTCTCGACGAACCAGGCGTGTTCGTCGCTGCTGTGATTGACCACCAGGTCGATGATCAGCCGCATGCCACGGGCCGTCATCCCGGCCAGCATGGCGTCGAAATCGGCCATGGTCCCGAAGTCCGCCATCACCTGGCGATAGTCGCGGATGTCATAGCCGTTGTCGGCGTTGGGGCTGTCGAAGTGCGGGCTGAGCCACACCACATCGACGCCGAGATCCTGCAGGTAGTCGAGCCGGGCGGTGACCCCAGGAAGATCGCCGATCCCGTCGCCGTTGGTGTCGAGGAACGAGCGTGGATAGACCTGATAGACAACGGCGTCCTTCCACCAGGGGCGGGTGGCGCCGGGCGTCGCGTCATCGTCAAGGCTCACGCAGCGCTCCCCGTCTCAATGTGCGGATGGAACGCTACCGCGCCGAAGCATGGTCGTCGCGGGTGGATTTTGATGTCGGGATGGTGGCGGAGAGGGTGGGATTCGAACCCACGGTGCCCTTCCAGGCACGCCGCATTTCGAGTGCGGTACATTCGACCACTCTGCCACCTCTCCAGGGGGTCTTCAGGGGCCGCCCGGGGGCGGCCTTGAGTGAGGGCGGGATACCTAGCGGCGCCGCCGGAAGAGCGCAAGGGCTTGTGACACGCTTTTGTGTCGCGCGGCGCGGTTTCCGACCGGACTAGGCCCGAGGGTAAAGGATCATCTGGGTGCAGCGGAAAAGCGCCAGGGTCTTGCCGGTGGTCTCGTGGGTGACGAGGGCGTCCCAGACCTGAGTGTTGCGGCCGCCGTGGAGCAGCTTGGCCTCGCAGGCCACGCCCTCGCCTTGGCGAGCGGTGCCGAGGAAGTTGGACTTCAACTCGATGGTCGTGAAGCCTGTCGCGCCCTCCGGCAGGGAGGTCACGCAACCATAGCCGCTGGCGCTGTCGGCCAGGGCGATGACGCTGGCGGCGTGAAGAAAGCCGTTGGGGGCCATATGGCGGCTGGCCACAGTGAAGCGTCCCCTAACCAAGCCTCGGGTCGCATGGCTCCATTCCAGGCCCAACAGACCGGGCAGGTTGTCGGCCTGGGCGGTGGTCAGGGCAGCGCTGAAATCTTGATCGGCCATGCGGCGTCCTCACTGCTTCGTGTACGAAGCATCTAAGGGATCGCCTGGCCGACACGCAAGTGGGTTTTTAAATGGAACTGATATCGATCGGCGGGAAGCGCAGGCCGTCGTCGCCTTGCGGGGGCAGGCGGAAGGCGCGGATTCCCACCTGCAGGGCGGGCGCCGCCAACGGGCCGGGCGACGGCGGTGCGGCGGCGCGGCGGGCGACGAAGGCCTCGGCGGGGACGGAATCGCCGGCGTCGATATTTGTGGTCCTGTGGTCGGCGACAGTGGCCTCCCAGGCGTCGGCCTCGGCGCCGACCTGGCCGGTCAGCAGGCGAGTGTGAGGCGGCAGATCCAGCAACCGCCTAGCGGCGGCGTGCAGACCGGCCGCGTCGGCGCCGGGGGCGTCGCTGTCGTCCAGACCCTGGTCCGGCGGCAGGATAGCGGAACCGGTGAACACCACGTCGCCGATCTGGTAGGCGGTGGCGCCGGGCAGGCGGCCCGGCAGGGCGATGGCGGTGATCTCGATCCCGCCCATCGGCAGGACCTCGCCGTCTTGGGCCAGCTTGTCGAAGTCCCAGCCGTCAAGATCGACGCCGTCGGATCCCAGCACCGGGACCAGGCGCTTGAGGCTTTCCAGGACACCCGCGCCGGTGCAGATCGAGGCGCCCGTCTCGTATTTGAGATGACCGGCGGCGGACAGGTGGCCGGTATGCACGCCGGTCTCCAGGATCCAGGTCGGACCCAGGTCCTTGGCCCGAATATCGGCGATGATGGCGTCCATGAAGGTCGTATCGACGGCCTGGGTCTGGGGATCATAGTCGAGCACGGGGTCGATGAAGGCGCACAACTGGGTGGCTGGATCGACCAGCAGATAGGTCACCCGCCCGGTGGCGGGGTGGTGGAAAGCGGTGATTTCCGGCTGCATGCGTACGCTCGACAGTGCCCTGGAGCCTGGTCCAGGCCGGCACCTTGACCGCAAGCTCTTAAGTATAGGCGAACGCCGATCCAGGTCGTCCGCGCCGAAACAAGATTGGGGCGATTGGTCGCGCGGGGCTAGGGCCGTTCGGCCGCCGCCGTGCAACTCCGGGCGTCGCCGCGCATCTGGGTCACCCAGACGGGTTCGACATAGCGATCGCCGTCGCGGAAGCCTGGCGCGCAGCCTTCGGGCGTGTCGTCGCGTGACCGTCCGCCGCCGCGCATGTCGAGTGACAGGGCCAAGGACTGCGAGCCGCCGCCTCGGCCGTAGCCGCCATAGCCCAAGCCGCCATAGCCCAAGCCGTCATAGCCGTAGCCGCCGCCGTAGCCGCCCCCGTAGCCCCGGCCGTTCTTGCCGTATTCGGTCTTGGAAACGGCGACGCCCAAGGTGCTGGCTTCGCCGATCGGGATCAGGGTGGAGACATAGGCGCTGCGATAGCCGCCGGTGCCGACGCTGACCCCGGCCTCGCCGTGCATCTGGCGTTTGCCGTCGGGACCCAGGGCGTAGCCATTGACGTCCACTTTCGGCGGCGCCGCATAGTCGAGGGGGCCGCCGCCGCCGCGTTCGATCGGCGGCGCGTCGGCCAGCCAGGCGGCGACCTGGTCCTGGGTGCTCACGGGCTCAGCATTGCGGGCGGCCTCGGCCTTGGCTTTCGCGTCGGCCTGGGCCTTGGCGATCTCGGCTTCGGTGGGCGGCTTGGCGACGCGCGAGGCGGTGGCCACGACCTCGTCGTCAGGAGTAGCTGCCACGGCCAGGCTGGGCAGGGCCAGCGGCGCGGCCAGAAATGCGACAGCCAGGGCGAAACGGGACGCGAGCATGGACAAGACCTCCGACCTATCCATCCTGGACCCGGCCGTGAGCCGAATTAGGGCCTGAATGTTGCGTGGCCGCAAGGCGAAGCTGGTGGCGGAGTCACAGCGCTTCAAGGGCGGCCTCCAGCGCCGCCATGTCCGGCGGCAGGGGCGTCTCGAACCGCAGGGTCTGGCCGGTGATCGGGTGGACGAAGCCCAGCACGGCGGCGTGCAGGGCTTGGCGGGCGAACCCGATCTCCGTGATCGCCGCCTTGACCGGCGCAGCGGGGGCTCCGGCCCCATAGACCGGGTCGCCCAGGCAGGGGCTGCCCTTGCTGGCCATATGGACGCGGATCTGGTGGGTGCGGCCGGTCTCCAGCCGGCAGGCGACGCGGGCCGCCAGGGGCGCGTGCTTGCCGCCGCCGCCAAAGGTCTTCTCGACCCGGTAGTGGGTGGTCGCCTCTCGGCCGCCGGACTTGAGGACGGCCATCTTCTTGCGGTCGCCCGGCGAGCGGCCCAGTTGGGTCTGGATCGTGCCGACGGCGGGGCTAGGCGCGCCGCGGGTCAGGGCCAGGTACATGCGGTCTATGTCGTGCTCGGCAAACAGGGCCGACAGGCCCTGGTGGGCGGCGTCGGTCTTGGCCGCGACCATCACGCCGGAGGTTTCCTTGTCCAGCCGGTGGACGATGCCGGGGCGGGCGACGCCGCCGATCCCCGACAGGCTGTCGCCGCAGTGGTGCAGCAGGGCGTTAACCAGGGTGCCGGTCTCGCAGCCCGGCGCCGGGTGGGCGGCCATGCCGGCGGGCTTGTCGATGACGATCAGATAAGCATCCTCATAGAGCACGCTCAGCGGGATGTTCTCGGGCAGGGGCTCGGCGGCGGTCGGGGGCGGGATGTTGACCGCATAGGTCCCGGCCACGGCCTTGGCCGAGCCGCTGGTCAGCGGGACGGGCGTCTTGCCGGGGATCGCCAGCGACACCTGGCCCTCCGCCATCAGGGCTTGCAGGCGAGCCCGTGAAAGGGTCGGAGCGGCGGTGGCCAAGGCCTTGTCCAGCCGCTGGCCGGCCAGGTCGGGGCCGATCTCGATCCGCAGGGTCTCACCGGCCGGCATGCCCGTTTCCAAGGCGTCTGGGTCCTCGATCTCGTCTCCGAGCGGGGGATCGGGGGGCTGGACCAGCGGCTTCACGGCTCCGTCACGGGTTTGTCGCGGCGCCGACATCGCCCGCGCCTACCGGCTCAGGTTCGAAGTTCAGCGTATGAAGGGGATAGTCGATGCGCGCGATCCGCACCACCTTGCTCATGGCCGCCGCCAGCGGCCTGGCCCTGACCGCCGGCCAAGTCTGGGCCGCCGATCTTACGCCTGCGGCCACCGCTGAACCCAGCGTCGTCGAGGAACTGGTGGTCACCGCCCAGAAGCGCGAGCAGAAGGTGCTCGACGTGCCGATCGCCTTGACCGCCTATTCGGGCGCCATGCTCGACAGGCTGGGCGTCCAGGAATTCGACAAGCTGTCGCTTTTCGTGCCCGGCTTCCAGGTCCAGAACCAGTCGCCCAACAACCCTGGTTTCGTGATGCGCGGCGTCACCTCCGACAGCGGTGACGCCACCACCGAGCCGCGGGTGTCGGTGTTCCAGGACGGCGTGTCGATCTCCAAGTCGCGAGGCTCCTATATCGAGCTGTTCGACATCCAGCGCATCGAGATCGCCAAGGGTCCGCAATCGACCCTCTATGGTCGTGGGGCGCTGATCGGCGCGGTCAATGTCATCCAGAACAAGGCCGACCCCAAGGCCCTGGACTGGCGCGTGGCGACGGAAGTCGGCAATGACGGCTACGGGTTGTTCGAGGGCATGGCCAATGTGCCGCTCAGCGACACCTTCGCCGTGCGGCTGGCGGGTCGCTACAAGGAGCGCAAGGGGCCGATCGAGAACCTGCTGACCGGCCGGACCTTGGGCTCGACCGATACGGGCGCCCTGCGGTTCTCGGCCCATTGGTCGCCGACCAGCCGGCTGAACGCCGACCTGATCATCAATTACGAGGCCGACCACCCGACGGGGACCTCGTTCAAGTCCAACAGCTTCAACCCCACCGATCCGACGACCGGCGCGGTGCTGGGCGATCGCGACCCCAACAATGGCGCGGCCCTGTCGGCCGGCGCAGGCTTCAACGGTGGCGCGAAGTTGGGCCTCAAGCGCTTCGTCTCGGGCGCTACGGTCTTGGTCGACTACAGCCTCAACGACGCCTTCAAGCTGTCGTCGATCACCGCCGCTCGCCGGTTCCAGAGCACAGAGACCTTCGATCCGGACGGCTTCTCCCTGCCAATGCTGACCTTCGCCGAAGACGCACGCGGCAAGCAATACAGCCAGGAGTTCCGTCTCAACTACGACGCCGGCGGTCCGATCAGCGGCTTCGCGGGCGTCAGCTATTTCAACGAGGACGCCCGGACCAGCGTGCCGTCGCAGATCGACGAGCGCTACGCCCTGGCCTTGATCACCGGCTATCTGAGCAAGCCCAACGCCCAGCCGACCGGTTTGCTGACCAACCCCGCCGTGCTGACCGCGCTGGTGGGCGGTCTGACCGGCATCGGCGCGACCAGCCCGCTGGCCCCGCTGCTGCCCGGCATCGCCAACAACCTGCATGTCCACCGCGAAAGCTACACCAACTACGGCAAGACCGAGTCGTTCGACGTCTATGGCGACGCCACCTGGCGGCTGAGCGAGCAGTTCGAGATCTCGGCCGGCCTGCGCTACACCCACGACGACAAGACCAGCGGCTACGCCTCCAGCGTCGAGGATCGCTCGATCCTGGGCGGGCTGATCGCCCTGTCGTCGATCCCCGCAGCCCAGCGTCCTGGCCTGTTGCAAGCCATGGCCGTGCCGGGCGCCGCGACCATCCCGACCTCGGCCGGCTATCCCGTGCCGATGTTCGGCATCGTTTCGCAGCCGACCACCAACAATGGCGACATCTTCTCGCAGGACTTCTCGGACGAGGGCCTGACCTGGCGCCTGGTCGGCCGCTACAAGCCGACGACGGGCACCAGCCTCTACGCCTCCTATGCCCGCGGTCGGCGGCCCGATGTGCTGTCGGTTGGCCAACCCGCCGCGCCCGGCGGCCCGGCGCGGTTCACGCCGGTCTCGGCTGAGACCGTGGATTCCTTCGAGGTGGGGGCCAAGACCCGCGCGATGGGCGGTCGCCTGACCCTGGAAGGCGCGGTCTACGCCTATGACTACGACAACTTCCAGACCACGATCCTGGTCAACGCCAAGCCGGTGACCACCAATGCCGGCAAGGCCAAGTCCTATGGCTTCGAGGGCCAGACGACCTGGGCGGCGGCCTCGTTCGCCGAGCTCTTCGCGACCTTCGGCTACACCCACGGCCGGTTCGACACCGGAATCTACGAAGGCAACCGCTTCCGGCTATCGCCCGACTACAAGGCCTCGATCGGCTCCAGCCTGCACGCCGACGCCCTGCGCGGGCGCTTCACCTTCACCCCGACCTATACCTGGCAGTCGAAGGTCTATTTCTCGGACGACAACGACATCGCCGCCCTGCAGGTCAGCAACCTGCTGCCCGACACGGCGCGCGACGAATTCCAGAGCAGCTACGGCTTGCTGGACCTGCGGCTCGAATATCAGCCGTCGTTTGCCAGCTGGAAGGTCGGGGCGTTCGTCACCAACGCCACCGACGAGAAATACGTCAAGGACGCCGGCAACACCGGTGACGCCTTCGGCATTCCCACCTTCATCGCCGGCAACCCGCGCTATTACGGCGTGACGGCCGCGCTGCGGTACTAGGACGAGATTGGGGACAGGCGCATGCGCCTGTCCCCATCGGCGGCTACTTGCTTTCGGCCTCTTCCTCTTGGCCAGTGATCGAGCCGTCCTTGAACAGGTATTTCTTTAACTGCTCGTCGGTCTCCGGATCGCTGCGGCGCAGCCATTCCAGCACCATGGCCGCGTGCTCGAGCTCTTCGCGGGCGTTGTGCAGCAGGATCTTGCGTAGCTCCTCGTCGTCACAGTCGTCCGCGCGCTGACGGTACCAATCCACCGCCTCGAGCTCTTCGATCAAGGATGTGATGGCGTAGTGCTGGTTGAGGGTCTTGCCGCGCAGCTTTTCGCGCGGAACGTGGAGGCCTTCACTGGACATGCGTGCGTCATCCGATTGTTGTGTGTTGAGGCTAACGCACAACAAGACCTAGCGCTGCCGTGATTTCCGGGGAACACGACCATGAATATCGATCGACGCAGAGCCTTGACCCTCTTCGGTTTCGGCGGCGCGGGCGCGGCCGGCGAGGCGATGGCCGCCACGCCCCAGGGTTTGCACGCAGGCCTGGCGCGCTTTGACCATGGTGTCGCCTCGGGCGACCCGCTGTCTGACCGGGTCATCCTGTGGACGCGGGTGACCGCGCCGGACGCCAAGGCCCCGGTCGGCGTGCGCTGGGAGGTGGCGACCGACCCGGCCTTCAAAAACATCGTCAAGCAAGGCCAAGCCACCGCCGACGCCTCGCGCGACAACACGGTCAAAATCGACGTCATCGGCCTGAAGCCGGCCACCGACTATGTCTACCGCTTCCGCCAGGCGGTGAACGGCAAGGCCGTGGGCGAGGCGGTTGTCGGTCGTACCCGGACCCTGCCGGTTGGGCCGACCAAGGACGTGGTGCTGGCGGTGGTGTCGTGCAGCCTCTATCCGGCCGGCTATTTCAACGCCTATGACGCGATCGCCAAGCTGCCGCGTGTCGACGCCGTGCTGCACCTAGGCGACTACATCTACGAATATGGCGCGGCGCCCGATCAGTACGGCATGGCCTCGCCCACCGCCAAGACCCGGATCCCCAACCCGCCGCACGAGCTGCTCAGCCTGGCCGACTATCGCCTGCGCCACGCCCAGCACAAGAGTGATCGCGCCGCCCAGGCCGCCCACGCCCGCGCGCCCTGGATCGTGGTCTGGGACGACCACGAGACCGCGGACAACAGCTGGGTGGGCGGGGCCGAGAACCATCAACCGGCGACGGAGGGCGATTGGGCCAAGCGCAAGGCCGCCGGCATCAAGGCCTATTACGAATGGATGCCGATCCGCGAGCCGGTGGCCGGCGCCCTGCCCGAGGCCTCGTGGCGCGGCTTCCAGTTCGGCGATGTCGCCACCTTGCTGATGACCGAGACCCGCCTGACGGCCCGCACCCACCAGCTGGACTATTCGCACCATCTGGCCGGGGCCGACGGCAAGCCGGACTTCGCCGCCTTCGCCGTCAAGCTGAAGGACCCCGCCCGGCGGATGATGGGCCAGGGCCAGGAACAGTGGCTGGCTCGGGAGGTCGATGGTTCGGTCAAGAGCGGAACCGCCTGGCAGGTGCTGGGCAACCAGGTGGTGATGGCCCGGGTAGCCAACGCCGATCTCAAGGCGACCATGGGCGAGCCGGCCTTTGCCGACCTGCTGGCCAAGCTGCCGCCCTATCTCGCCAAGGCGGTCGAGCAGAGCCGCGCCTTGGCGGCGATCGACACGCCCTCCAATCTTGACGCCTGGGACGGCTATCCGGCCGACCGCCAGCGCGTCTACGACATCTTCAAGGCCAGCCAGGCCCGCCCGATCGTGCTCTCTGGCGACAGTCACGCCTTCTGGGCCAACGAGCTGTGGGACGACGCGGGCACGACGCGGGTGGCGGCCGAGTTCGGGGTCACCTCGGTGACCTCCCCCGGCTACAGCGACTACCTGCCCGGCGCCCCGATCGGCAAGGCCTTCGTGGCCCGCAACAAGGAGGTCAAGTTCACCGACCACGCCGCCAAGGGCTATCTGCTACTGACCCTGGAGCACGGCCGGGCGACCGGTGAGCTGATGGCGGTCTCGACGATTCTGTCGGAAACTTACGAGACTAAGGTGCTGAAGCGCTTCGTGGTGACGCCGGATGGCGAGGGCGGGGTGAAGGGTTTGGCCGAGGGGTAGGCGTCCAACGCCGGACACCCCCTCCGTCACGATGTGTATTCGCATCGCCCACCTTCCCCGCTTCGCGGGTGAGGAGTGAGAGCGTTCTTCTCCTACCCCCGTTTCACGGGGGAGGTGGCGGCGAAGCCGACGGACGGGGTGTCAGCGGCGCCTACCGCCGCTCGAGCGCGATCCGCACCCCGAACGCGACGAACACCCCGCCTGTCACCCGGTCCAGCCCCTTCACCACGCCCGGCTTGCGCAGCGCCCGAGCGATCGGCGCGGTGGCCAGGATCAGTCCACCTGACCAGACCAGCCCCATCACCACGTGCAGGGACGCCAGCAGCACGCCAAAGACTGCGGGGCTGGCGCCGGTCGGGATGAACTGTGGTAGGAACGACACGTAGAACACCCCGACCTTGGGGTTCAGCAGGTTGTTCCAGAACCCCTTGGCCAAGGCCGCGAGCAACCCGCCGGCCGTCGCGGCCTCGTCCGCCGAGGTGTCGAAGCTGGCGCGGGGTGTGATCAGTAGATTAACGCCCAGCCAGACCAGATAGGCCGCGCCGGTCCACTTCAGGATCGTGTAGGCGGTTTGGGAGGCGACCAGCAGCGCGCCCGCCCCAAAAGCCGCGGCCGCGCCCCAAGCCAGGCAGCCCAACCCGATTCCCACCGCCGTCGCGGCCGCGCGCCGCCAGCCCTCGGCGGCGGCCGTGCGCAGCACCAGGGCGGTGTCGAGGCCGGGCGTGATGGTCAGCAGGCCGGCGGCGACGCTGAACGCGAGCAGGGCTTGGAGGGTGGTCATTGTGTTTTGTCAGCGGCCTTCACACACGACGCAAGGCCGAAGGCGCGGCGCACGGTCAATAGCGTTGATGACACGCGACTAAGCCGATAGTCCGATCTCCAGTGACGGGGATGGGCGATGGCAATTCAGCAAGTGCTCTTCGACGCAAGGTCGCCGTTCGAACAATTCTCCGTCGGGTTTGCCGCGATCGGTGTGGTGGCGCTCATCGCGGCGCTAGTGCGTTTTTGGCTGAATCGGCGCGCGCCGATTTCGGAAATCAATTCGATGCAGCGGGTCGAGGGCGGAGTCATGGTGGGCGTGGCGGCCCTCCTGCTGGGCGCCGCGATGCTGCCGTTTCTTCTGGCCGCCAAGGCTGACCTGGATTTCCATTTCGACAGGGTCGTCACACTTGAGGGCTGTACGAGGGGCGTGGAGCGCGTGGTGCATGAGCGCGTCCACGGCGTGGCCGACACCTACCTCTCGGTGGCGGGCAGGGCTTTGCACTTCAATAGCAGCCCTTGGCGTTCCGGTTTCCACAACGCCGGCGACACGATCCGGGACGGGCAGTACTTCCGGGTCTTCATGGCGGGCGACACGGTCTTGCGTCTGGAGCGTTTGCCGCAGGCCTGCCCTTCAGCCTAGCCGTGGCGAAAGTGACGGCGTCTGCACATCAGGCCGCCGCCACCTGCACGACGGAGGTCCAGGCTGCTTCGGATGAAGAGAGCCCTAAGCCTCGCGCTCGACCAAGGCACCGTTCTCCCAGACGCGGTAGAAGCACGAGCGGAAGCCCACGTGGCAGGCCCCGCCGTCGCCTTGCGGGCGCACCTTGATCAGCACCGCGTCCTGGTCGCAGTCGATGCGCAGCTCCGTGACGATCTGCAGCTGGCCGCTGGTCTCGCCCTTCTTCCACAACGTGTTTCGCGAGCGGCTGAAATAATGGGCGACGCCGGTGTCGAGGGTGCGCTTCAGCGCCTCGTCGTTCATCCAGGCGAACATCAGGATCTCGCCGGTATCGGCATGCTGGGCGATGGCGGCGATCAGGCCCTGGGCGTCGAAGCGCGGCGTGATGGCGGCCCCGCGCTCGAGGGCGGTCTGGTCGGCGGGGGGCGGGAAGAGGGTGCTCATGGCCGACCTATGGCGCCGTTGGCCGGCCAGCTCAATTCCTCCCATGCCCCACAGGGGGAGGACTGTCTTGGCACATGTCACCATTTGAGCTCGGCGTCGGCCTCGGTCCTGAGCGGCGCTTCAAGCCATTCGCGTTCTTCTTCGGTCAGGCCCGCCTTGGCCAGCCCTGGCTTCCTCCTCCCAACCGTCGCGCGGATGCTTTTTCGGCGCGCGCCCGCCGGCGGCGATGATGATCCGGCCGTCTTCCATCACCACGTCCACGGAGTCGCCAACCTCGGTGCCGATCCTGGCGAGAAAAGGCTCAGGCAGGATTACGCCCGCTGAACCGCCGATCTTTAGCACCGAGCATCGCATGACGCCGCCTCCGTTGGAGGGACATCACAACATCGCCTACTCGCTGTCCCCAGCGGCGCGGCGCACGGCCTCGGCCCTTACCAGCGGAAAAGCTTTAGCTCTGTGAGACGCATCCGAGAGGTCCCATTCATCGCGATCAACGCCGACCCAGACGACGTCGAAATCATGATCGTAGTTCGCCAAACTCGCGGTCTGGCCGTCTCGACCCTCAAGCAAGAGGTAAGTCGTTGGTTTGCCGACGCTGATGCGGATGAAAAAGAACTGCGCGGTGTTCGCGGGTTGCCACAAGACTTGAACCCGCGTGTACGGATGCAGCGCCAACGCCAGCTTCAGTGCGTCCTTAGGCAGCCCGTCCCAGAGTTTCTCGATACCCATTTGCCCCTATTTCCAGATCGGCTTGCCGCCCCCCGGCAAGCCCAGCCGGGCCCACTTCTCGCTCACCGCGTCGATCACCGCCTGGTCCATGCGGATCTCCTCGCCCCACTCGCGGTGGGTTTCGGGGGGCAGCTTGTCGGTGGCGTCGAGGCCGATCTTCGAGCCCAGGCCGCTCTCGGGGCTGGCGAAGTCGAGATAGTCGATGGGGGTGTTCTCGATCACCGTGATGTCCCGGGCGGGATCCATCTTGGTGCTGATGGCCCACATCACGTCCTTCCAGTCGCGGGCGTTGATGTCGTGGTCCACGACGATCACCCACTTGGTGTACATGAACTGGCGCAGATAGCTCCAGACGCCCAGCATCACCCGCTTGGCGTGGCCGGGATAGGCCTTCTTCATCGACACCACGGCGATGCGGTAGCTACAGCCCTCGGGCGGCAGCCAGAAGTCGACGATCTCCGGGAACTGCTGGCGCAACAGCGGGATGAACACCTCGTTCAACGCCTCTCCGAGCACGGACGGTTCGTCCGGCGGACGGCCGGTGAAGGTGGTCAGGTAGATCGGGTCCTTGCGCATGGTGATGGCCGTCACCTGGAAGACCGGGAACTTCTCGACGCTGTTGTAATAGCCGGTGTGGTCGCCGTAGGGACCCTCGTCCGCATACTCATCGAGCAGGACGTGGCCCTCGAGCACGATCTCCGCATGGGCGGGCACCATCAGCGGCACGGTCTTGGCGGCCACCAGATCGACCTTGGCGCCGCGCAGCAAGCCGGCGAACTGGTACTCCGACAGGGTGTCGGGCACCGGCGTCACGGCGGCCAGGATGGTGCCGGGATCGGCGCCCAGCACGGCGCAGGCGGGCAGGGGCTCGCGCTTCCCCGCCTTCTTGTGGCGGGCATAGTGCTGGGCTCCACCGCGATGGGCCAGCCAGCGCATGATGCAGCGGTCCTTGCCGATCACCTGCATGCGGTAGATGCCCAGGTTGAAGTCGTCCTCGCGGTCCTTGCCCGGGCCCTTGGTGACGACCAGCGGCCAGGTGATCAGCGGCGCCGGCTCGCCCGGCCAGCAGGTCTGCACGGGCAGTTTGGACAGGTCGATCTGGTCGCCGGTCAGGACCACCTCCTGCACCGGAGCCTTCTTCACCGTGCCTGGCCGCATGGCCATGACGGTGCGGGCCAGGGGCAGCATGTCGAGCGCGTCCTTCAACCCCTTGGGCGGCGCGGGCTGGCGCAGGAAGGCCAGCAGCTCGCCGACCTCGCGCAGTTCGCCCGCCGTGGTGCGCGGCTCGCCGCCCAGGGTGACGCCCATGGCCACCCGCTTGACGGTGCCGAACAGGTTGGCGAGCGCCGGCATCGGCGAGCGCGTGCCGTCGGGCAGGATGACGTGTTCGAACAGCACCGCCGGCCCGCCGGTGGCCAGCAGCCGCGTCTGGATCTCGGTCATCTCCAGCACGGTCGAGACCGGCTCGCTCACCCGGACAAGCTCGCCCTGCGCCTCGAGGACGGCGATGAATTCGCGCAAGCTGCGATAGGCCATGAGGCGCTCCTGAACGGCAGAACCTAGAGGCGTCCCCGCGTCGTCGCAAGCACGCGCCGACAAGCTTGGCCCTAGGCGCCGCTCGCCCGGCGTGATCTCTAGCCCCACGACATTCGAGGTTGCAGCAAGATGACCGACGCCTTTCACGACGCCGCTCCCGCCGATCCCTCGCCCGAGCCTGGGGCCGTCCGCCGAGCCACGATCATCCGCCTGGCCACGGGCCTGGCCCAGGGCCTGCTGCTGTACGGGCTCTGGCAAGCCGACAAGTCCAAGGTCTGGCCGGCGACCCAGCGCGAGTTGTTCGCCGCCCTGCTGATGGTCTTCCTGTTCGCGCCGTTCGTGGTGCAGGCCGGGGTCGCGGCCCTGCGCTGGCGGACCCTGGTCGTCTGGAAGGCCGTGGCCGCGATCCTCGCCGCCGGGCTTGGGGCCTATGGCGTGTGGAGCGGCGATCCCGCCGCCGAAGGGGTTAACGGCCTGGGACCGCTGACGGTCTTCGCGATCGCCGCCTTGATCTTCATCGGCCATCACCTCGTCGAGCCCGCTGACCTGGAGCGCAGGCGCATCGCGCGCTACGAGGCCTATTTCGACGTGACCTGGAAGCACGGGGTGCAGGCGGTGCTGTCGCTGGGCTTCACCGGCGCCTTCTGGCTGCTGCTGTTCCTGGCCTCGGCCCTGTTCAAGCTGATCGGCGTCGACGCCATCGACAAGCTGATCCGGCACGAGTGGTTCGCCTTCCCCGCCACCGCCGTGATGTTCGCCGCCGCCGTGCAGCTGACCGACGTGCGGGCCAATCTGGTGCGCGGCGTGCGCACCGTGGCCCTGACCCTGCTGGCCTGGCTGCTGCCGCTGATGACCCTGATCGCCGCGGCCTTCCTGCTGACCCTGCCCTTCACCGGCCTCGAGCCGCTGTGGAAGACCCGCAGCGCCACCGCCATATTGCTCACCGCCGACGCCTTCCTGATCCTGCTGACCAACGCCGCCTATCAGGACGGGACCGAGAAGACCGCCCTGGTGCTGAAATGGGCGGCGCGACTGGCCGGGGTGCTGCTGGTCCCGATCACGGTGCTGGCGGCCTACGGCCTGAGCCTGCGCATCGGCCAATACGGCCTGAGCCCCGACCGGATCATCGCGGCGGCCTGCCTGCTGATCGCGGCCGGCCATGCGGTCGGCTACGCGATCGCCGCCGTGCGGCCGGGCGACTGGATGCGGACGCTGGAGGTCACCAACATCGCCATGGCCTTCGCGGTGATCGCCGTGCTGCTGGCGCTTTGCACGCCGGTGGCGGATCCGAGGCGGTTGTCGGTGGAGGACCAAGTGGGGCGGCTTAGAGTCGGGAAGGTCAAACCTGAGACGTTCGACTACGCCTTCCTACGCTTCCAGGGCGGTCGTGTTGGCCGTGACGCCCTGATAGCTTTGGGCAAGGACAGGAACGCTACGGTCAACGCCCCCGCCGCCAAGGCGCTTGAGGCCAACAGCCCCTATGAACTTTCGAAAGGTAATGACAAGCCTTCCGCCCAGGCTGTGGCTGAGGTTCAAGTCTATCCGCAAGGGCGGAAACTGCCGGAAGGCTTTATCGAAAAGACCTTTGGCAGAGACCTCAACGCGCTTTGCCTCTCCAGCGGTCGTGGCTGCAGCGCCCTGCTGATTGATGTCGATGGCGACGGCGTGGATGAAGTCCTCTTTTCAACAAGCGATCGCATGGGCGTATACAAGAGCGACCCCGCCGGTGAATGGGAGGAAATTGCCCGCACCTCGGCGTCTTGCAGCAACGACGGACTGCGGGGCCTGCTTAAGACGGGGCCGGCCCGGGTCGTTCCAGCCAAGCCGCATACCGATATCGAGATCGGTGGTCACCGCCTGCACCTCACGCCGAGGGATCCGGCTTGCGAAGGGTGGATTTTGGAGGACGCGTTCTAACGCATTTCATTTCTCCATTTCCGCTCATCCCGGCATTCGCCGGGATGAGCGGGTTGTAGATGTAGGCGAAGGTTCTAACCCACCCCCTCCGAGACCGCATTGAGCCGCGCATACACCCCGCCCGCCGCCTTCAGGTCCCCGTGCCGGCCCTCCTCGACCACCCGGCCGTTCTGGAAGACCAGGATGCGGTCGGCGCCGCGAACGGTGGAGAGGCGGTGGGCGATGACGATGGTGGTGCGGCCGGCCATCAGGGCCTCGGCGGCTTCTTGCACCTGGCCCTCGGTCTCGACGTCGAGCGAGGACGTCGCCTCGTCCATCACCAGGATCGGGGCGTCGGTCAAGAAGGCGCGGGCGATGGCCACGCGCTGGCGCTCGCCGCCCGACAGCTTGATGCCGCGCTCGCCCACCAGGGTGTCGTAGCCCTGGGGCAGCTTGAGGATGAAGTCGTGGGCGCGCGCCTTGGTCGCCGCAGCGATCACCTCTTCGTCGGTGGCGCCGGGCCGGCCATAGGCGATGTTGTCGCGCAGGGAGCGGTGGAAAAGGGCCGGGTCCTGCGGCACCACGGCGATGGCGCGGCGCAGGCTGCCTTGGGTCACCTCGGCCACGTCCTGACCGTCGATGACGATGCGGCCGCCCTGCAGGTCGTGCAGACGCTGGACCAGCTTGACGAAGGTCGACTTGCCCGAGCCCGTCGGCCCGACCAGCGCCACCCGCTCGCCCGGCGCGATGGTCAGCGAGAAGTGGTCGTACAGCGGCGAACCCGCCGCCTTGTAGCGGAAGGTCACGTTCTCGAAGGCGATGGCGCCCGGGCCCTCCTTCCCCGTGTTGGGCTTGAAGTCCGGGGCGTCCAGCACGTCGGCGATCTGCGGCGGCAGGCCTTCCCAGGCGGCCAGGTCCTCGGTGTCGTCCAGGCCCTTCTGCAGCATGCGGATGTTCTCGCCCATGTTGCGCAGATAGCCGCTCATCAGCATGAAGGCGGTGATGGCGAAGGCCACGTCGCCGGGCGTCGCCGTCCCGCGCGACCAGGCATGGATCATCGCCGCCGTCAGCCCGGCTTGCAGCAGCACCAGCAGCAGGTTCTGGCCCAGCCAGACATTGGTGAACTTGTGCCAGGTGACCATCACCGCGTCGCGCCAGGCGGCGGTCACCACGGCGACGCGCGCGGCCTCGCGGGTCTCGGCGCCGAAGCTCTTGACCGTGGGGTTGGAGGTCACGGCGTCGGCCAGGCTGGCCCCGATCAGCGAATCCAGGGCGTTGGACTTCAGGTTGGCGGGCCGCACATAGCGCGTGGTGACCACCACATTGACGACGATATAGGCGATCACCACCACCAGGGCGACGGCGCCGGCCAGGGGCTGGCGGACCAGCAGCATCAGGGAGAGGCCCAGCAGCACGATGACGCTGGGCGCCAGCCAGATGGTCACCGCGTCGGTCACGCTGTCATAGCCCCACATCGCCCGGGTCAGCTTGCGCACCGTGGCGCCGGCGAAGCTGTCGGCGTGCCAGTCGGACGAGAAGGCCTGGACGCGGGCGTAACCCTCGTTGGTCATCTCTTCCATGTTGCGGGCGGCCAGCGGGATCCAGAACCGCATGGCCAGGTTGCGGATCAGCGAGAAGCCCAGATAGACGCCCACGAACATCGCCCACGCCACCCAGGCCGCGTCGACGGCCGAGGGGCCCTTGGTCACGGTGTCGATCAATTGACCAGACGCCCAGGGCAGCGCCAGATCGAAGCCGATGGCCAGCAAGGTCAGGCCCACGCCCGCCAGCAACAGGCCTTTCCGGCGCAGCCAGAAGCGCATGATGAAGCCGAGCACCCGGCGGTTGCTCAGGGCGCGGCGAGGCTCGGTCTCGGTGTTATTGTCGGCGGCGTCGGTCATGGTTGGGGCTAGATAGGCGCTCGGCGCTTCTTTTTCGACCCACCAAACGGCCGCCAGCGCAGGTACCAGCGAATGGCCGGCCCGATCACGGGTGTGCGCAGCAGCGGCCGCACCGCGTGGGGTCGGGTCTTCAGGAAGCACAGCACCGCGCCGATCCAGAACACCGTGGTCGGCAGGCCGGGCGTGACGATCCCCACCGCGCCGATCGCCAGCAGGCTTCCGCCCAACCCGTCCAGCGCCCAGCGGACGGGACGGGACAGGCGCTTTCGGGGTGAGGGGGGCGGGGAGGTCATTGAAGGTGAATGTGGTGGGTCGCGTAAAGGTCCGCCAGGCAGAGCTCCTCGCCCTGTGGGGGAGGTGTCGGCGTAGCCGGCGGTGGGGGGCGTGATAGGACGATCACCGCTCGGATCTTCGACCATTAAACTCCCCCCACCGATCAATGCGCGATCGTCTCCCCCACAGGGAGAGGACCTACGCGCCCCCCATGTCCTGCGAAAACCGGATGCGGTTGCCGAACGGGTCGTGCACCGTCAGCACGTCGCCCCAGGGCTCGCGCACGATCCCAGGACGGCCATCGCCGTACTTCTTGTCGCTGAGTTCCTTGTGCAGGGCATGGACGCCCAGCATGGGCGCACAGACGGTTGCGCCGGGGCTGGCGTCGCCATAGTGCTCGGACAGATGCAGGGTCATTCCGGTGCGCGACACGCCCATGTACAGCGGCATGTCGGCTTCGAACCGGTGCTCGAAATCGACCGAAAAGCCCAGGAAGTCGCAATAGAACTCGCGGGCCTTGGCCTGATCGATGGTTGGCATGAGATCCTTTTCGACTCGGCGATCCCTCATCGGTGCTCGCATTGCCGACTTGGTCGCCGATCAAAAGGGATCCGCTGACAGCAAGATCAATGCTTTCACCCTTCCCGAAGGATGCGAGCGGCAGGCAGCATCAGCCTGGGCGCAGATTAAGGCGAGAGGCGGCATGGGGTCAATCGCGCTGTCCTTGACGCCGCCGCCGACAACCGCTCTCCTCAAACAAACGTTTGGGAGAAACGCGCATGGCCTATCAACCCTTCGACCTGACCGGCAAGGTCGCCTTGGTCACCGGCGGCAATCGCGGCATCGGGCTGGGCATGGCCAGCGCCCTGGCCCAGGCGGGATCCGACATCGTGATCTGGGGCAGCAATGCCGAGCGCAACCAGGCCGCCGAGGCTAAGTTGCTCGAGCACGGCGTTCGGGTGAAGGCCCAGACGGTGGATGTCAGCCAGGAAGACCAGGTCCGCGAGGGCATGGAGGAAGCCGTGGCCGCCATGGGCCGGCTCGACAGCGTGATCGCCAATGCCGGGGTCGGCTATGGCGCGCCCAGCTTTATCGAGATGAAGACCGAGACCTACCGCAAGACTCTGGCCGTGAACCTCGACGGGGTGTTTTTCACCTTCCGCGAGGCCTGCCGCCACATGGCAGAGCGGGCGAAATCGGGCGATGCTGGCGGCTCCATCGTCGGGGTGGCCTCGCTGGCCGCCATCGAGGGCGCGGCCCGCAACCAGGCCTATGCCGCCACCAAGGGCGGGGTGATCTCGATGATGAAGTCGGTGGCCGTCGAGCACGCCCGCTACGGGGTGCGGGCCAACGCCATCCTGCCCGGCTGGATCGCCACCGACATGACCCAAGGCGCGCAGGACAATCCCGCCTTCGCCGAAAAGGTCATTCCCCGGGTGCCCGCCCGGCGCTGGGGCCAGCCGGCGGACTTCGGCGGCATCGCCGTCTATCTGGCCTCGGACGCTTCGAGCTACCACTCGGGCGACACCTTCGTGATCGACGGGGCCTATTCCATCTTCTGATGAAAACTGGACGGCGCGGTCCATAAAATATCCTTATAAATAAGGCACTTGCGAAAATTTAGGGCTGTGGGAAGCTTCTCTCGTCGGCAGATCGAGCATCAGACTTGGGCGTCGGCGGGAGGAAACGAGAAATGACCCCGCAAGACGTCGTGGCCCTGGCGCCGCCCAGAGGCATGCTGGCCCTGATCGCCATGATCCTGACCTCGATGGCCGCCTGCTTTTGGACGTCGGAAGCCGAGGCGCAGCCGGACGTCCTGCGGCGGGACTAGACGAAACCGCGACTGACCTCGCGGCACGCTTGCCGTCACGACCCCAGCGCCCATCCTCCGAAAAAACAGGAGGATTCTGATGACCTTGCACACCCCGCTGTGCGACCTGCTCGGCGTCGAGCATCCGATCCTGCTGGCTGGCATGGGCGGGGTTTCCTACGCCCCGCTGGCGGCGGCCGTCTCCAACGCCGGCGGATACGGCGTGCTCGGCATGGCCGGGACCACGCCCGACTTCATTCGCGAGCAGATGCGCGAGGTCCGCGCCCTGACCGACAAGCCGTTCGGCGTCGACCTGCTGGCCGCCACCCCCGACGCCCTGACCGACGCCGTTGAGGTCATCATCGCCGGCGGGGCCTCATCCTTCATCGCCGGACTTGGGGTGCCCCTGCCGATCATCGCCCGGCTGAAGGCGGCGGGTCTGAAGGTGATGGTGGTTTGCGGGGCGGTGAAACATGCGGTCAAGGCCGAGCAGGCCGGCTGCGACGCGGTGATCTGCCAAGGCGGCGAGGGCGGGGGCCACACCGGCCTGGTGGGGACCCTGCCGCTGGTCGCCCAGGCGGTGGACGCCGTTGAGATTCCGGTGGTGGCGGCGGGCGGCATTTTCGATGGCCGTGGCCTGGCCGCCGCGCTGGCCCTGGGGGCGCAGGGCGTCTGGATGGGCACCCGGTTCATCGCCTCCGCCGAGGCGCACGCCGGCGATCTCTACCGTCAGGCGGTGCTGGAAGCGGCGGACGAGGACACCGTCCGCACCCGGTCCTATTCCGGCAAGCCGATGAGGGTGCGCAAGAATGCCTGGGTCGAGGACTGGGAAGCGCGGCCCGGCGATATCCAGGCCTTTCCGCGCCAGGCCATGATCAGCATCCAGGCCGGGGCCTTGGGCGGCATAGCCGGTCAGATCGAGGGACTCGACGCCGACAAGTCCTGCTTCGCCATGGGGCAGAGCGCAGGCGGCATCCGCGAGGTCTTGCCGGCAGGCGAGATCGTGCGGCGGGTGATGGCCGAGGCGGAGGCGACGATCGGGCGGGTGGCGGGATTGAGATCCTGATCCTTCTCTCCTTGCGGGAGAAGGTGCCGGCGCAGCCGACGGATGAGGGGTCGAAGACCAGATCAGCTGCGCACGGCGGTGGATAGGACGGCGCGACCCCTCATCCGACCCGCTTCGCGGCCCACCTTCTTCGGCAAGGGGAGAAGGATTAAACCTTCATTTCCGGCAGCAGCCGCTGGAAATGCGCCTCGACCTGGCCGTGGCACTCACAGGCCCGACGTTCCAGCTTGGCGCGGTCGAGGATCTCGATCTTGCCGCGGCCGGTGCGGATCAAGCCTTCATCCTGCAGGGCCTTGGCCACGGCGGTGACGGTGGTGCGTTGCACGCCCAGCATGTCGGCCAGGGTTTCCTGGGTCAGGCGGATCGTCGACTGGTTGGCCCGGTCGTGGGTCGACAACAGCCAGCGGCACATGCGCTGGTCGATGCTATGCAGGGCGTTGCAGGCCGAGGACTGCATCATCTGAGCCAACAGCACGTCGGCATAGCGCGAAAACAGGTCGTGCAAGGCGGGCGAGCGGATCTTGGCCTCCTCCAGCCGCACGGTCGGGATCGCTATCGCAGCGCCCGGAATGCGGATGATGGCGCGTCCGTAGGCGGGCTTGAAGCCGGCGCTGACGATGCCGCCGATCGCCCCTTCGCGACCGATGGAGGCGACCTCGATCTCGTCGCCGTCGCGGGTGACTACCAACAGCGAGGCCATGGTCGAATAGCAGGGAAAGATCGTCGTATGAATGTCCTCGCCCGCCTCGAACAGAACCGCGCCGGCAGTCAAGCTCATCGACTTCAGGTACGGGGCCAGTTGCGCCAGGTCGCTAGGACGCAGGGCGGCCAGCAACCGGTTGCCTTCACAGCCGGCCAGCAGGCTGGTTTGACCCAAGGTGGTGAGTTCGGCGGTGTCGGCCATGTCGCTCCCCTTTGATTGCCCAGGAGGACAGTCAAACTTTCGCGCATAAGAAGCGCGCGGCGGCGCAATGGGTTTCCTGCCCACTGGTTTCCGGTCGACGAACGCGGGTTTCTCGGTCACGCTTCCGGTCGCCTGACAGCGGGTTCTCGGGGGAGATGACACCATGCGCGATCGCGCCATTATCCGGCATCGGCTCAGCCAGTACAGCGCCCTGTGGCTGGGCGCCTTCCTGTTGGTCCTGATCATCGCGGCGGCGACCAGTCTGGTGGCCGGACTGGATCTCGTGGACGTCGCCGACCTGGTTTTGCCTGTCGGTTTCCTGCTGCTGGGCGGTGCGATGCTTTATGGAGTCGGGGCCACGGCGGTGTCGCGCGCGGCCCTGCCGACCAAGACCCTGGTGGTCGCTCTGGGCCTGTTGCTGGTGCTGCCCCTGCTGTGGGCGCCGGTGCTGGCGGTTCTGGTGGTGGCGGCGATCGGCGGGGTGGTGATCGAGTATTCGATGGCCTACGCGCAATTCCGCATCGTCGTCAGCCAGATCATCTATCCGCTGATCGCGCTATTCACCGACAGCCCTTTGGCCGGCGCTGTCTGGGCGATGTTCCAGGTAGCGGCCTCGGTGGTGGGCTTCCTGGCGTCGGCGGCCCAGGTAATCAAGACGCTGCGAGGGCTGCTGTTCGGCGGCGGCAGCGACGAGGATGCGGAGGGCGAAGCGGCCTGAACATTCCTCGTTTGTCATTTAGGACCGGCGGCCCTTCGGGCCTTGTCGGGGATGACAACGGAAGGGAAATCAGCTCAGCAGCGTTGGATGCAGCAGTTCGCCGGTGTCGTCCTGCAGATGCATCTGGACGGGGAGGCCCAAGCCGGTGGCCTGTTCGGCCAGGCTGCGGGCTGCGGTCTCGGCCTGAAGCCGCGTCGAATAGGCGCCGACCCGAAGTTGATCGCCGATGATCGCCCAGGTCTCTCCGACGCGAACCACGCCGTAATGCACTTCAGTCATGTCGACCTCCCTGCGGTGCGTTCCCCCACTTATCCACAGGGTCGCTCCGATCCGTGGCGTTCGCAAGGCCTGTGTGAGTCGTGATTTGGCCACGCGGTTCACTCAACGCGCGTGTGACGGTGACAAAGCCGCCGGCGATGAGGATAGTGCGGCCATGAACCGTCCGTTGATTTCCGCGCTCCTGGCGCTCGCCATGCTGGCCCCGGAGGGTGCGGTCCTGGCCCAAGACCGCGGCGCGGTCGAGCGTCAACGTTTGCTGGACCTGGCCTTCACCATCGGCGAGAGCCACGCCCTGCGGCAGGTCTGCGAAGGAGTCGGCGATCAATATTGGCGGTCTCGGATGATGCGGCTGACGCAGGTGGAAAAGGCCGACCAGGCCTTCGACGCCCAATTGCGCGACAAGTTCAACACCGGCTTCGCCGCGCGTCAGGGCCAGTTCGTCGAATGCGACGACGCCAGCCGCCAGGCCGAGCATACCGTGGCCCGCAAGGGCCAGGCGCTCTCGACCCGGTTGGCCCAGTCGATGCGGAACGCATCCGCCAGCGCTCCGGCGCCGGATTCCGTGGCGGACGACGGAGCGGCGCGCTAGTCTCCCTCCAACGGTTGTGGGAGGGCTTGTCGTGATGTCATTCATCGTGCCGCTGGTGCTGGTGGTCCTGGCCATCTTCCTGGTGATCAATGTGATCAAGATCGTGCCGCAGGGGCGCGAGTTCACCGTCGAGCGGTTCGGACGCTACACCCGAACCCTCAAGCCCGGCATCAGCATCCTGACCCCCTTCGCCGAGACCATCGGCCGGCGGGTCAACATGATGGAGCAGGTGCTCGACGTTCCCCAGCAGGAGGTCATCACCAAGGACAATGTCTCGGTGAAGGTCGACGGCATCGTGTTCATCCAGGTGATGGACGCGTCCCAGGCCGCCTACCGCGTCGACAACCTGATGTACGCCATCACCCAGCTGGCCCAGACCAACCTGCGCACCGTGGTCGGCTCGATGGAGCTGGACGAGGTGCTGAGCCAGCGCGACCAGATCAACACCCGGCTGCTGACCACCATCGACCACGCCACCGGCCCTTGGGGCGTCAAGGTCACCCGGATCGAGATCAAGGACCTGACACCGCCGCCGGACATCACCAACGCCATGGCCCGCCAGATGAAGGCCGAGCGCGAGAAACGGGCGGTGATCACCGAGGCCGAGGGCGAAAAGCAGTCGCAGATCGCCCGCGCCGAGGGTCAGAAGCAGTCGGCCATCCTGCAGGCCGAGGGCCGTCGCGAGGCCGCCTTCCGCGACGCCGAGGCCCGCGAGCGGGAAGCCGAGGCCGAGGCCAAGGCGACGGCCTTCGTGTCCGAAGCCATCGCCAAGGGCGACGTCAACGCCATCAACTACTTCATCGCCCAGAAATATGTCGAGGCCTTCGGCGAGCTGGCCAAGTCGCCCAACGCCAAGACCGTGATCGTGCCGGCCGACTTCGCCGGGCTGACCGGCACGGTGGCGGGCGTGGCCGAGCTGCTGAAGACCCTGGGCGGCAGCGACGCGGCGCGCACCGTCGTGCCGCCGACGCCCAAGCGCGGAGTCTGAGCCCATGCACGGCCTGATGCTGTTCTATGCGACGCATCCGTTCTGGGTCTGGCTGGCGGTGGGCGCGATCTTCCTGGCGGTCGAGGTGGCCACCGGCACCGGCTGGCTGCTTTGGCCGGCCGCCAGCGCTGGCCTGGTCGGGCTGCTGACCCTGGCCGTCTCGCCCGGTCCGCCGATCGAGATCGCCCTGTTCGCGGCCCTGACCATCGCCACAACCTATCTGGCGAGGCGCTTTCTGCAGCCGGTGCTGGAAGGCCCCCAGCATCCCGACCTCAACGACCCGACCCTGCGGCTGATCGGCCGCGACTGCGAGGTGGTCGCGGCGTTCGAGCACGGCCGCGGCCGGGTGTTCGCCGACGGCAAGGAATGGGCCGCCGTAGTCCAGGACGGCCTGCCGCCGGCGACGGGTCAGCGGGTCATGGTCGTCGGCATTGACGGGTCGGTCCTGACAGTAAGGTGACGGAATCTTCCTTCTTCCCTTGCGGGAGAAGGAGAAACCCCTACCCGCCGGCCTTCATCGCGTCCCACGAGCGGGTGGGGCTGGTCTGGCCGACGGCGGCGCGGAGCCAGGCGAGGTTGTTGTCCACCAGCTCCGGCGGCAGGTCCTGGCGGGCCAGGCGCTCGGCCTCGTCCAGCCGGCCTTGCAAGCCGACGACCAGGGCCAGGTTCTGGCGCACCTGGATGGTGGCGGTGGGCAGGGCCGAGGCCCGGCGCAGCATGGCTTCGGCGCCGGTCAGGTCGCCGCCCTGGGCCAGATGCATGGCCAGGTTGGCCAGGGCCGCAGCCTCGGCCGGGGCCAGGGCCACGGCCTGGCGGTGAGCCGCCATGGCCTCGTCGTCGCGCTTGGCCTGCTCATAGGCCACGCCGAGCAGGGATTGGGGGCGCCAGTCGCGCGGCTGCAGGACGGCGGCCCTGCGAGCCGGGTCGATGGCGTAGAAGCCCTGGCCGCGCTCGATATTGGCCCGGGCCAGTTCCATCAGGGCGTCGTAATTGTCCGGCGCGCCGATCAGCACGCGGCTGGCCGCATCGGCGGCCTCGTCGTAGCGGCCCAGCGCGCGCAACGCCTGGGACAGGCCCACGCCGGCCTCCAGGTCGCGGCCGTCCCGCTCCAGTTCGTTCGACCAGAAGGCCGCGCGGCTCAGGGGATCGGCGCGGCGCATCTCGAGCCGCTGTTCAGGGCTGGCCTTGCGCGGCGGCGACGCGGCGGCGGCCGTCGCGGCGCCGAGCGCCGGCTTGTCGGCGGCATGGGCCATCGCGCCCATCAGCAGGCTCGATGCCAGGAGGGGGGCGAGAACGGTTGCGAGGAGCGCGCGCTTGCGACACATGAAGACAGATCTCCCGACGGTTCGCGCATCCTCGCGCGCGGCCCTCAAGGAATCGTTAAGCATAAGTCTTCACCTTCAAGGCGCGCCCATGTCGGAACCGATCATCGCCCCCTCGCAACGCTCCGCCGGGGACGGGGCGGCGACGCCGATTCACTGCCTGTACGAGTCCGAGCTGGCGGCCTTCGTCGAGGCCCGGCCCAGTTTCGTCAAAGGCTACGTGGCGCTGGAGGACTTCAAGGCCAGCGCCGGCCAGGTGCTGATTTTGCCGACGCCGCAAGGGGTTGTGGACCGCGTGCTGCTGGGCCTGGGGGAAAAGGGCAAGGCCGACGCCATGCTGTTTCGCGCCTTGCCGGGCAAGCTGCCGGGCGGGGACTACCGGCTGTCGTCCGTCCCCGACGGCCTGGACGCCGGTCAGATCGCCCTGGCCTTCGCGCTCGGCAGCTACAGGTTCGATCGCTACAAGCCGCGCGCCGGTGAAACCCCGCGACGACTGGTCGCGGATGACGGCGTCGATCTTGCCGAAATCCGCGCCGTGGCCCATGCCTGCGCCCTGGCCCGCGACATGGTCAACACCCCGGCCAACGACCTGGGCCCACTGCAGATCGAGACCATCGCCCGCGAGATCGCCGAGCACCATGGGGCGACCATCGCGGTGGTGACCGGCGATGACCTGCTGGAACAGAACTATCCCGCCATCCACGCCGTGGGCCGCGCCGCCGTGCCGGCGCGCGCGCCCCGGATGATCGAGATCAGCTGGGGCGACGCGGCCCACCCTCGCGTCGCGATCGTGGGAAAGGGCGTGGTGTTCGACACCGGCGGCCTGGACATCAAGCCGTCGAGCGGCATGCGCAACATGAAGAAGGACATGGGCGGCGCCGCGCACGCCCTGGCGCTTGCCCGAATGGTGATGGCCGCCGGCCTGCCGGTGGCGCTGAGCGTGCTGGTCCCGGTGGTCGAGAACGCCATCGCTGGCGACGCCATGCGGCCGGGCGACGTGCTGGCCACCCGCGCGGGGTTGAGCGTGGAGGTGGGCAATACCGACGCCGAGGGTCGCCTGATCCTGGCCGACGCCCTGACGCGGGCGGCCGAGCTGGAGCCGGTGTTGACGATCGATCTCGCCACCCTGACCGGCGCCGCCCGCGCGGCGCTCGGTCCGCAGGTGATCCCCTTCTACACCCCAGACGATGACCTGGCCCTGGAGATCGAGGAGGGTGCGCGCAACGCCGTCGATCCCGTCTGGCGCATGCCGCTGTGGGACGGCTATCGCGAGGCGGTCGAGAGCGACATCGCCGACCTGAAGAACGACCCCGACGCCTGGGCCCAGGCCGGCTCGATCACCGCCGCCCTGTTTCTTCAGGCTTTCGCGCCGACGACCGGGGCTTGGGTGCATTTCGACATCTTCGCCTGGAACCCCAAGGCCCGGCCCGGCTACGCGGCCGGCGGCGAGGCTCAGGTGATCCGCGGGCTGTATGGCATGCTGAAGTCGCGTTTTCCGAAGGCTTCGGCATGAGCGACCCGCGCCTCACCCTGGCTCGCCCGGACTTGGCCGACCTCGACCTGCAGGGTCTGGTCGCCGCCGAACGCTACGCGGCGCCCAAGCCGCGCCAGGTCGCCATGCCGACCGCCGCCCTGCGCAAAGCTGCCCATCCGATGGCCGAGCAGTGGGACCAACTGCTGTTCGGCGAGCACTTCCGGGTGCTGGAGATCAAGGACGGCTTCGCCTGGGGCCAGGCGGCGCGCGACGGCTATGTCGGTTTCGTCGCCGAGGCCGACCTGGCGGCCCTGGGCGCGCCGGCCACCCACCAGGTGGCGGTCCCGCGCACCTATGCCTTCGCCGAGCCGAACATCAAGTCACGGCCGGCGGGCCTCTATTCGCTCAACGCCCTGACCGCCATCGAGGCTACCGAAGGCCGGTTCGCCAAGGGTGAGGGCACGGGCTGGTTCATCGCCGCCCATCTGGCGCCGGTCGGCGTGGCCCTGACCGACCATGTGGCGGTGGCGGAAGGCTATCTCGGCGCGCCCTACCAGTGGGGCGGTCGCGAATCGCTGGGTCTGGACTGTTCGGGCCTCGTCCAGCAGGCCCTGGCGGCCTGTGGCCGGGCGGTCCCGCGCGACACCGACCTGCAACGGGCCTTCTTCAAGCCGATCGCGGCCGAGGATCGTCGGCGCGGCGATCTGGTGTTCTGGAAAGGCCATGTGGCCATCCTGTTGGACGCAGACACCGTCCTCCACGCCAACGCCCACCACATGGCCGTGGCCGTCGAGCCTCTGGCCGAAGCCATCACCCGGATCGAAGCTGCGGGAAGCGGGCCGGTGACGGGGTGGAGGAGACCTTAGGCGCGGGACGCCCCCTCCGGCCCTTCGTGCCACCTCCCCCGCTTCGCAGGGGAGGAGAAATCCGAGCGTCCTCCCTTGCGAAGCGGGGGGAGGTGGCGCGCGGCGAAGCTGTGTGACGGAGGGGGCGTCCCTACAGGCCTACTTCGGCCACTGCGCCAGCCAGTCGGCCAGCGATTGGGGGGTCATGTGGCGGGCGTCTGTGAGGGCGAACAGGGCGTCGGGATTGACCAGCTTGCCCTTGGTGTCGACCACCAGGAAGGTCGGCACGCCGTTCAGCTTGTCGATGCCGTAGCGGGCCGGGATCTGCATGTTGTGGTCGTAGCGGCCGACGTTCACGGCCACGACCTCGTAATGCTTGTCGACGAAGGCCTTGAGGTCGGGCTGTTCGATCATGCCGGCGAACACCCGGCAGTCGCCGCACCAGTTGCCGCCCAGGTCGATCAGCACCAGCTTGTGCTTGGCCTTGGCGGTCTTGATCGCCTTGGCGACATCGGCCTCAGCGTCGGCCTTCTCGTCATAGGGATAGGGCAGGGGGGTGGGCAACTCGGCCAGCGACTGCAGTCTCACGGTCGGGGACTTGGCGGCCTGGGCGCTGATCGGCGCGGCGAGGACGAGGGCGGCGAGGGCGAACACCCGTACAAAGGAGGGGCGAGCGAACTTGGCGAGCGTCATGGGCGAGCGGATCCGGTGAAGCTGTAGGATCCGTTACCCTACTCACAAAATAGGAAAAGCCGGCAAGGCAGGTTTGCTGACGACGTTGCGACGGCGCCTGCAAGACAGGCGCCCTGGCAAGACCCGCAAACAAAAAGGCCGTGGGCGAACCCACGGCCTTGGATGCTTGTCGCGAAAGCGTCGGCCTATTTGACGGGCGCGGTCGCGGCCTTGTCGGCGGACGGCGACGGGGTCGTCGGAGCGCCCGGAGCCGCCGGAGCGCCGCCCGACACGGCCGTGCCGGCGGCGGGCGCCGCGGCAGCCGGAGCCCCGGCGGCAGGCAGGGCCGGACCGGCCGGCTTGGGGGCGGGCACGGGCAGGGTCGAGCCCAGGCTGTGCAGATAGGAAATCACCGCGATCCGGTCTTCCTGCTTCTTCAGGCCGACAAACGACATCTTGGTGCCCGAGATGTACTTGCCCGGACCCTTCAGGAACTGGTCGAGGTGGTCGTAGTCCCAGACCGGGTTCTTGGCTCCGAACTCGACCATGCTCGCCGAATAGGCCATGCCGGGGTGCGCGCCCGGCTTGCGGCCCACCACGCCGTACAGGTCGGGACCGACGATGGTCGCGCCGCCTTGGGCGAAGCTGTGACAGGAGGTGCACTTGGCGGTCACCGCTTGGCCGGCCGCGATATTGGCCGAAACCAGCAGGACGCTACCCCAGTCAGGCGCGACCTCGGCGGCGGGACCGCCGGCTTCGGCTTCTTCAGCCACCGCGATCTCATAGCCCGGCTTCTCGATTTCGTGCTTGGCGAAAACGATGTCCGACGCTTCCTTGAGACCGAAAATGACCAGGCCGGTCAGCAGTACGCCGCCAGCGATCTTGTTGAACGTCAGGTCGCTCATCTAAAGCCTTACCAGCCTCTTGGGGGCCGTCTGACGACAGGCCCGAGTTCGCGCCCGGAGGTTCCCCCGTACGCTCCATGTTGCGCTCGCGTCTCTTACACGCTACCGCCCCAGGCGCAACCGGCCAGCAACGGTTTTGCCCAGCATCGGCGTTTCCATGAACCCCATCGTCGTCATTCCGGCCCGCATGGCGGCCACCCGCCTGCCCAACAAGCCCCTGGCCGACATCGGCGGCGTATCGATGATCGTACGGGTTCTGCGTCAAGCCCAGGCGGCGGGAATCGGTCCGGTGGTCGTGGCGGCGGGCGATATTGCGATCCTCGAGGCTGTCCAGGCGGCGGGCGGCCAAGCCGTTCTGACCGACCCGAACCTGGCTTCGGGCTCCGACCGCATCCTGGCGGCGCTGGACGTGCTGGATCCCGACGGCGCCCACGACGTGGTGATCAACCTGCAAGGCGACATGCCGTTCGTGCAGCCCTCGATGCTGGCCGCCTGCGCCGACCTGCTGGGCGCCTATCCCGATTGCGACATCGCCACGGTCGTCGCACCGGAGGCCTCGCCGCAGGACCGGAGCAATCCCGACGTGGTCAAGGCCGTTCTGGCCATGGAACATGACGGCTTTTCCGGCCGGGCCCTCTATTTCACCCGCTCCACCCTCTATGGCGACGCGCCGATCTGGCGACACATCGGCATCTATGGCTATCGCCGCGCCGCCTTGCAGGCCTTCAACGCCGCCCCGGCCTCGCCGCTGGAGAAGCGCGAGAAGCTGGAGCAACTGCGGGCCATGGAGCTGGGCCTCGTGCTGCACGCCGCCGTGGCGCCCGAGGCTCCGATCTCCGTCGACAACCCTTCCGACCTCGATGCGGCGCGCCAGTTCGCCCTGACCCTGCACGCCGGGAACCACCCATGAGCCTCCTCAAGAAGATCGCCTTCCAGGGCGAGCCCGGCGCCAACAGCCACGAAGCCTGCCGCACCTATTTCCCCGACTACGAGGCCGTGCCCTGCGCCACCTTCGAGGAGGCGTTCGAGGCCATCAAGACCGGCGCCTGCCAGCTGGGTATGATCCCGATCGAGAACTCGATCGCCGGCCGCGTGGCCGACGTCCACCATCTGCTGCCCGCTTCGGGCCTGAAGATCATCGGCGAGCGTTTCAAGCCGATCCGCTTCCAGCTGATGGCCAATAAGGGCGTGACGCTGGAGACGGTGACGACCGCCTGCTCGATGCCGATCGCGCTCAGCCAGTGCCGCCACAGCCTCAAGAAGCTGGGCCTGGCTCACGAGAGCGCCGGCGACACGGCCGGCGCCGCCAAGGCCCTGGCCCTCAAGCCCGACCCGACCCGAGCCGCCGTCGCGCCCGCCCTGGCCGCCGAGATCTATGGCCTCGACATCCTGGCCCGCGACATCGAGGACGAACGCAACAACACCACGCGATTCCTGGTGATGACGGCGGAGAAGGCCCCGGAGGCGCCGGCCTTCACCCACCGCTGCGTGACCAGCTTCGTGTTCAAGGTGCGCAACCTGCCGGCCGCGCTCTACAAGGTGCTGGGCGGCTTTGCGACCAACGGCGTCAACATGACCAAGCTGGAAAGCTACATGGAGGGCGGCGCCTTCACGGCGACCTTCTTCTATGCCGAAGTCGATGGCCGGCCCGAGGATCGCTCGCTGGCCCTGGCCTTCGATGAGCTGAAGTTCTTCTCGGACAAGTTCGAAATCCTGGGCGTATACCCAGCCGATCCGTTCCGGGATCGGGTTTAAGCGCCGTGCGTCCTTCGAGGCGCGCTCCGCGGGCGCCTCAGGATGAGGAACGCTGTTGCTGAATTCCTCATCCTGAGGTGCGAGGCGCAGCCGAGCCTCGAAGGACGCACCGTCCCTGCCGTCGCGGCAAGCTTCGCTATTGGGCAATCGGCGCCTAACCTCCCGAAAACGATCCTGGGAGGGACGCTATGCATACGATGATCGCGCCAGTGATGGCGCTGGTGGCCTGGTCACTGCTGATCTGGCTGTGGATGTATGTCCGCCGCCTACCGGCGATGAGCAAGGCGGGGCTCAAGCCGCAGGACGCGGCATTTCCAGGCAGTCTCGACCTCCTGCCCGCCGGGGTTCGGCAGGCGGCCAACAACTACAACCACCTGATGGAGCAGCCGACCATCTTCTACGCCGCCGCCCTGGCGATCCAGGTGGCGGGGCACCTCGACGGCTGGGCGCTGCGTCTGGCCTGGCTCTATGTGGCGCTGCGGGTGGTTCATAGTTTGGTCCAGGTCAGCGCCAATGTCGTGGCGCTGCGGTTCCTGGCCTTCTCGCTGTCGACGATCACCCTGGCGGTGATGGTGGTGCGGGAGTTGGTCAGGGTGTTCGGCGGCTGAATGGGACAAGGTCCTCCCCCTGTGGGGAGGCGATCGCGAAGGCGATCGGTGGGGGGAGTTTTAGGCTCTTGCGATCTAGGGCGCGGACACTGTCCGGATCCTCCCCCTCCGGCGCCTTCGCCGACACCTGCCCCACAGGGGCAGGACTTAGTCCTCCGCCCACGCCTTGATCAGTTGGTGGGCGATCGCCAGCGGCGGCGGGGCGAAGAAGCCCTCCATCTCGCCCCTGATCAGGGCCTTGGCCTCGTCCTTGGTGAACCACTTGACCGCTTCCAGCTCGGTCTGGTCGGGGGCGGCCTGGTCGCTGTCGACGTCGGCCATCAGGCCCATCATCAGCGACGACGGCCAGGGCCAGGGCTGGCTGGAGTGGTAGCGAACGGCGGTTGCGGTCAGGCCCGCCTCTTCCTTTAGCTCGCGGGCGCAGCCTTCCTCGATCGTCTCGCCGGGCTCGATGAAGCCGGCCAGGGCGGAATACATGCCGGCCGGCCAGGCGGCCTGGCGACCCAGGAGGCATTTGCCGTCGTGCAGGGCCAGCATGATCGCCACCGGGTCGGTGCGCGGGAAGTGCTCGGTGTGGCAGGCCGGGCAGAGCCGCTTCCAGCCGCCATCGGTGACGGCGGTCTCCTGGCCGCAGGCGCTGCACCACCGGTGCTTGCGACGCCATTCGAACATCGACTTGGCGGTGGCCAATATGCCTGCGTCGGGCGGCGGCAGCATCGGGGCGACGCCTCGCAGCTCCTCGAACCGGCCCAGGCCCTGCAGCGGGCCCTCGACGGGATCGGCCGAGCCTTCGAGATCCACCGCGAACACCGCGATGTCCTTCCACAGCCCCATGAACAGCAGCCGCTCGGGCGTGCCGGCCAAGTCCTTGGCCATGTCGGCCCGCAGATAGGCGATCTGGACGCTGGCCGGCTTGTCCTCGCCATCCTTGTCTTGGGACGCAGGCGCGTCCTCGACCAGCGGCTTGCCATTCCAGAGAGCCACGGCCAGCGAATGCGGATCGTCGGCCTTCTCGGCCAGCCACGACTCGTCGCCGCGCCGCTCGCCGGCGCGGTCCAGCGGGTTGCCGGCGAAGATGTTGGTGATGATCGAAAGAGCCATGGCGTTTCTGTAGCATCCGCGACGAAGAGTCGTCACGGCCCGGCGCTTGATGTCTTGCATCCTTCACGACGAGTCGCGATATAGGCCTCGGAGATCGGCGACGGGCGAAGCGCTCGCCAATCTGGTCAGGGCCGAGAGGCAGCAGCCACAACGAGTTAACCTTCGGGTCGGCTGTCGGTCTCCACCTTCCCCCTGAAATCTGACAGCATCTGGCCTGCAAGCGCGGGCCGAGCCTTTTGCTGCGCCTCTCCGCGCTCTACAGTCGAGACATGGCCGACCACGACGACCTCACCGATTCCGCGCCGCCGTGGGATGAAGCTCCCCCTGGGGCAGAGCACGAGCGCGACGCGAACACCGCCGACATCTTCGGGGCCGCGCCCATCGCCGCGCCCGTGGCGACGCTTCCGGCTGAAGCGGCGCCCGCCGTCACACCCATGACCTCCCAGGCGTCCGATCCCGCTGCCGCCTACACCGTGCTGGCCCGCAAGTACCGGCCGCGCACCTTCGAGGATTTGATCGGCCAGGAGGCGATGGTCCGCACCCTGGCCAACGCCTTCTCCACCGGGCGCATCGCCCACGCCTTCATGCTCACCGGCGTGCGGGGGGTGGGCAAGACCACCACCGCCCGCCTGCTGGCCCGGGCCCTCAACTACGAGACCGACACCGTGCACCAGCCCTCGGTCGACCTGACCGTCGAGGGCCGGCACTGCAAGTCGATCATCGAGGGCCGGCACATGGACGTGCTGGAGCTCGACGCCGCGTCCCGCACCAAGGTCGACGAGATGCGCGAGCTGCTGGACGGCGTGCGCTACGCCCCGGTCGAGGCGCGCTACAAGGTCTATATCATCGACGAAGTGCACATGCTGTCGACGGCGGCGTTCAACGCCCTGCTGAAGACGCTGGAAGAGCCGCCGCCGCACGCCAAATTCATTTTTGCGACGACTGAAATCCGCAAGGTGCCGGTGACCATCCTGTCGCGCACCCAGCGCTTCGACCTGCGCCGGGTCGAGCCCGACGTGCTGGTCAAGCACTTCGCCAAGATCGCCGCCAATGAGGGCGCCAAGGTCGAGGAAGACGGCCTGGCCTTGATCGCCCGCGCCGCCGAGGGTTCGGTGCGCGACGGCCTCTCGCTGCTGGACCAGGCCATCGTTCAAGGCGAGCGCGGCTCCACCGTCACCGCCGCCGTGGTCCGCGACATGCTGGGCCTGGCCGACCGCGGCCAGACCATCGCCCTGTTCGAGAACGTGATGAGCGGCAAGCCCGGCGACTCCCTGGCCGGCTTCCGCGCCCTGTGGGGCTTCGGGGCCGATCCGGCGGTGGTCATGCTCGACCTGCTGGACCATTGCCACGGCGCCTCGGTGGCCAAGGCCCTGGGGCCGGACGCCCTGACCCTGCCCAAGGAACAGGCGGCCCGCCTGACCGCGATCGGGGCCCAGACCTCGGCCGGGACCCTGTCGCGGCTGTGGCAGATGCTGCTCAAGGCCCATGACGAGGTGCGCCGCGCGCCCGATGCCCGGGCCGCCGCAGAGATGGCGCTGATCCGACTGTGCTATGCCGCCGACCTGCCGGGCCCGGAAGAGGCGTTGAAGGCTCTGCGCGACGGCCTGCCCGCTGGTGGCGGTCCTAGCGGCGGCGGCGGCGGCTCGGTCGGCGGCGGCGGGAATGGCGGCGCGGTCAGCGCTCAGCCCCGGATGATGGCCGCGCCGGCCGCCTCGGCTCTTCCGGTGTTGTCGTCCTTCGACGACGTGGTGAAGCTGATCGCCGAGAAACGCGACATCGGCCTGCGGCTGGATGTCGAGCAATATGTCCGTCCGATCAGCTTCCGGCCCGGGGCGATCACCTTCGAACCCGCCCCCGGCGCGCCCGGCAACCTGGCCGGCCGGCTGGTGCGGGCGCTCAAGGAATGGACCGGCCAGCCCTGGCTGGTGGCGGCCGAGGGCGGCGGCGGGGCCGAGAGCCTGATCGAACGCCAAAAGCGCGAAGACCGCGAGGAGATGGCCTCGATCAAGTCCGACCCGTTCGTGGCCTCGGTGTTCAGCGCCTTCCCCGGCGCCGAGATCGTCGAGATCCGCAAGATCCTGACGCCCGAGGCGCCGCCGATCGAACCGGATGAGCTGGAAGAATAGAAATCTCCCTTCCCCCTTGATGGGGGAAGGGTCGGGGATGGGGGTGAAAGCGTTTCAGGATGTGGCCCTGCCGCGCCAAGGCCCGCCGACGCTGTCACCCCACCCCCAGCCCCTCCCCCATCAAGGGGGAGGGGGGCATAAGAGCGGAGCCTAGACCCATGAAAGACCTCGGCGGCCTGATGAAGCAGGCCCAGGCCATGCAGCAGAAACTGGCTGACGCCCAAGCCAAGCTCGCGGAATTGACGGTCGACGGCACCTCGGGCGGCGGCATGGTCACCGTCACGCTGAAGGGCTCGGGCGAACTCTTCAAGGTGGTGCTGGACGAGAGCCTGATCGAGCCCGGCGAAGGCGAGGTCATCGCCGACCTGATCGTCGCCGCCCATGCCGACGCCAAGAAGAAGCTCGACGCCCAGCAGGCCCAGATGATGCAGGAAGCCGCTGGCCCGATGGCGGGCCTTATGGGCGGCATGCCTGGGATGAAGTTCTAGGCCTTGGCCGCCTCCGCCGGACCCGAGATCGAGCGGCTGATCGCCCTGCTGTCAAAGCTGCCGGGCCTGGGCCCGCGCTCGGGCCGGCGGGCGGCGCTGGCCTTGCTGAAGAAGCGTGACACCCTGCTAGCGCCTTTGACGGCCGCCCTGGTCGACGCCCAGGCCAAGGTGCGGACCTGTTCGATCTGCGGCTCGCTGGACACCTCCGATCCCTGCGCCATCTGCGCCGACCAGACCCGGGATCCGCGGCTGATCTGCGTGGTCGAGGAGGTGGGGTCGCTATGGGCCATGGAGCGCGGGCAGTCGTTCAAGGGCCGCTACCACGTGCTGGGCGGGCTGCTGTCGGCGCTGGACGGAATCGGCCCCGAGGCCCTGCGGGTGGGCGAGCTGCTGAGCCGGGCGACCGGCAGCGAGATTTCCGAGGTTATCCTGGCCCTGCCGGCCACGGTAGATGGCCAGACGACCGCGCATTACCTGGCCGATCGGCTGATCCCGTCGGGGGTGTCGGTGACCATGCTGGCGCGAGGGGTGCCGGTGGGCGGCGACCTGGACTGGCTCGACGATGGGACGATCGCCCAGGCGTTGCGGGCCCGGCGGCCGGCTTAGAGCTCGCACACTTGCCCCCACCCGACGGCTGCGCCGTCTGTCCGCCCCATAGGGGGCGGAGCCTCCAGCGCGGCTTCAACCAAAGGCTCTTCCCCCTGTGGGGGAAGACGACCGCGAAGCGGTCCGTAGGGGGCAAGTCCACCGCTTCCTAGATCCCCCGACTCCCTATAGGAACGGAGCATGAACTTCTCCGATCCCTTCCTGATCCTCACCCTGGTCTTCGCCCTGCTGGCGCTCGGCGCCGTGCTGTGGGCCCTGGCCAGCCAGAAGCGGGCGACCACCGCCGACGGCCGCGCCTGGGAGCTCAACGCCCGGCTGGTCCAGGCCGACGAGCGGGCGCGGCTGCTGGAGGACCAGGCGATCACCCAGGGCGAGCTGATCCGCGCCCAGGCCGCCCAGCAGGCGACCATGACCGCCAACACCGTCGCCGAGGCGCTGATCAAGCGCACCGAGGAGAACTTCAAAAGCCGCGAACTACTGTCTCAGGCCCGTCTTGAAGCTCAGCTGAAGCCGGTGGCCGAGACCCTGGCCAAGTTCGAGGCCCAGGTTACCGCCGTCGAAAAGGCCCGCGCCGAAGAGACCGGCGGCCTCAAGGCCCAGATCACCGCCCTGATGGAAGCCTCGGTGGCCACCCAGTTCGAGGCCCGCAAGCTGTCGGCCGCCCTGCGGCGCGGGGCCGGCGTGCAAGGCCGCTGGGGCGAGCAGACTTTACGTAACGTTCTTGAGGCCGCTGGCCTCACGAACCGCTTCGACTTCGAGGAGCAGTTCAGCGTCGAGAGCGACGAGGGCCGTCGCCGGCCCGACGTGAAGGTGAAAATGCCCGGCGGCGGGGTGTTCGTCATCGACGCCAAGTGCTCGCTCAACGCTTTTCTGGAGGCCCAGGAGGCCACCGAGGATTCCCTGCGCGAAGCCGCCATGATCCGCCACGCCGCCAGCGTCCGGAACCACATGCAGGGCTTGTCGGCCAAGGCCTATTGGGACCAGTTCGCGTCCGAAGGCTCGCCCGACTTCGTGGCGATGTTCGTGCCCGGCGACGGCTTTCTCGCGGCCGCCCTGGACCGCCTGCCCGACCTGATGACCGAGGCCATGGACCGCCGGGTGCTGCTGGTCACCCCCACCACCCTGTTCGCCCTGTGCAAGGCCGTCGCCTATGGCTGGCGGGCCGAGGACCAGGCCAAGAACGCCGCCAATATCGTGGCTGTCGGTCGCGAGCTCTACAAGCGGATCGCCGTGATGGGGGCCCATGCCGGCTCGGTGGGCAAGGCGCTGGAGGCGGCGGTCGGTCGCTACAACCAATTCGTCGGCTCGCTGGAAAGCCAGGTGCTGACCCAGGCCCGCCGCTTCGAGGACCTGTCGGTGGACCACGAGGGCAAGGAGATCGGCGAGCTGACGCCGGTCGAGGGCTCGGTACGGCCGCTGATCAAGCTGGCGGTGGACGAAACGCCGAAGCTGCAAGCGAACCTCTAGCGCTTTTTTCTCCGCTCACCCCGGCGAATGCCGGGACCCAGATTGGATGGCTCTGAGGCTGAGGCCATGAGCGCTGAGCCCCTCCAATCGGCCACACCGCTACGGGATCGGGGTCCCGGCATTCGCCGGGATGAGCGGATTTTGAAACAGGCGTGACGCTCCCCCGCGCCCTTCCGTCGCCTTGACGCTGAACCGCGCGGCCCTTACCTGAGCACCATCATGGCTATACGTCGCATCCTCACCGTCGATAACGCCGCCGATCTGGCGGTTCTCAAGCAGGTCTCCAAGGACGTCCCCGCCGTCGATGACGGTCTGCGCGCCCTGATGGATGACATGCTGGAGACGATGTACGACGCCCCCGGCATCGGCCTGGCGGCCGTGCAGGTGGGCGAGCCGCTCAACGTGATCGTCATGGACCTGGCCCGCGAAGGCGAGCCGCCGGCTCCGCTATATTTCGTCAATCCCAAGATCACCTGGGCGTCGGAAGAGCTCTATGTCTACGAAGAGGGCTGCCTGTCGGTGCCCGAGGTCTACGACGAGGTCGAGCGTCCGGCCAAGGTCAAGCTGACCTATCTGAACTATCAGGGCGAGACGGTGGAGGAAGAGGCCGAGGGCCTCTCCGCCGTCTGCTTCCAGCACGAGATGGACCATCTGGCCGGCGTGCTGTTTATCGACCATCTGTCGCGCCTGAAGCGCGACCGGGCGATCAGCAAGGTCAAGAAGGCCCGCCGCGCGGCTTAGCTCTATCGGGGACACGCCCGAGGACGTGTCCCCGTCCGTGATTTACCGCGTCGCCTTATGGACTTCTTGCTTGGCGTCCTGGCCGGCTTCCTTGGCTTCGCGATTGAGGTCGCCCGCCGCTTCCTTGGTGGCGTCGCCCGCCTTGGCTCCGGCTTGTTTGGTCGCATCGACGGCTTCACCCGCCGCGACCTTGACGTCGGCGGCGGCTTCCTTGGTGCTTTCCTTCAGGGCCGTGCCGGCTTCCTTGACGTCGGGATCGTTCTTGATGTCGGTGGCGGCCTGCTTGATCTCGGAGCCGGCGGCCTTGGCGCCTTCCTTGATCTGGGCGGCGTGCTCGTCCGAGCAGGCGGCCAGCGAGAGGGCGGCCAGGCCGGCGGCGGCGATGAGGGCGATGGAGCGCATGACGGTTCTTCCTTGGAAAAGGTCGCTTCCTAGAACGGCGGTCCATGGTGAAGGTTCCGACTCTCAAGCTTTCCCCAGGACGCCGAGCCGTCTAAACCGGCGGCCATGCGCATCGCCTTCCTCGGGACGCCCGAATTCTCCGTCGCCTGCCTGGCCGAACTAATGTCCGCCGGGCACGAGATCGCCTGTGTTTACAGCCAACCCCCCGCGCCGCGCGGTCGCGGGCAGGACCTCAAGCCCTCGCCGGTCCACGCCTTCGCCGACAGCCTGGGCCTGCCAGTCCGCACGCCGGTGTCGATGAAGTCGCCCGTGGAGATCGCAGCCTTTCAGGCCCTGGACCTCGACGCCGCCGTGGTGGTGGCCTTTGGCCAGATCTTGGTGGCCGAGGTGCTCGACGCCCCGCGCCTGGGCTGTTTCAACCTTCACGCCAGCCTGCTGCCCCGTTGGCGGGGCGCCGCGCCGATCCAGCGGGCGATCATGGCCGGCGACGCGGTGACCGGGGTCCAGGTGATGCGGATGAGCGTCGGCCTCGATGAAGGCCCCGTGCTGATGGGCGAGCAGGTGCGGATCGACGCCTTGGAGACCGCCGGCTCGCTGCACGACAAGCTGGCCGCCGTCGGTTCGCGCATCCTGCCCGTCGCCCTGGCCGCCATCGAGCGCGGCGGGGCCCGCGAGACGCCGCAGAGCGACGAGGGCGTGACCTACGCCAAGAAGATCAAGCCCGCCGAGGCTCGCATCGACTGGACTCGCTCGGCCGCCGAGGTGGACTGCCACATCCGCGGGCTTTCGCCTTTTCCCGGAGCCTGGTTCGAGGCGCCGTCGGACAAGGGGCCGGTGCGGGTCAAGGCCTTGCTGTCGCGGGTCGAGGACGGTGACGGCGCGGCGGGCGCGGTGCTCGACGACGCCCTGCTCATCGCCTGTGGCGACGGCGCGGTGCGCCTGCTCAAGGCCCAGCGCGAGGGCAAGGGCGCCCAGGACGCCGAGGTCTTCGTTCGAGGCTTCCCGCTGGCAGTAGGGACAGCTCTGGCCTAGGTTTTGAAGGCAAACTCTTTGCCGAGGATCAGCCAAAGTTCTCTGGCGCTGTCCTCCGACAGTTGAATTGTCTGGCTCACCTTGCCAGGGATTTCCCGCTGTTGAGACCCGAGCGTGTCGATTTGAAGGACCCGCTTTTGTCCATCATGGGAGAACACCTTGTAGTGGCCCACGACGTCGGTTCGTTGGAGTTGGCCGCTAGCTTGCGGCTTTCGTTGGAAGCTTGTGATAAGCGCCATTGGTTTCCTCGTTTTAGGTCAAGCCAGACTAGATGCCCCGCTACCGCCTGACGATTGAATATGACGGCCGGCCCTATAACGGCTTCCAGGCCCAGGCCGCGCTGCCGTCGGTGCAGGGGGCGATCGAGACGGCGGTGAAGGCGTTCTGCGGCCAGGAGATCCGCATCGCTGCGGCCGGCCGCACCGACACCGGCGTCCATGCGACGGCCCAGGTGGTCCATGTCGATCTCGAGCGCGACTGGCCCGCTCAGACGGTGATGAACGCCCTCAACGCCCACCTGGCGCGCGAGGCGGTCAGCGTGCTCGACGCGGTGGTGGTGACGGGCGACTGGCACGCCCGCTTCTCGGCGGTCGAGCGTCGCTACCTCTACCGCATTCTCAACCGCCCCGCCCCGCCGGCGTTGGAGGCGGGCAAGGTCTGGCACGTCAAGAAACTGATCGACGCCGAGGCCATGCAGGCGGCGGCCCGGCATTTGGTGGGCCTGCACGACTTCACCACGTTTCGTGACATGGCCTGCCAGGCCAAGTCGCCGCTGAAGACGCTGGACGTGGCGCGGGTGTCGCGCGTCGGCGACGAGGTGCATCTGGTGTTCGAGGCGCGGTCGTTCCTGCATCGCCAGGTGCGGTCGATGACCGGGACCCTGGCCGAGGTCGGGATCGGGCGGTGGAGTGCTCAGGACGTGCGCGAGGCGCTGGAAGCCAAGGATCGCACGGCCTGTGGGCCGGTCGCGCCGGCCGACGGACTGTATCTGACGGGGGTGGGGTACGAAGGGGAGTGAAGACCCCCTCGGGCGCTCGCGACGGCTCCCCAGAGGGGGAGATGGCGCGGAGGGCTGGAGGGAGTCTTGCGTGCTCGTTTAGTCCATCAACTCGGCCGGCACCTTGCCGCCGTTTTCCGAGAGCTTCTTGATTACCTGCTTGTGCAGCCAGATGTTCATGGCCGCGCTGTCGTTCTTGTCGCCGCTATAGCCCAGCTCGTCGGCCAGTTCCTTGCGCTCCGACAGGCTACTCTCCATGCCGACCAGCTTCATCAGGTCGACGATCGAATGGCGCCAGTCCAGCTTCTGCCCGGCATTGGCGGCCATGTCGTCGAGCGAGGCGGTGACGTCGATGACCTGCGGGGCTGGGGCGGGCGCGGCGGCGGTCGGAGCGGCTTGCGGCGCGGGCGTCGGGGTGGTCGGCGCGGGGGCCGCCTTGGGCTTGTGATGGAAGATCTTGTCCATGATGTTGCTGAAGATGCCCATGGTCGCCGTGCTCCTGATTGGAAGATGAGCCGGGTCAACGCGCTAAGGCTGTGATTGGGTCCAAGCGCGTTTCCTGCCGGTGCGGCATCGCCCTTTTTCTCCGCTCATCCCGGCGAATGCTGGGACCCGGATGGAATGGCTTTGGGGCTGACGCCACGGGCTCTGAGCCCCTCCGATCCACCACACCGCTATGGGATCTGGGTCCCCTGAGTTCACAAACGAAGTGCAACACTCTCTGACCGAGGTGTTGCGATGGGACAAGCCTATGATCACCTCACGCTCGAGGAGCGGTGTGAGCTTGCCCGGCGTCGTGAAGCGGGTGAGACGATCCGACAAATCGCTGCGGCTCTGGGTCGCTCGCCATCGAGCATCTGCCGTGAGCTGAAGCGTAATGGCGCGCCCAAGGCCGCCTACAAGCCCGTGCTG